>JBDGPU010000087.1:0-19048 GCA_042219525.1 Halopenitus sp.
ATCTCCGATTTTCGGGACAGCGACCGCGAGCGGCCGAGGGCTTTCGAGGAGTCTGCGGTGCTGCCAAGCGCAGCAGCGTCTGCACCTTTAAATACAGTTTATAACCAAGAGCGGCCGAGCGATTTCTGGGTGTTTGCGTTGCTGTCAAGAGCAACACCGTATCACCTGTTCTAACCAGCGCAGAGCGAGCGGCCGAGGGCTTTCGAGGAGTCTGCGTTGCCGTCGAGAGCAAGACCGTCTCACCCGTTTAAATTAGCCTATAAAGAACGACCGAGGGCTTTCAAGATGTCCGCGTTGCCGTCGATCGCAGCAGCGTCCACGTCTAATCGATCAACTTTGAAACGAGAGCGACCGCGGACTTCGACGGTGTCGCGACCACGAACGACCCAGCAGCATTCGCCCGAAACTGACCACCAAACCCGAAATAAATCCACGGACAGGATCGACTCGCAGGAATCACAATCCCCTTAAACTCCGCTTTCGTAGCGGTCCACATGGTACAACCACTGGCTTTCGTCCTCGCGACGGCCATGGTGCTGGTCGTCGCCTTCTTCTCCTCGATCCAGGGGTCCGGCTGGGAGCCGGCCCAGGACATCTCCGAGGAGGTCCTCGAACGGCGCGCGGCCACGGTCCCCGAGACGGAGTTCCCCGAACCGATGAACCGCTCGATCGGCGGTGGCGGCGGCGCGATCCCCGCGGGCGCCGGCGGCGGTGCCGAAGGCGAGGGTGCCGAACTCGAGGAGGGCGCCCAGGAGGAAGCCGGCCCCGGTGACATCCCCGAAGACGAGGTCGAGTACTACGAGGTCGAGTTCGTCAAGCAGGGCGAGACGGTCGAGCTCGCGAACAACGAACCGATCCTCGACCAGGGCGAGGAACACGGCTGGGACCTCCCGTACGCCTGCCGTCAGGGCCAGTGTGTCTCCTGTGCCGGACAGATCCAGGAGGGCGAAGCCGAGGAGTTCGTCGAACACGACAACCAGGAGATGCTCTCCGACAACGAGATCGAGGACGGGTACACGCTCACCTGCGTCGCCTACCCCCGCGACTCCTTCACCCTCGAAACCGGCGAAGCGCCGTAATCGCGGCCGAACGCACTTCCGCCAGCCGTACAGGGTCGCCCGGTTTTTTTTTTTATCTCCCACCGATTTTTCCGATGGTCTTCCCTTCACTCGTCGAGTAGCATCTGCTGTACGTCGTTGGCTTCGGGAGTCTCTGCACGAGTATCGTCGAGCGCGACGTCCCGCCGCTACACGTCCTCGACCGGTTCGGCCTGGCTCCAGACGTTCGCGAACCCCTCGGTGACCCGCGTCGCGAACGAGGGGTCCCGCAGGTCGAGTAGCCCGAACAGCCGGTCCGGCGCGAGCGGGTCCGACACCTCCAGGCAGACCTCGCGTTCGTCCATCAGGTGGAAGTTGCCGTACACCTGCTCGGTGAGCCGGAGCTCGAACGGCGACTGCGCGATGGTCGCGGCCGCGCGGTCGTCCGCGATCGCGGCGAGCGCGTCCTCGAACACGCGCGGGGAGAGCAGCACCGACACCTCGACGCCCCGGTCCATCGCCGACAGGAGGTGGTCCATCATCGCCGGGCCCTCCTCGTGGAGGTCGTACTGCCCGGAGACGGTGTCGGCGGCGACGACGATGGATTCCTCGGCGGCGTCGATACGCTCGAAGAGGAGGTCGATCGATTCCTCCGCGCCGACGGCGGCGGTCCAGAACTCCTCCGCGGGCCGCTCGGCCCCGGAGAGCTGCTCGACGAGGTCGTCGCGACCGGCCTCGTAGGCCTCGATCCGCTCGGAGAGTTCGCGCGTGCGCGCTTCCACCAGCCTGTCGACGGCGACCGCCGGCTCGACGGCGACGTACCGCTTCGGCTCGCTGGCCGTCTGTTCCCTGGCGATCCCGCGGGACACCAGTCCGCCGAGCGCGTCGTAGATCCGCCCCTTCGGCACCTCGCTCTCCTCGGCGACGGCCGTCGCGGTCCCCGTCCCGAGCGAGAGCAGAGCGCGGTAGGCCCGCGCCTCGTAGCTGGAGAGGCCGAGGTCGCGTAACGACTCCATACCTCCGGTAGCGAATCCGGGTGCATAAAACATCCTGCAGTACTCGGCCCCTGCGTTCGGCTGTTGTGGTCCGGTGGGACGCCCGGCCGACGTTGGTCGGTTTCGCCCACGCTCGTCCGACGTCAGAAGCGTTAAACCGACTGCGGGGATACTGAGCAACGAGGGCGCGTAGCTCAGCGGACAGAGCACTTGGTTCCGGACCAAGATGCCGCGGGTTCAAATCCCGTCGCGCCCGTCACGATTTCTAACGGTCCGGATACAACGACCAGAGGTTGCTTTACTCGAAACCGGAGACGACGGCGATCAGGGTTGCCCCACAAAACACCACAACCGACCGAACGGTGACGACGCCGACTACGCCATGTATTCTTCCATCATCTCCCCCAGATCAGCCAAGTCATCATTAATATCGTCCCCGGAGCTCTCCCCCGGCAGAATGTCGCCCAGCGCCGCCCCGAACGACGCCACCGTCCACACGACGCTGATCCGGGCAACTGCCACAACGGGCTCCTGCCAGTTCGCGACCCGACCCCACATCGTCATGAGCGCGGCGGCGGTCAGGAACGAGACGACGGCGATCCCGACCATTCGGCGCGGGATGACTCCGAAGATCGGCCGCGACACGTCGACGTCCTGCGGGCCCGCCCAGTAGACGAGCGCGACGATCATGCACAGGATGAACACGGTGTTGAGCAGGAAGAACACCGGAAAGCCGCCGACCTCGAAGGCCAACAGGAACGCGGCGACGTCGTAGACGCCGTCCTCGACGAGGAACGGGATGGCGAAAAAGATGCTCCCGACGAACGACTCCGCGACGTCCCGCGAGGTGTACTTCCGGATCCGGTCGCCGAACACCGTATCCATCGCCGCCTCGCTCGTGCGCTCGCGGATCAATTGGACCTCGCGCTGCTCCTTGCGGTCCGTGACGAGCGGTTCGAGGTCGTCGAACCCGTCGAGGATCGCGTCGACGAGGTCGCCGTCGGTCAGGTCCTCGGCTCGTTCCGGCACCGCCCCGGCGTCGACCGCCGCCAACTCGCTCACCTCAGCCGCGTCGGATCGGATTGGCGTCCCCCTGGGCGGTCCCGACCCCGTATCGGAGACGATGTCTCCCAGCGCCGCGCCGAGCGAGGCGACCGTCCAGATGACGTTGACTCTCGCGATCGCGCCGGTGGGCTGGGCCCAGCCCTCGACCCGGCCCCAGACGGTCATCATGCCCGCGGCGACGACGAAGGAGACCACGAGGATCATCACGACCCGGACCGGCACCACGCCGAGGAGGAAGTGCGTGTCGTCGCGATCGCGCCCGGTCCACTCGACCAGCGCGTAGGTCATCAGCACGACGAACAGGGTGTTCGCGACGAGAAAGATGGGAATCCCGGACACCGTGAATCCGAAGAGGTAGTCGGCGATGTCGAAGACGCCGTCCTCGATGAGCAGCGGGGAGCCGAAGATGACGCTACCGATGAACGCCTCGATGGCGTCCCGCGCACCGAACCGCCGCACGCGGGACCCGACGAGCCCCCGCCACCGAGCCTCGTTGATCAGCCCGGTGAGCTCCCGGATCTTTTCGCGGGCTGCCGACGAGTCGACGTCCTCGTGTAGCTCCGCCAGGTCGCCGACGAGCTCCTCCGCGTCGGCGACGGCGGCGTCGTCATCCGGATCCGTCGGGCCCCCACTACCTCCGGGTGTGGCCGACGCCGCTCGGTCCGTCGCGGAGTCATCGGCGGGTTGGGTGCCGGTCATGCTGTCCAGTCACCCGGACTACGGAAGGTCGGGATATAAGCCTCCGGTTGCGTCGCCGATGCTGGCTGTGACGTCGCTGTCGCGGTCGCCGTTGCTTTCGCTGTCGCGGTCGCCGTTGCTGTCGCGGTCGCCGCTGCTGTCGCTGTCGTGGTCGCCGTTGCTGTCGCGGTCGTAATTACCGTAGCTATCGATCCGGTCACGGTTGCCGTCGCTGTTGGAGATGCCGTCGCTGTCGACGTTGGCAACGCTGTCGCTGTCGTCGTTGGCAACGCTGTCGCAGTCGCCTGCCACCACGGCCGCTGCCGACCCCGTTGACGAGGCCACTGGCATCTCACCGACTCAACCCCTCGCCCGCGACCGTCACAAGTTTTCGCCCCACGTCAACACCTTTCACGGAAGAACCCGACCGGACAGACATGGACACGACGAAACAGCTGTACGAAACGGAGGCGACGGGCTGGAAACGCGGGCTCTACGACGACATCCAGCACACCTTCCGCGCCCCCATCGTCAACTGGATCTGGCGGACGACGATGGCGAACTATCCCGAGTTCTGCCGGTACGCGTGGGGGCAGGTCAAACCGATCTTCGAAACGCGCGCGTTTGCCCGCACGTCGGTCGCCTACCGCGACACCGTGCTCACGGCCGTCGAGGGGACCCACGACCTCCCGGCGTACCGACGCGCGACGGTCGACGTCCCGCCGGCGGAGTACGCCGAGCTACGCGCGCAACTCGCGACGTTCGACGTGGTCGCGCCCCGGCTCGCCATTCTGTTCGAGACGATGGACCGGGCGCTCTCGGGCGAGCCGGTCGGACAGGCGGCGAACCCCGATCGGGCGGCGACGGCCCCGTTCCCGGACTGGCTCGACGCCGAACGAGGGGCCTCGCCGACGATGGTGCCCTTTGACGAGGTGCCGGCCGAAGCCGAGGGGACGGCCGCGGCGCTCCAGGAGTTCCACGGCATCGACGAGGGGCTCCCGAGCATCTACCGCTGTTTAGCCCAGTGGCCGAACTACTTCACGCGGGCGTGGGACGACCTCGAATCGGCGTTCACGGGTGACGGATTCGCTGAGGCCGCCGACCGCGCCGACCGCGTCGCGACCGACCACGTCGACGCGCTGGCGTACACCCCGCGACTCGCGCCCGCCGACCTCCGAGCGCAGGGGTTCGACGACACCCTCATCGAGGACGTGCAGGGGCTCTTCAACGAGTTCAACACCGGCGCGATCGAGACCGTCGTCCCGGCCATCCACGTCTTCGCGGCGACCGTCGACGTCGACGGCGCACGGACGCTGGAGTAAGCGACGGCGCACGAATACCGGCGTCGACGGCGCACGGACGCTGGGGTAAGGGATATCTCGCGAATCGCGGGGCGTTATTTAAACCAAAAGAGCGTCAGCGGAGCCGCGAGTCCTCAGGCCGGCCAGGGGAGCAGTCCCCACCAGAGCAGCGGGACCGTCGCCGCGGCCAGCAGGAGGAGCGGCCAGGCGCTCCCGAAGCGCTCGACCCCGTCCTCGGGGTAGCCGTGCATTCGGTTGATAAGCGTCTGGTTCGCCTCGCGGTCGACGTCGCAGACGTCGATGCGCTCGGCCACGAGCGAAACGACGGCGATGGTGATCGTCGACAGGGGGACGGCGACCAGGGCGGCGTCGAGGCCGATCTTCGCCGTGAGTCCCCCCACGCCGAGGGTCACGTTCGAGAACACGTGTGGCGAGAGGACGACGACCGTCGCGCCGCCGACGAAGCTCGCCGCGAGCGCGCCGTACTCGTTGACCCGGCTGGACCAGACACCGAGCACGATGACCGGCGTGATGGCCGCCGCGCTGAGCGCGAACGCCCAGAGGATGCTCACCACGAGGAAGGCGGGCGGGTTCAGGGCGATTAGCGCGATGACGACGCCGGACACGATGATCGTGGCGTAGCCGAGCCGACTCTCGGTCGTCTCCGGAAGGTCGGGGGCGACGACCTCACGGATGTCCTTCGCGACCGCCGCGCTGATGGCCATCATGTGGGCGCTGACCGTCGAGAGCGCGCCGGCGATGGCGCCCGCGACGACGTAGCCGGTGATGGCGTCGCCGTTAAAGGCGAAGTTGAGGAAGAAGACCATCTTGTCGAAGTTCGCCGTGGCAATGTCGATCCCCTGGCTCTGGATCCAGAAGACACCGGCGAAGCCGACGGAGTACATCGTCGCGAACAGCAGGCCAGTGATCGCGACGAACCAGAGGACGGACCGTCGCCCGGACTCGATCGTGTCGCTGGTGAACACGCGCTGGGCGAGGTGGGGCATCCCCACCGGGCCGAGCGACATTGCGACGAACATCGCGACGTACCACTTCAAGCTGAACTTCAGGTCGAAGAACCCGGGGTACGTCTGCTGCATCTCGGGGACGAGACTCCCATAACCGAGCGGTGGGAACCACCAGCCGGCGGCCCCGAGCGATTTGAGGACGAGCATCATCGGGAAGAACGCCGCCGTCAGCATGATCCAGAACTGGAGCGCGGCGTTGTAGGAGACGCCGTACATCCCGCCGAGCACGACGTAGCCGACGACGATGGCCGCGATGACGAGCAGCGAGACGTCGAACGGCCAGCCGAACAGGACGTTCGCGATCTTCGCGAGCCCGATGAACTGCCCGAGCGCGTACATCACCATCACGACCACGATCAGTCCCGCCATGACGACGCTCATCGTGTCGCCGTAGCGCTCCTTGCAGAACGTCGCCGGCGTGAACGAGCCGAGTCGCCGGAGCGTCTGCCCGTACAGCAGGACGATCAGCGGGATCGAGAGCAGCAGCGTCGCCCATAGCGCGAGGAACGGGAGCTGGAGGCTCACGATCAGCGCGACGACGCCCATGAACGTCGCCAGGCTCTCCCAGGAGGCGCTCATCGCCGACCCGTTGACGAAGCCGCCGATCGTTCGCCCCGCCACGTAGAGGTCGTCGTCGTTGCCGAGTTTGTTCTTGAACGAGTAGCTCACGCCGTAGTACACCGCGAACAGGCCGACGATCGTGAGCACCGGGATCAGTAGCTGTTGGAACGTCTGCTGGACCGCCATCGTCAGTCCTCACCCGCCGGCACGGTGTCCGGCGCCTCGTTCGGGTCGACGTCGGTCGGCCCGGCCGCCTTCCGCATGGTCGCTTTCTCCGCCTCGAGGCGGCCGACGTACCGGTGATAGATGGCGAACCCGACGAACAGCGATACCCACGCGCCGACGACGAACCAGAAGTACTGGAACGGGAAGTTGAGGATCGTTATCGACGGAATCCCGACGAGTTTGAACACCATTCCAGCGCTCACCGTCAGCGACAGCACGACGAACGTCGTTAGCGTCGCGAGCGTTTCCTTGATATGCGTTTGCATCGGACAATCACGAATGATCACGATATATGCATCCCTATTACGTTTGGGTCAATATTAGCGTCACCGACGGACTGCCCCGTCAAATATGCGAACACGAGGTTCTGACCGGATTCAGAGGCCGGGCGGAAACCGGATCGGAATCGAAGTGTGGACCATCGAGGCGAACCTGCCCACCGCGCCGTCTACTCCGATTTCTGTTCGCCGAACGCCGATGCGTCGCTGGACGGCTCCGTCGGCTCCACCCCGTCGACGTTCGTCACGACCTGTAACAGCTTGGCGAACTCCTCGCCGTCGACGTCCGAGAGCATGGCCTCCGACTGTTCCTGTACTCGCTGGAGCTCCGCCTCGAGCCGCTGGAATCGCTCGTCCTCGCGAAGCTCCGACTCGGGATAGCGGGACCGGAGGAGCCCGATCTTCGACGCGAGTGAGAACAGCGCCTGGAGCTCGCGGGCGTACTCCGTCCGGGCGTACAGCTCGTCGGCCGTTTCGACGATATCTTCGCGAG
Source organism: Halopenitus sp. (assembly GCA_042219525.1). Classification (GTDB taxonomy): domain Archaea; phylum Halobacteriota; class Halobacteria; order Halobacteriales; family Haloferacaceae; genus JBDGPU01. The sequence goes on from JBDGPU010000087.1 coordinate 7,662, forward strand.
AGACGGGCTTCTCGACGTAGCAATCGAAATCCATGTCGACGATGTCCCAGTCCGGGGTGACCGCGGTCATCATCGCGATTCGTGCGTCCCCGTCCTGGGCCCGGATGCGTTCGAGCGCCTCGTCGCCGGACATCGACGGCATCCGTCGGTCCAGCAGGACGGCGTCGACGTGAGGCCCGAACTTCTCGACGGCCTCGTCGCCGTCGTTGGCGACGATCACGTCCCAGGTCGGCTCCAGCCAGAGTGCGACCGACTCCGCGAACTGGGCCTCGTCGTCGACGACGAGAACGACCCGGCTGTTGCTCTCGGCGTCGTCGGCTGCGGTGACTGATCCGTCATCCGGAGACAGGACGGACCCCCGGCTAGCAGTGTTCTCCCGGCCGTTCATTGGCGTGTTCGGGCTACTCGGGGCGCGCGTATAACGTTAGTTGCCAATCAGCTAGGAGTCGCGTCGGCGGAGTCCCTCGTCCCCATCCGGTGCCCGATCACTGGTTCGGCTGCAGCTGGGCGGAAATCCCCTCGTCGAGGTTATCGAGGCCCTCGAGACGGTCGGCTTCTGGGGCGTCGGCACGGAGGAACGTCAGGTCGAACACCGTTCCCTCCGGCTCGTTGTCCCGGATCGCGATGGTCCCGCCGTACGCGCGCATCATCTCCTTCACGAGGTACAGGCCGAACCCGGTTCCGGGGTCGTCGAGGTTCGAGACGCCCCGCTCGAGAACGGACGTGCGCTCGTCGACGGGGATCCCGGGGCCGTTGTCCGCCACGTGGACGGTGATGGCCGGATAGTCGACCGTCGGCGACTCGGCTCGGTCTCCCTCGTCCGCTGGCGAGTCGGTCGGATCCGTGTCCACGACGGGGGCGGTCTCGTCGAGCGCGATCGTGTCCGTCTCCGGATCGACCCGTAGCTCCCGGGTGGTTTCCGTGGTCCAGATTTCGATCTCGGGTGTCGGCTTGTCGTTGTGGACGGCCGCGTTCGAGAGCACGTTCTCGAACAGCTCGCTGAGGATCTCGTCGGCGACGACGGCCGTGGACTCGTTCGGGAGGTCGTGCACGTCGAACTGTGCCCTGGGGTAGCCGTCGCGGGCCAGGTCGACCTCCTGCTCGAGAACCGATCGGATGGGGAGGGGCACCGGCTCGTGGTCGGCCTCGGAGACGATCACGTCCATCATGGTCCGCATCGTGTCGATCAGCTCGGCCATGTCGTCGACGCGGTCCCGGATGACGTCGACGTGCTCCGCCGCGTCCGTGTCCGTCAGCGACGACTCCAGGTGCTCCACCCGCGCGTTAACGATGTTGAGCCCGTTGAGGATGTTGTGCCGGATGATCCGGTTGACGAACTCGAGACGCGCCCGCTCCTGCTCGATCGTCCGCTCGAACCGATACTGCTTGGTTAGCTCCCGGGTGATCGTCGTGAACCCGACCAGGTCGCCGGCGTCGTGTATGGCGGCGACCGTCACGCTGGCCGGGAACCGGCTGCCGTCCGCCCGGACGCACCAGCCCACTTCCGTGACCTGCCCCTTCGTCGCCGCGCGCTCCAGCAGTTCGTCGCTCGACAGCGGCGTGATACGCTCCCCGCGAATGGTCGCCGACTCGTCGAACTCGTCGTCGAATTGGTCGCCGAACCCGGTTTCGAATGCGTTCTCGGAATCGCCGCCGAACTCGTCGCCCTCGCCATCGGACCTGCTCACGTCCGTCAGGCGATCCTTGCCAAAGAAGCGCCCGACGTGGTCACCGAAGGCCTGGTCGGCGTCGTACCCGAGGATCCCCTCCGCGCCGTGGTTCCAGGTGGTCACCGCACCGTCCGCGTCGAGCGTGAAGATGGCGTACTCGTCGACGGCGTCGACGACCGACGCGAACTGCTCCTCGCGTTCGGCGAGCCGCTCCTCGAGCTTCCCGACGAGGTGCTGGCGATGGAGCTCGTAGGTCAGCCAGTCGCTCAGCAGCGCGACCATGGCCGCCCGCCAGCTATCGGTCGGTTCGGGGGCCGACGAGCCCACGAAGAAGACCGCCCCGTGAACCTCGTCGTTCACGTGCAGCGGTGTCCCGATCCGAAGCCCGACCGGCTCCTCAGTGCCGTACGTCTTCGGGTCGGGGTCGGTGTGAGAGCCATGGTGGACGTCGGCGTCGTGACCCGACGCTCCGGCAACGCCGTCGGCGTCGCGCTCGGCGCTGTCGCGCGACCCGACGTCGACGTCGAGCCGCCGCAGCAACGACCCGACGTCGAACGTGCCGGCTCCGGAACCGGCGTCGCCCGTCGTCGGTTCGGCGCGTGATCCGCCGTCGAGCAGCGTCGGGAGGTGGGTCTCCTCGACGGGGACTCGATCACCCGGCGTCAGGTCCGACCGGTCGCCGGCGACGGCCGCGAGTTCGAGCACGTCCCCGTCGGTGTCGATCCGCCCGAAAATGGCGTCGTCGGCGTCGAACAGGTCCCTGGTATGGTCGAGGATCGCCTCCACCTGCTCCTCGAACGAGCGCGAGCTATCGCCGATGATGGTGTACACCTGTCTGAGGTGGTGTTCGCGCGCCTCCAGCTCGTCGGTGGACATACGCTGGCGGGCGCTGTACAGGCCCACGCCCAGCGCCGTGACGCTCCCGAAGAGGATCCCGTCGAGCACGAGGGTGAACGGCTTCGGCTGCCCCATGATCGACAGCTGTATCGCGACGACCCAGCCGAACAGCGCGGCGACGATGCCGGACACGATGATCGTCCACTCCGCGACCGTCACGACGTACGTCGTCTCCCAGTCGGATCGGACCAGCCACACGCCGGCGACGACGAGCCCGCCCGCGAGCAGGAGGACGATGCTGTTTTCGAGCAGCGTCCAGGCGACCCCCCACGAGAGGTTCACAACGTCGTCGTAGATGTCGTACAGTGGCGCGATTGACAGCAGTACGCCGAGAGCGGCGATGCTCACGCCGGCGAGATAGCGGGCCAGACCGTCCGGCTTTCCGACCGCCATGTGTGAGTGAACGAGCGGACACGCCAAAACGCTATGGCCGCTCGGTCGGGCGCGCCGCCCGACACCCCATCGGCGAACAGGCTTTTATTGCTGATTCCGCTTACGTCGTCTATGAGTGAGGGGTTGGGGTCGATCGATTCAGCGCTGTGGCCCGACGACGCCGTCGACGGGGATGCTGACGCCCGGGAGCGCGCGCTGGTCGCCGCCGTTGGCGACGGGCTGTTCCGGCTCGACGCCGACGCCGTCTTCGACGGGGTGGCTGCCGGGTTGACGGAGACGACCGGCTACTCGGAGTCGGAACTGCTCGGGGCCCACGTCTCGACGGTACTCGCGGAGTCTGCGGACGTCGAGCGGCTCGAGCGGGCGATACAGTCGCGCCGATCGGCCGACGCCGCGGGCGAAACGGTCACCGTCACGCTCCGGACCGCGGACGGGGACCGGCTCCCCGCCGAGATCCGGATCGAGACGGCCGAGGCCGACGGGACGTTCCACGGCACCATCGGCACCGTTCGCACGACGCCCGAGGCGGACCGGTCCTCGACGACCCAGCGGCGAGACGAACCGCCCGACGACCAGCCCGATGATCCATCTGCTGCACCGACCGACGGTCCACCTGACACACCGACCGGGGAATCGACTGCCGCGTCGGCCTCCTCGAGCGGCGACTCCGTCCTCGAGCAGTCGGACGTAGGCATCTTCGTGCTGGACGACGAGTTCGACGTGGTCCGCGTCAACGACCGGACTGAGGAGTACTTCGGCGTCGACCGCGACGCTATCGTCGGCCGCGACAATATGGCCGTCATCGACGAGTCGATACGCGACGTCGTTGCCGACCCGGAAACCTTCACCGAGCGGGTGACGGCGACCTACGAGGAGGGGGCACCACCCGAGCGATTCGAGTGTCGGATCGTCGACACCGAGCGGACGGCCCCGCGATGGCTCGAACACCGGAGCCGCCCCATCGAGTCCGGCCCCTACGAGGGGGGCCGGATCGAGCTGTACTTCGACGTCACGGAGCACAAGCGCGTCGAGGAGGACCTCGAGACGAAGCTCTCCTCGATCCTCGGCCGCATCTCCGACGCGTTCTTCGCGCTCGACGAGGAGTACCGGTTCACTCACGTCAACGAGCGAGCGGAGGAGCTGCTGCAACGGTCCGAGGGGGAGCTACTCGGGGAGCCGCTGTGGGAACTGTATCCGGCAGCCGCCGAGCAGGAAGAGATCTGGGATAGCTTCCACGAGGCGATGGAGACACAGGAGCCCCAGAGCTACGAGCTGTACTTCCAGCCGCTCGACTTCTGGATCGAGGCGGCCGTCTATCCCTCCGAAACCGGCGTGTCGGTGTACTTCCGGGACGTGACGGAGCGGGTCGAGCGGGAGCGCCGACTCAGGCAGTCCGAGGAGCGCTACCGAACGCTCGTCGACAACTTCCCCGAGGGCGCCGTCGGTCTCTTCGACGAGCAGCTGCGGTACACCATCGGCGGCGGCGAGCTGATCGACTCCTTCGACGAGTTCTCCGAGGACCTGGTCGGCAAGACGATCCACGAACGCTACCCGGACCGCCTCGCCGACCTGCTCGAACCGAAGTTCCGCGCAGCCCTCGAGGGCGAGGAACGGAACTTCGAACTGGAGTTCGGCGGGCATTATCTGGACCTGACCACGCTTCCGGTCGAAAACGACGAGGGGGACGTCTTCGCGGGCATGCTCGTCGTCCGGGACGTCACCGACCAGGTCCAGCGTGAGCAACAGCTCGAACGCCGCGAGCGAGCACTCACCCGCGCGTACGAGGTGATCGCCGACCCCGACATGTCCTTCGACGACCAGCTCGACGAGCTGCTGGAGATCGTCCGCGACGTGGTCGGCACGGAGTACGGGACGCTGTCGCACGTCCACGACGACGGCGAGTACGAGTTCGAGGCCGTCGCCGCGTCGCCGGATGCCGATATCGAGGCGGGCGACTCGGTCCAGCTCGAGGACACGAACTGCGAGCGCGTCGTCGCCACGGAGGAGACGCTGGCGCTCCGGAACGTCGAGGAGGACGCCCCGGAACTGGCCGACCGCGCCGGCAACGCGGACTGGGGAATCAGCTGCTACCTCGGCGCGCCGGCGATCGTCGACGGCGAGGTGTACGGCACCTTCTGCTTCTACGACATGGAGTCCCGCGCCGAGGAGTTCTCCGACTGGGAGGTGACGTTCGTCGAGCTGCTCTCCAACTGGGTGAGCTACGAACTGGAGCGCAAACACTACATCGACCGCCTGGAGCGCTACGAGACGCTCATCGAGGAATCGACTGACGTCAACGCGATCTTGGACCCAGACGGGACGATCAACTACGTCACGCCATCCGTCGAGTACGTTCTCGGCTACGATCCGGAGACGCTGATCGGGGAGAACGTGACCGACTACCTCCATCCGGATTACCTCGAGGGCATGCAGGAGGAGATCGCGGCGATCGCGGACGAATCGACGTCCAGGGAGGCCGTCGAGTTCCGGATCCAGCACGCCGACGGCTCGTGGGTGTGGCTCGAATCACGGGGGAAGAACCTGCTCGACGATCCCGTGATAGACGGGCTCGTCGTCTACACTCGCGACGTCACCGACCGCAAGCGATACGCGAAGCGACTCCGCTCCATCGTGGAGCGACTCGAGGAGTCCGAGCGGCGCTACCGGACGCTGGCCGAGAACTTCCCGGAGGGTGGCGTCGGCATCTTCGACGAAGACCTCCGCTACACGCTGGTAGAGGGGACGATGTGGGACGACATCGAGACGGACGCGGCAGATCTGGAAGGCGAGCTGGTCCGGGAGGCGTTGCCGCCTGACACCGCCGAGGACGTCGCACCCATCTTCGAGGCCGCACTCGAGGGCGAAACCGAAAGCGTCCTCTCCACGTTGGACGGTCGGACGTACCGGGTGTGGGCGACCCCACTCCGTGACTCGACCGGCGAGGTGACGTCCGGACAGAGCTTCGCGCTCGACGTCACCGAACGGATCGAGCACAAGCGGGAGCTGGAGGAGTCGAACGAGCGACTCGAGCAGTTCGCCTACGCCGCCTCCCACGACCTGCAGGAGCCGCTCCGGATGGTGTCGAGCTACCTCTCGCTCATCGACGACCGCTACCGCGACGACCTCGACGACGAGGCAGAGGAGTTCATCGAGTACGCCATCGACGGCGCCGAGCGAATGCGGGAGATGATCGAGGCATTACTCGAGTACTCGCGGATCGAAACGCGCGGCGACCCCTTCGAGCCGGTCGACCTCGAGTGCGTCGTCGAGGACGTGTGTACGGACCTCCAGATGCAGATCGAGGAGGCGGACGCGACGGTCACGGTGGGGTCGCTGCCGACCGTCGAGGGCGACGAGAGCCAGCTCCGGGAGGTGTTCATGAACCTGCTCGGCAACGCCATCGAGTACGGCGGCGAGGATCCGCCGTCGATCAGGGTCGATGCCGAGCGCGAGGGCAACGAGTGGGTCGTCGCCGTCGAGGACGACGGGATCGGGATCGACTCGGAACACACCGACCGCGTTTTCGAGGTGTTCCAGCGCCTCCACACCCAGGACGAACACGCCGGAACCGGGGTCGGCCTCGCGATCACCCAGCGGATCGTCGAACGCCACGGCGGCGAGATCTGGGTCGACTCCGAACCGGGCGAGGGATCAACGTTTTACTTTAGTCTCCCAGTCACTAATGAGACACATGATTGACCGTCGCAACGGGGACCCTGTCGACATTCTCCTCGTCGAGGACAACCCAGGCGACGTCCGACTCACCCAGGAAGCGTTTCAGGAGGCAAGCCTCGCCAACGGTCTCGCCGTCACTCGCGACGGCGAGGAAGCGCTCGACTATCTCTTCCAGCGCGGCGAGTACGAGGACGCTCCCGTGCCGAGTCTGATCCTGCTCGACCTGAACCTCCCGAAGGTCGGCGGGATGGACGTGCTCGAGACGATCAAGGCGGAGCCGGACCTTCGTCGCATCCCGGTCGTCGTCCTCACCGGTTCCGACGCCGAGGAGGACGTCGTCGAGAGCTACGAGAACTACGTCAACGCGTACCTCACCAAACCGATCGACCCGGACGAGTTCGTCGACCTCGTCAGGTCGTTCGAGAACTTCTGGTTCCAGCTCGTGGAGCTTCCACCGGCAGCCAACCAATGACCGGGGAAGAAGCCCGGATACTGCTCGTCGAGGACAACCCGGGTGACGCCAGATACATCCAAACGATGCTGGAGGAGGCGATGGAGATCTCGGAGCGGACCGTCGATCGGGGCGACGGCAACGCCGACGACCGCGTCCTCACCACGGAGGACGGCTCCTCGCTCGTCCACGAACAACGACTGTCGGCCGGCCTCGACCGACTCGAATCGGCCACCTTCGACGTCGTCCTTCTCGACCTGGGACTGCCCGATAGCAAGGGAATGAACACGCTCACGACCCTGGTCGAGGAGTTCCCGATGGTGCCCGTCGTCGTCCTGACCGGGCTTAGCGACCGGGAAGTGGGAACGAAAGCCCTCCGGCAGGGCGCCGACGAGTACCTCGTCAAGGACGAAATCTCGCCGGACCTGCTGATCCGGTCGGTGTACCACGCGATCGAGCGGCAGGCGCACCGCCGCGAGCAGAAGCGGTACGCGACGCTCATCGAGGAGTCGACCGACGTCAACGCGATCCTGGATCCGGATGGCACCTTCCAGTACCTCACGCCCTCCGTCGAACACGTCCTCGGCTACGAGGCGGAGGAACTCGTCGGCGATCCCGTCTTCGAGTACCTCCACCCAGACGATCACGAACCGACCAAGCAGGAGTTCGCGACGCTGATCGAGTCACCGGACGACCGGGCGAACGTCGAGTTCCGGTTCGAACATGCCGACGGCACGTGGGTCGACCTCAGCGCCCGCGGGCGGAATCTGCTGGACGACCCGGCGATCGAGGGGATCGTCGTCTACACCCACGACGTCACCGAACGGAAGGAGCGCGAGCGACAGCTGGAGGCCCAGCGCGAGCGACTGGCGGCGCTGAATCAGCTGAACGGTGTCGTCCACGGCGTCACGGAGGCAGTCATCGAGCAGTCGACGCGCGAGGAGATCGAGCGCATCGCCTGCGAACGGATCGCGGATTCGAGCTCCTACGAGTTCGCGTGGGTCGGCCGACCGGACCCGAAGACCCAGAGCATGAACGTGACGGCCGAGGCGGGCGCCGAGGGCTATCTCGACGACGTCTCGATATCCACGAACCCTGACGCGGAGACGGGTCAGGGCCCGACCGGCCGCGCGGTCCGTGAGACGAAGATCCAGACGACACAGAACATCCACTCGGACCCGCGTCACGAGCCCTGGCGGGACGTCGCGGAGGAGTACGGCTATCGGTCGTCCGCCGCGATCCCGATCATGCACGAGGGAACTCTCTACGGCGTCCTCAACGTCTATGCGGCCCGCCCGGAGGCGTTCCGCGACGAGGAGCGGGCCGTCATCGAGTATCTCGGCGAGATCATCGGCCATGCCATCGCGGCGGTCGACCGCAAGCGCGCGCTGATGAGCGAGAGCATGGTCGAACTCGAGTTCCGAATCCAGGACGCCTACGAGATCTACGATATCGAGGAAATGCCCGAGGATACCGTGACGCTCAGCCAGGTGGTTCCCGTCAGCGACGACGAGTTCCTCATGTACGGCAGCGTGCCCGAGGGCTCGGTCGACGCCGTCGAGCGGATCGCTGCGGAGAACCCGACATGGGAGACGATCACCATCCTCGACGAGAACGTCGACGAGGTCCGGTTTGAGGTCCGGATGACGGACTCGACGGTCATGTCACGAGTGGCATCGCTCGGCGGGTCCGTTGAGTCCGTCATTATCGAGAACGGCGACCTCCGGATGACCGTCCATCTCCCCCAGGAGGTCGAGGTCAGGCGCGTCATCGACGCGGTCCAGAACCACTTCCCGCAGGCGGAGCCGCTCGCTCGCCGGCAGATCACGGACCCGGACGATCACACCCGCCGACTCAAGCGGATCTGGACGGTGGAGCTGACTGACCGCCAGCGAACGGTCCTCGAGACCGCCTACTTCTCGGGTTACTTCGAGTGGCCGCGCTCGACGAGCGGCGAGGACGTGGCGGAATCGCTCGGCATCTCGGCGGCGACGTTCTCGGAGCACCTCCGGGCCGCGGAGAACAAGGTGTTCGGCGGGCTCGTCGGCGACGAGGACGTCGGTTCCGACTCGTAGCCGTTGCAGCTCCCCGGTTCACGCCGCCCCTCCCCCTACCTATTACTCCGCACTTTCCTGATTGCTACTGTTCGACCAGGAGCCGGTTCCGAACCGTTTCCGCAACCTCCAGCAGGTGGATCTGACCGAAGACGGCGACCAGGAGCGCGCCGAGGGAGTTGAACAGCAGGTCACGGACGGTGTCGTCGAGCCCATGTTAGGCAAGCGGCATCTGGATCCCCGTCGCGTCCGCGAAGACGTCCAGGCCGAATTCGAACAGCTCCCAGACGACGCCGAAGGCGAGGACGACGACGAACAGGTAAACGAACGCGAAGCGGCGCGGAATGACGATGTCGTCGCTGTGGAGGTCGATCGCGCGGGCGGCGGTGTAGCCGACGCCAGCGACTAGCGACGCCGAGAGAGCGTGGGTCACGTGGTCCCACCACGGGATCAGGGCGTACAGGCCCGCGGAGCCGAGCGTGTGCAGGAACACCGCGCCCGTGATCCACAGCGCCAGCCATGGGTCGAGCGGGATCTCGTAGTTGCGTTCGAGCAGGGCGGGCAGGAACGTGATGAGCAGCGCGATCCCGCCGTTCGAGATAGCTTTCGGGTGGCCGCCGACCACGCCGTAGCCGACGATCCCGAGCAGGAGTGCCTGCATCAGCCGGGTGAGCCGTCGCTGCGTCCGGACGCTCGGCGTCGGAAGCAGGCTCATCGGCGAACCACCCGCACGATCCGGCGGCGGAGCTGCCGCCCGCGGCGTTTGAAGTATGCATCGAAGAGGATCCCGGCCGCGAATCCGGCCAGCGTCACGGAGATCCACTCGTGCATCAGCGCCTCGTTCGTCGTCAGGAAGCTCGTGCCGAGGGCTCGGTCCATCGTCCAGCGGACCGCCGTCCACGCGCCGGCCGAGGCCATCGTGGTCATGGTGACGAACACGATGGCGAACCAGTGTGTGACCTGCAGGTCCGAGAACATGTGGAGCTCGACGGTAACGAGTAGCGCGAGCGCCGCGATAGCCATGTATGTCGCGAACGTGCCGAGCTCGCCGCCGAAGATCCCCCGGACGAGGATCGGCCCGAGCGCGACGACGAGCAGCTCCCAGGGAAGCATGACCCGCCAGTCGCGGTACGCAACCGGTGGGATGAGGACGACTGCCCCCGTGGCGGCGACGAACACCACCCAGAGCAGGTCGACCGAGAGCGCAGCGTCGAGGAACACCCCGAGGAGAACGAGGACGAGCGCCCACGAGACCAGCGCGTTGGTCCGCCCGCTCCGGAACAGCCGCTCGAGGACGTCCTCGGAGTCGGGTTCCGCGTCGATCGCCTCGTCGGATTCCTGGTCGAAATCGGCGTCGGCGGCATCCGGCCCCGGGTCCTGGCCGGAATCCGCCGTATTCGAGTTCGACCGATCGGCGTTCATACCCTGTCGACGGGGGACGCGATTGTGAATGTTCCCCTGTCCGTGCTTGCGAGATGAGCAGGCGGCGCGCGATCGATTGGGTCGGCCAGTATCCACGGGACGGTGCGCCGCGCTCCCGTCGTGTTCGCCCCGTGGCGTTGTCTACGTCACAGGGCGTCTGGCTCGGGATCGTATTTAGATGCTCGCGTCGTTTGGTGGCTGATTGGATGCGTCGTCGCTGACGACACAACTCTGTGTGGCTTGAAAGACCTAGCATCTGAGACGGACGTTTCTGCGTGATTTGTTCGGTTATCGTCGCTATCGCCACCACTCGGCACTCCCAGAAAGCCCCAGCCGCTGAGGCGGTCGCGCTGCTCGTTGCGCTCCTCACCCGGCTCGCTCACTCTGTTCACTCGCCGGGTTCCGGTGCTGACTTCGCAGGGCTTCCCGCTCAGCGGCTGCCCCTTTCAGTCCCACCCAGGAGTGGTGGCTGGGGGTCGCTCGCGGCGGCCATCGGGCCGGCGCCGTACGCCGGACAGCCGGCGCGCGGTGCGGTCGCGGTTGCGGTGCTGCCGCTGTCGCGGTTGCGGAGCGGTGCTATCCTGGCGGACTGAAAGGGCGACGGCCGGTCGCGCCGAAGGAGAGTCGCTCCGCCGACCCCTATCCGCGCGGGCGGTGCTGAGAGCGCGGATATGTCGCGGAGCGACCGCGAGCGGCCGAGGGCTTTCGAGGAATCTGCGTTGCTGTCAAGCACAGCAGCGTCTGTGCCTTTAAATACAGTTTATAAGAAAGAGCGGCCGAGGGCTTTCGAGGAATCTGCGTTGCTGTCAAGCACAGCAGCGTCTG
>JBDGPU010000087.1:19148-24060 GCA_042219525.1 Halopenitus sp.
TGCCTTTAAATACAGTTTATAAGAAAGAGCGGCCGAGTGCTTACGAGGTGTCTGCGCTGCTGTCGGAGTAAGACCGTACCACTGTTCAAACCCGCTTATAAGGTGCGACCCAGGTCTTTTTGAGCGCTTCTATCACTTTTAAGTGAAAATAAACCAAGGACGCTCAATTTCCCATTAGAACCGGCTATATCACCAGATCTCACTGCAAAGCCGCCCTCCGATCAGCGACGTGTTTATCTCGCAACGGCCCCTCCATACACGTATGATGCTGCCAACGCACGCCGTGGTCGGGCTGGCGCTCGCGGCGCCGCTAACCGCGACTCACCCCGAACTCGCCTCGGCCGCGCTGGCCGGGGCGTTCCTCGGAAGCGTGTTCCCGGACGTGGACCTCTACGCCGGCCATCGGCGAACGCTCCACTTCCCGACGATTTACACGCTGCTTGCGGTCCCGGCAGCAATGTTCGCGATAGCGACGGCGATTCCGGTGACCATCGCTCTCGCGTTCTTCGCCATCGGCGCGGCGGCCCACTGTCGGATGGACCGCTGGGGTGGCGGCCTCGAGCTTCGCCCCTGGGAGTGGACCTCCGAGAAGGCGGTGTACGACCACGTCCAGGGGCGTTGGCGCACGCCGAAGCGCTGGATCCCGTACGACGGCGCCAGGGAGGACTTCCTGCTCGCCGCGGTGCTCGGCGTCCCGCTGCTCGTTTTCCTCGACGGCCCCTTCCGCTGGGTCGTCGCCGTCGCACTCCTCGTCGCCGGCACGTACGCCGCGCTCCGCCGGCGACTCGCCGACCTCGTCCCGGTCGTCTTCGGCTACGTCCCAAACCGGTTGGCGCAGTACGTCCCCGAGCGCTACCGAACCTCCTGAGCTTCCCGGGGCTAATCGCAATCTCGTTCGCGCACGACGGTTCTCGCCATCTTCTCGCTGTCGGGTAGGGATCCGGCGCTCTTCTACCGGCTCCTCCGCTGCCACCGAGCGTATTATGTCGGTCGCCCCGTGAACTCGGGCGTATGGCGAACGAGGACGACCCGACAGTGCCGGTAGTGTGTCCGGAGTGTGACACGGAGTCGCAGGTGCCGCTCTCGTCGGTCGGCGAGACGGTCGAGTCACACAACGAGCGACTCCACGACGGCGAGGAGATCGCCGAGATAGACCCGGCTATCGCGGAGCGCGTGCAGGACCTCGTCGCGGAAGACCTCGGCCTGCTGGACGACACCGAGGAACCACAGTAATCGTCGACGGACGGGATTGTTGCTGCCGACTCCGCCCGGTCCTATCTGTTGCCGCGCCAGGGCGTCCCGAGTTCGTCGCGCTCGAGAGACGTGTACGTCCCCGACTGGAACCGCGTGACGCGGCCCGTCTCCTCGCTAAGCGTGATCGTTGCGACGACGTCCTGCCGCGTCGAGATGTCGTACGCGCTCATGTGCCGGGAGCCCATCCAGTCGGCGTAGTCCGGCGCGCCCTCGACGCCGACGTCCTTGAACCGGACCATCTGTTCGGAGATGACCCCGTCGACGCCGACGACGACGGCGCCGTCACACGACGTCGCGACGTCGTACGCAACGTCGGTGAACGTGTCCAGGTCCGCCGTCACCTCGCGGTAGCTCTCCACCGGCCAGCGGTTGTCGCCCATCGGGTCCGCGTAATCGTCGACGGAACAGCCGGAGACGACGGCGAAGTAGAGCCCCGGGCCTTTCACGAACTGCTCCCCGTACTGCTGAAACTCCGCGCTGAGCCCTTCGAGCCCGAACTGGAGGCAGTCGATGAGGTGCTTGACCGGGCGGTGATCCTCGTACTCGACCGCGAGCGAACCGTTGTTCACGCGACTCGCTCACCTCCGGTGTCGTCCCTGACGGAGTTTCCTTTCATAAGACGGTCTAGGACGGCCACGCCAATATCTCTGTGGCTCGGGACGGGCAGCACCGAAAAAGCTCACCCAAACAATAATAGTTTAGACTGTCCACCGTCGTGGACACGTATGGACGACAGCGACGAACTCTCTCAGGCGGCGGAGGTGCTGTCGTTCGTTGGGGACCCGATTCGGCTGGGGATTCTCTCGACGTTGTACGACGCGTCGTCGTTTCCGGACCCACAGCCGCGGGTGATCAGCTACACGGACCTGCAGGAAGCCGTCAACGTCGAAGATAGCGGTCGGTTCAACTACCACCTCACGAAGCTTACCGGGCTCTTCGTCAAATCCGTCGACGGCGGCTACCGTCTCCGCGATCCGGGCAAGGAAATCGTCCGTCTCCTCCGCCGCGGTACCCTGACCGACGACCTCCAGATCGACCGGCGCCCCGTCGACGCGGCGTGTTTCCGCTGTGGCGGCGACGTCTCGGTTTCGTACAACGGAACTCGGGTTGTCACCATCTGTGACTCCTGTCCGGGGAGCGTCTCCCTCGACGCGCTCCCGCACGGTACGCTCACCGCGATATCCGCGTCGCCGCGGGCGGTCAAACGACGCGGGGCGGAGGAACTCCACCGGATCGTCCACGAATCCTTCCAGCGGGTGTCCGCGTCGATGGCGGACGACATCTGTCCGGAGTGCCGCGGGTCGGTATCGAAGAACCTCCGCATCTGCGGAGCCCACGACCTCGGCGACGACGGCGTCTGTCCAAACTGTGACCGCTGGTCCGGCGTCGCGGTCGACCTCGAATGCGACGTCTGCGGGCGCGGCTCCGTCTGCCAACCGCTCTTCGCCCGGACGGACCACCCTGCAGTCGCCGAAACCTTGCGGCAGAGCGATGCGACCACTGCCTGGGAGCGACTCGGGTGGATCTGTAACTGGGACGTGGAAGCGGTCGGTACCGACGACGAACCCCCGATCCGGTTCACGTCACCCGACGGCGAGTACGTCCTCCGGGTCGACGCCGACCTCGAAGTAACGGCCGAACGCGGCGTCCCCGCGGACTGACCGACGGCTGCGAGACTAGCGTTTTACTGTTATGACGTTGCAACCGCCGTGAGCGCGGCCGACGGCAGTCCGGCGAGAGATCGTCAGCCTTCGGTGGCCGCGTCCGGTCGGTACTCGCGACTGATCACTTTCCAGACGCCCGTCCGATAGCGATAGTAGGTGATCGCCGCCGGCACCAACGTCTGGAGGATCATCATCGCGAAGACGCCGTAGATGCCGATGGCGGGGACGACCGTCCCGAGGTAGGCGGCCGGGAGCGCGACGACGTACATCCCGACCAGCTGCGAGTACAGCGGCCAGCGGGTGTCGCCGCTCGCGCGCAACGGCCCCGTCGCGCCCCCGTCGATGCCTCGGAACGTGATGGAGAGGCAGGCGACGTAGATGAACGTGACCACGAGCCCGAGGGTCGACGGGTCCTCGACGAACAGCCGGCCGACCTGCTCCGCGAACACCGCGACGGCGCCGGCGACGAGCAGGTAGACGGCCACTGAAAAGCGGATCACGTCCTTCGCCCACGCGTCGGCCGCGCTCTCGTCGGCTTCACCGAGTGCCTGCCCGACCAGGCTCGAGGAGGCCAGGCTGAACCCCCAGCCGGGCGTCCCCATCAGCCCGCGGACGCGCAGCGCGACGACGTAGGCGGCGACGACTTTCGGGCCGAACAGCCCGACGAGGTAGATCTGCGGGAACTGCGCCCCGGTTCGGGCGAGGTTCGTCCCGACGAGAGGCGTGCCGATCCGGAGCAGGTCGCCGACGAGCCCGAAATCGAGGTGCGGCCCGGAGAGCGGCACCCGCACCGGGAACGACCCGATCCCCGGAAGGCGCCCGGCGGCGAGGCCGATCCCGAACGCGGCGGTCACGATGACGTTGCTCGCGACGGTACCGATCGCAGCCCCGACGACGCCCATGTCGAGCCCGAAGATGAGGACCCCGTTGACCGCGACGTTGATGATCGCCCCGCCGGCCCGGAGCACCATCGCGGTCCAGGCGTCGTCGGCGCCGACCAGCGTCCGGCTCCCGATGAGGTTCAGCGCCGCGAACGGGACCCCGAACCCGACGATCCGCAGGTACTCCGACCCGTAGCCCGTCGCCACCTCGCCGGACCCGATCAGGCCGATGAGGAGGTCGGAAAACAGGAAATAGCCCACCGTCAGCGGGAGCGTGATCGCGGCCGCGACGAACGCGCCCGCCTTGACCGCCAGCGCCAGCTCCTCGTACGCGTCGGCGCCGTAGCGCTGGGAGACCATCGAGATCGTGCCCCCGGCGATGCCCCCGCCGAGCGCGAACGCGAGCCCCCAGAACGGCGAGGCGAACCCGACGCCGGCGATCGCGGCCGGCCCCACCGCGAGCCCGACCATCGCCACGTCGGCCGCGGCCTTCGACATCCGGGCGATGCCCGTGACGATCCGCGGCCACGAGAGCTCCGTCGTCCGCTCGACGTGCTCGCGGTCGATGAGGCCGAGCCTGGCGAGGCCGGTGCCGACGAGCAGCAACGCTTGGCGGAAGGGATTGGGGACCAACTCGTTCGGCGATTCACAGTCGGCCGTGAAAACGTTTCAGAAAGCGGGCGATCTGTGAACGTTCCACCTGGATCGGGGGTTAGATCGGGGCTGTTCGGCTTCGCTGAGCATTTTTGCTTATAAATGAAGCCGGCTATCGGCGCTGGCGACACCACTCAACAAATCCAGAAAACACCAGACGGTGTGCGGTTTCGTTTATAAATGAATGTGGCTGTCGTCGCAATCGACACCACTCAGCATGCCCAGAAAGCCCCAGCCGCTGAGGCGGTCGTGTTCTGCGTGGTTGGGTCGGTTGTCGTCGCCAGCGACACCACTCGGCATGCCCAGAAAGCCCCAGCCGCTGAGCGGTCGCGCTGCTCGCTGCGCTCCTCACCAACTCGCTCCCTTCGGTCGCTCGTTGGTTGCGGTGCTTACTTCGCAGGGCATCCCGCTCAGCGGCTGCCCCTTTCAGTCCCACCCAGGAGTGGTGGCCGGAGCGTC
>JBDGPU010000180.1:0-23804 GCA_042219525.1 Halopenitus sp.
GACGGCCGGTCGCGCCGAAGGGGAGTCGCTCCGACGACCCCTATCCGCGGCGGGCGGTGCTGAGAGCCGCGGATATGTCGCGGAGCGACCGCGAGCGGCCGAGGGCTTTCGAGGTGTTTGCTGTGCTGTCAAGAGCAAAATCGTATCATCTGTTCCAGGGCACGCATAGCGAGCGGCCGAGGACTTTCTGGGTGTTTGCGGTGCTGTCAAGAGCTACACCGTATCTCCTGCCTAAACCTGCCCATAGCGAGCGGTCGAGGGCTTTCTGAGAGTTTGCGTTGCCTTCGAGCGCAGCAGCGTCTGTCCTTTATATACAGTTTATAAACAAGAGTGGCCGAGGATTCTCAAAGGGAAAGCCTCTCTGCCAAGAACAAGTCCGAATCAGCTCAAACCACGATCAAATTCCGAATCAATTTCGATAGACGTCGAGCAACTCCTCGTGTGTCTCGATGAACTCGTCGCCGTCCAGATAGAACCCATCGCGGACTGCGGCCATCCCCTCGGTTTCCCCGATCCGTTCTAACAGCGCGCATCCGACCCGGTATGGGAGCCGTCGCTTCCCGAAAAGAGTGGAAAGAAACGTCTCGCGGGACATCGACCCATCCGCGATCGCCTCGCGCACGGCGTCGAACTCTTCGACGAGGTCTTCCATTCTGGTCTCGTCGGCACATGCCGAGTAATCTTCGCAGATCTCGTGGTCGAGGTTGCCGACGTTGCCATCCCTCCTGCGCAGCGCGAGGGGTGTGTACGTCGCGTATGCCTCGGTGTGAAATACGGTATTGAAGACGTGTCGCTGCCCCGAACTCGTGTGGAATTTGTCCGGAGTCACCTCCTTAGCAGTGCCGTGGACTCGTTCGTAGACGACGTGGGAACTTTCGTGAATAGCTGTGTAGAGCAACTGGCGTGGTTGCTGTAGAAACAGCGGTTCATTCAGGTTAATATACGCGCCGTCGGCCAATCCGAGTCCGGATGAGTAACCGATAGCCAAAAATATGGGAATGTCCGACGCTGGCTCGTTCGGCGTGATCCGATTGAGTGCCTGCGTTGTTTGGTCGATCCAGGTATCTTCGTTCGACCGAACATCCGCTAGTAGCTGAGCGATCTGTTCCCCCCGTTCCGACGGCGCTTCGCCGGGTGTCGAGGTGGATTGCTTATCGCCCAGTGCGTCGCGAACGTCCTCGATTGATAGGTCACGGCCCAGCAGCTCCGCATGTTCCCTTGCGAGTTCATATGCTGGATGCTGCCAGACCGCCGCAAATGGAGCGTCGCCGTCGACAGTGGAGAGGAATTGCTCCGCCGCGGAGTAATCGATCCGCATAGCAACCAATTCGATCAATGAGGTGTATATGTCTTGGGCACCAGCACACACGCATGCGATTCCTTGCCGCCGTCGGTCGGATGTGACAGGTTTAAGTGTTCGACTCTCCCAGAATGAAATGGAAGGCGCACCGGTAGTGTAGTGGTATCACGCGACCTTGCCATGGTCGCAACCCGAGTTCAAATCTCGGCCGGTGCACATTCTTTCCGATACTCTACTTCTGAGCGACTGCGCTCGGTTCGGTTCTTCTGAGCCGGCTCACTGTTCGGCTATCGATGCAGAGAACCGTCGTTCCGATCCGCTACTCTTCGCGCCGCTGTTCGCGCAGTTCCTCGATAGTCGGGTTCGGTTCGTCCGTCACGGCCGGCTCCGGCGCGTCAGGATCGAGCGTGATCGTCGCGTCGGTCTCGATCTTCGCGAGGCCGTCAGTTTCGCACAGCTCGTCGAGGGCCGTCTCCGGGATGACGACGTGCCAGGCGTCGAAGCCGAGCTCGCGTTCGAGCTGGCCGCCGAGTTCGTCGACGCGCTCCTTGAGCGATTCCGGCGAGCGGTCGTCGAGCTCGACGACGAGCCCGATGTCCTCGTCGGGGGTCGGGTCCTCGCGAATGCGACGGACTGGCGGCGAGAGGTACATACTCGCCCTCGCGCTCCCGTGGGCTTAAAAAACCGGTTCGCGGGCCTCCCCAGTTTGGCGCGCCTCGCCACCTCTGCGGGCCTCGCCACCGTGGCGCTACCAGCCCGTTTTTGGTGCTGGAGGGCACAGCGTCAGGGGATGAGTTCCGCGCGCGACCTGCCGGACGAGTTCGACTTCGAACACGTCCCCGAGACCGACCAGTCGTTCGAGAACGCACTGGCGAACGCGCGCGACGGCAAACGGCTCACGGTCGCGGACGGTATCGAGCTGATCACGACCGGTACCGACGTGGCGGGGATCGACCCAATCCGGAAGGAGCAGGTGCTCGAACTCGCCGACCGTCGCCGGGCCGAGGAGGTCGGCGACGAGGTGACGTTCGTCGCGAACCTCAACAACAACGTCACGACCGCGTGCAACACGGGCTGTCTGTTCTGCAACTTCAAGGACACTGCGCACGCGTTCGAAGCCGACAGCGACGTCGAGCACCCGGGCTTCACGAAGACGCCAGCGGAATCCCGCGAAATCGTGGAGGACGCCCTCGATATGGGGATCTACGAGGTGTGTTCCGTCTCCGGGCTCCACCCCGCCTTCGCGCTCAACGAGGAGCACCACGAGATCCTCGCCGCGTACGACGACCCGGAAAGTGAGGTGAACTACAGGCCGCCGGAGGTGTACGCCACTGACCCGGGCACCTACGTCGACCAGATGCAGGCGATGAGCGTCGGCGACGTGCATCTCCACTCGATGACGCCGGAGGAGGCGTACCACGCCCGCCGCGGCACGGACTGGGACTACGAGTCCGTCTACCGCGAGCTCGCCGACGCCGGGCTCGACAGCGCCCCCGGCACCGCCGCGGAGATCCTCGTCGACGAGGTCCGCGACGTCATCTGCCCGGGCAAGATCCGGACGGACGACTGGGTCGCGGCGATGGAAGGCGCGATGGCGGCCGGCCTCGACACCACGGCGACGATCATGTACGGCCACGTCGAGAACGCGGCCCACCGCGTCGAGCACTTGAAAGTCGTCCGCGACCTCCAGGACCGAACCGGCGACATCACGGAGTTCGTCCCCCTCTCGTTCATCCACGAGAACACGCCCCTGTACAAACACGGCGTCGTCGACGGCGGCGCGAGCGACGCCGAAGACGAGCTGATGATCGCCGTCTCCCGGCTCTTCTTGGACAACATCGACCACATCCAGGCCTCGTGGGTGAAGGCTGGCGACGCACAGGGGCTCAAGCTGCTGAACTGCGGTGCGGACGACTTCATGGGCACCATCCTCTCGGAGGAGATCACGAAACGCGCGGGCGGCGAGTACGGCGAGTACCGCAGCTTCGCCGATTACGTCGAGATGATCACGGCGATCGGCCGAACGCCCGTCGAGCGGTCGACGGACTACCGCACGCGACGCCGCATCGACCCCGTTGACCCGCCGTTCGGGCCGAAACTCGGGCCGCGAGCGGATGGAACCCCCCTCATCTCGGACCCCGGCGGCGACGGTACCGACGCAGCCCACGCAGACGACTGATGGTCCGCGACTCCTGCAGTCTCTGACGGAGGACTGAAGCCGCTCGGGTCGTAAGTCCCGGTGACTACGTGCGATGATGTCGCCAACCCACATCGTGGCCGGGCCGGTGCTGGCGATACCAGTGCTGATCTTCGCCCCCGAACTCGCTGTCATCGCGGCGCTCGCGGCGATCTGCGGCGGCATTCTCCCGGATCTGGACCTCCTCGCGGGCGAGCACCGGAAGACGCTCCATTTCCCGCTGCTCTACTGGGTCCCGACGGTGCCCGCCGTCGTCGCAGCCCTCCTCGTCCCCGGGCCCAAAACGGTCGCCGCGGCGCTGTTCTTCCTCGCGGCCGCGATCCACTCCATCGTCGACGTGTTCGGCGGCGGCTACGCGCTGAAGCCGTGGGAGGTTCGGTCCAAACGAGGGGTCTACTTCCACCGGGGCCAGCGCTGGCTTCGGCCGAAACGCTGGATCCGGTACGACGGCTCGCCCGAGGACGTCGGGATGGCCATCCTCCTCGCGATCCCTGGCCTGCGGTGGTACGGGGACCCCGTGCCGGCCCTCGTCGCGGGCGCACTCGTCGTCGCCGTCGTGTACTCGGCCCTCCGGAAGCGCCTCCCACCCTACCTCGAGCCCATCGTGAGTTAGGGCGGGACCGAACTCAGCATTTTCCCGACGCGTCCCTGTACTGATGTTGATTACAATCCGAAACAGACGATAGTTATTAGTCGCTTGGTAACCTTTGACACGATATGGCCCGAAGTGGCATAGACGACCTCAACAGCACCGACGAGCGGTTACTGGCGTACCTGGCAACGGACGGCCCCGACTATCCCGCGTTGATAGCGAGCAACACGGGCCTTTACGTCGGGAACGTCGAGCGACGGGTCGAGACACTTCGGGAGCAAGGGCTCGTAGAGGACGTCAGCGGCGAGGTCATCTATCGGATCACAGCCGACGGCCGGAGGGTCCTCGCGGACGACGGCACCAGCCAGCCACTGACCGACGGCGGCGAGTAGGGCGACTTACTCCAGTCGTCCGAGCGTCGTTTCGACGACCCCTTCGACGGCAACGACCTGCAGAGCGACGGCCATGCTCGGGCTGACGCCGCCGCCGCGGTGGGCGTTGTCGTCGACGGCGTCGCCTGCGGCCATCGCTGGCGTCAGCGGGAGGTGGACGAAGCCTGCGGGGACGCCGTCGCCTACGTGGTCGCCTCCGCTGTAACCGTCGCGGTCGCCTCCGCCGTCGCCGTCGCCCGTGTCGCCCGCGTCGTCGCCGTCGTCGGTGACGAGCTCGCCTCGCTCCTCGAGCAACCGGTGTGTCGTGTAGAGGTGATTATTACAGCAGTGCGTGCCTGCCGTGTTCGAAACGCGCGCCGGGATACCGGCGTCGAGGAGCGCTTCGACGGCGTCGACGACGGGCAGCGTCGCGAGGTACGCGTCCGGGCCCGCGGCGTCGACGCGTTCGTTTTCGGGGTCGGCCTCGGCGTTGTCGGGAACGGTCACAGCGTCGGCGACGTTGATCCCGACGCGCTCGACGGCGACGCTCGCGCGGCCGCCGGCGAGGCCCATCCCGATGACGGCGTCGGGGTCGTGTTCGTCGAGGAGACTCGCGAGCTCCTCGCGGAGTCCGTCGAACTCGACGGGCAGCACGCGGCCGACGACGTCGTGGCCGGCGACGGTACGGCCGTCGAGTCGCTCCGCGACCATCGCGGAGGGGTTCTCGTCGTGGTCGCCGAACGGCTCGTAGCCGGTACAGAGGACGGTCATGCAAGAGGGTCGCCGGCGACGCACAAAACGGGCGGGAAAGCGGCACGGGTGCCCGGGAGCGCTCCCGGTCGGATCGTCGGGTCGACTCCGACTCCACAACGCACTTAGGGGGACTCTCCCACTGTCGAGACATGTACGCAGTCGTCGGCGGCGGCATCGCCGGACTCGCGACCGCCTACCGCCTCCAGCAGCACGGCCACGACGTGCAGGTGTTCGAGGCGACCGACGACGTCGGCGGGCTCGCGGCGCTGTACGAGACGAACGGCGACCGGCTCGAGAAGTTCTACCACCACCTTTCGAAGTCCGAGGAGACGATCGTCGACCTCGCGCAGGAGCTCGGCGTCGGCGACCGCGTCGAGTGGCGCATCGGCGAGAACGCCTACTACGTCGACGGCGTCGTCCACCCCCTCGACAAGCCCTGGGAGATCGCGGCGTACCCGCACATGAGCTTCTACGACAAGTTCCGGCTCACGATGTTGACCCAGGAGATCGATGTCCGCGGCGGGATCCCCAAGTTCGACACCTACGAGGACCTCACCGACTTCGAGGACGTGCCGATCCGGGACTTCCTCGTCGAGCACACGACCCGCGGCGTCTACGAGAACTTCTTCGAACCACTGCTCGACGCGAAGTTCGGCGACCGCGTCGAGGACGTCTCCGCGGCCTGGCTCCTCGGTCGGATCAAGTTCCGCGGCGAGCGCGACCTCCTGCGCGGGGAGATCCTCGGCTACTTCGACGGTTCCTTTGGCGTCCTGCTCGACGCCCTCGTCGAGGCCGTCGGCCGCGAGAACATCACGACCGGCGCGCGCGTTGAGAACGTCGAGTTCGCGGAGCCGGAGCCGAAGCCGGAGCCGGAGCCGACCGTCGCGGTCGACGGCGAGGGGTCGGCCGACGAGGACGCAGTCAACGGTATCGAACAGACGCCCGTAGCATCGCCGTCGCCAGCGCGCGGCCCGGTCGAGTCGGTCACCGTCGAGACCGCCGAGGGCCGGGAAACCCACGACGCCGACGGCGTCGTCGTCGCCGCGATGCCGAACGTCCTCGAGGACCTGACGGGCTACACCTGCGACATCGACTTCCAGGGGGCCGTCTGCGCGGTCGTCACGATGGACGAGCCGCTGACGGACACCTACTGGCTCAACGTCGCCGACGAGGCGCCCTTCGGCGCGCTCATCGAGCACACGAACTTCGTCTCGCCGGACCGCTACGGCGGCGACCACCTGCTGTACGTCGCCAGCTACGTCCAGTCGCCCGAGGAGTGGATCTGGCAGGCGGAAGACGACGAGCTCGAAACGCGCTGGCTCGACGGCATCGCAGATCTGTTCCCCGACTTCTCGCCCGAGGAGAACGTCGAGGAGTTCCGGGTCGCCCGGAACCCCCGGGCTGCGCCGGTGTACGAACGCGGCTACCTCGACATGGTGATCCCCTACGACCTCGCGGACGACGTCGCCGAGGGCGTCTACTACGCGGGCATGGCGAGCCGCGCCCAGTACCCCGAACGCTCGCTCAACGGCGGTATCGTCGCCGGCTTCGAAGCGGCCGACCGGATTGCCGAGAAGCGCGACTGATTTTCGCTCGCCGGCCGCCGTCGTTGACGGCCTGCCGATTCGGCTTCAGAAGTCCCCGAGTCGCATCTGATCCTGATGGAGTCCTTCGGGCTCCTCGGCGCCGAGGAGTCTCGGGAGTGCGGTGTTCGCGAAGGTGAGCCCGACGACGAGGACGATCGGTGCGAAGAAGATTCCGTAGAAGCCCAGAACCACGGGGCCGAGCGTGTACGCTAGCATCAGGAGGCCGACGTGGGTGTTCTCCCCGCTCAGCAGCGGTCGGAGAACGAGGTCCGGAATCGTGTCGACGACAACCACCGCGATGATGAGGAAGCCGAGGACGTACACGAGCAGTTGCTCCTGGCCGGTGATGAACGTCGGCACCGCGGTCACGATGCTGAGCGGGACGTAGACGACTTTCATCCCGACGACCGGGATCAGGCTCGCAACCCCCGTCAGAACCCCCATGAGGGCTGGATACGGGACCTGGGCCGCGGCCGGGGCGAAGGCGTTGTACCCGCGGAAGGCGCCGATGGCGAGCAGCGAGATGGCGATGACGTTCAGCAGGTTGCCGAAGAGGACCGCCTCCAGTTCGGCATCGACCGCCTCCAGGTACTCGCGGATGATGGCCTCGTCGTCGAACCGGAGGAGCCACTCGCGGATGCGACCGCCGTCGATGAGCAGGTAGTAGGTGACGATGACGACGATGAACATGTTGAGGAAGAAGTTCGAGAACAGCGACGTCAGGAAGGTCGCGTGGTTGCTGGCGAACTGGATGAACGGGGCCAGCTCGCCGGACTTGTAGGCCTGGTAGAACCCCTGGATCGTGAACGAGGGGATCTGGTCGATACCCCCGAACCAGTCGAGGTTCTCGGCGGCGACCTCGATGAGCGAGTACTGTGCGACGAACCGTTGCGTCTCGATAACGAGTAGAACGACGGCGTAGCTCACCAGCACCAGCAGTGGAATCGCGAGCGACACCAATACGGTCGCGGCGCGCACCCGCGCGGGAAGCCGGAGCTTCCGGAGCCACTTGTAGTAGCGCCGGGTCGAGTAGTAGAGGAAGACGGAGACTGTGAGCGGAGCGATGAACTGGTACGCCAGTCCACCGAGAACGATGGTGACGAGGATCCCGAAGAGGGCCACGACGAAACGTTTCTCGTTCATGTCCGCGATTTCTCAATACCGGATAGTAAAACATACGGGCGACGTTTATCTGAGTGATTGTCGCCTTAGAGGCTGTCTGTACGCTGAATACGTCGAGTAGGAAAACTGAAAACCTCTCGACGCTCTTAGTGGGTTGGTTTGTACAGGTGGTACGTTCTTGCTCGTGACAGCAACGCAGACTCCTCGAAAGCCCTTGTCCGCTCTTACTTATAAACAGTATATAAAGGAAAAGACGCTGCTGCACTTGACAGCAACGCAGACCCCTCGAAAGCCCTCGGCCGCTCTTGCTTATAAACCGTATATAAAGATGCAGACGCTGATGCACTTGACAGCAACGCAGACCCCTCGAAAGCCCTTGTCCGCTCTTACTTATAAACAGTATATAAAGGAAAAGACGCTGCTGCACTTGACAGCAACGCAGACCCCTCGAAAGCCCTCGGCCGCTCTTGCTTATAAACCGTATATAAAGATGCAGACGCTGATGCACTTGACAGCAACGCAGACCCCTCGAAAGCCCTTGTCCGCTCTTACTTATAAACAGTATATAAAGGAAAAGACGCTGCTGCACTTGACAGCAACGCAGACTCCTCGAAAGCCCTCGGCCGCTCGCGGTCGCTGTCCCGAAAATCGGAGATTTTCGGGCTCCGAGAAATCTTCGATTTCTCGCGAAACGACATATCCACGCCTCTCAGCACCGCCCGGCGTGGATAGGGGTCGATTCAGCGACTCCCCTGCGGCGCGACCACTGGAAGACGGCCCGGGCATTCCGTTGCGTCTCTCCGCACAGCCCGACGGACGGGTCCGGGCTGCGGCTTCCATGGTCTCGTTCGCTTCGTCGCCGGCGCGCTGGAAGCGCGCCGGCTGCCCGAGGGACCTCCGGTCCCTCGCTGCTCACGAGAGCGGCCATCGCCCTTTCAGTCCGCCAGGACTGCGACTGCAACACCAACCGCGACAGCACCGCAACCGCAGCCGCGACCGCGACAGCACCGCAGCCGCGACCGCGACAGCACCGCAACCGCGACAGCACCGCAACCGCGACCGCACCGCGCGCCGGCCGTCCGGCGTACGGCGCTGGCCCGGTGACCGCCGGCAGCGACGCCCCAACTACCACTCCGGGGTGGGACTGAAAGGGGCAGCCGCTGAGCGGGACGCCCTGCGAAGTAAGCGACGCGAGAGCGAAGCTCTCGCTAGTCTGAGTCTCCGACTCAGGCACCGCAATCCCGGCGAGCGAACGAAGTGAGCGAGCCGGGTGAGGAGCGCAGCGAGCAGCGCGAGCGCTCAGCGGCTGGGGCTTTCAAGCCATGCTGAGTGGTGTCGCTCTCGACGACAACCAACCAAACCACGCACAGAGCAATCGTCCCAACGGTTCGGGCCATCAAGTTGCGCCAAGTGATTTCGGCAGCAACGACGACCGATAACTCTCAGAAAAACGCGAACCCGAGCCTCGATTATAAGTCCCGAAGCGTATCGAGGCAGTCGTCGATGTCGCGCGTCGACGTCGCGAGTGAGAAGCCATCGACGCGGGCGAGTTCGGCCGCGTGGTCCCAGAGGTCCTCCTCCTCGATCCCGTGCAACACCACGGCGTTCGGCGTCGGCGTGACGACGCGGAGTGCGACGAGGGGCGATTCCCCGCGCGTTACGTCCGTGAACACGAGCGCGCGGTTGGTCGACTGGCCGTAGAGCCGGTAGAACTCCTCGCTGGAGAGTCGGGTGATCGCCTGAATCGAGTTGATGACCGTGTGGCCGTAGATCCGGTCGCGGTCGCCGCGGTGGATCTCCGTGGCGTCCATCGCGTCGTAGAACTCCTCCAGCGAGACGGGCGTCGGGTACTCCCGGAGGTCGTGGACGATGTCGCTCTCGAACCCGGCGGAGAGCACGCGAGCGTACTGCCGGAGGCGGTCCCCGCCGCGAGCCTCGTCGATGTCGAGCAGCGCGGCGACCGTCCGCTGGACGACGCCGATGCCCGGGCTCTCCCGGCGCCCGCTCTCGTAGTCGGAGACGACCGACGAGGAGACGCCGAGTTGCTCGGCCAGCTCCGTCTGCGAGACGTCGAAGTCCGTCCGCCACTTCCGGAGCGTGGCCCCGGGGTCCTCGCTCAGGGTGATCTCGCCCGCGATCCGCCGGGCCAGCTCTTCCCGTGCGCTGTCGTTCATTCGCTAAGAGCGTCCACCGAGATGGGCAAAAGGGTACCGAAACCTGGGTTCGGCAACTGTCGACACCCCTGAGCGGACGCCGACTGTGGAGCCATGCCCGCACCGACGACGACCGCCCGGAGTCGCAACGCTCAGGGGCCCCTCCAGCCAACGCGACGTATGGAAATCAGAGCGTACGAACCCGGTGATGCCGACGGGCTCTGGGCCTGCAAGCGGGCCTTCGAACTCGGTCTCGGCACCGGCACCGGCAGCGAGGACAAGGCCGAAAAGTACGAGGGCAAGCTCACGGACT
Source organism: Halopenitus sp. (assembly GCA_042219525.1). GTDB lineage: Archaea > Halobacteriota > Halobacteria > Halobacteriales > Haloferacaceae > JBDGPU01. The sequence goes on from JBDGPU010000180.1 coordinate 10,388, forward strand.
CGTACCGCGCGGAGTGGTTCGACTGGGTCGACCGCTGTACCGACGAGGACGCCCGCTGTGTCACCGTCGCCGTCGACGAGAACGGTGGTGACGACGGGGACGGGAACCACGACGAGATCGTCGGCTACGTGTTCGTCCTTCCGGAATCGATGGGGTTCATCTGGGACTCGGCCGTCCTCAACGAGATCTACGTCGACCCCGACTATCGCGGCGAGGGCGTCGGCGACGACCTGATGGGGGCCGCACTCGACCTCGCCGCTGACCAGGACCTGCCGCTCGACCGGATCGTCCTCGACGTCGACCCCGAGAACGAGCGGGCGAGGGCGTTCTACGACCGCTACGGCTTCGAACACTGGGGCGAGCTCGTCGCGCGCGACCTGCCGGAGTAGGGTTTCGAGATCGGCCTACAGGATCTCCGTCCCGCCGTCGGTCGCCTCGCGCCACTCCGCCTGACTGATGGTGTACCGCACCTCGTCGTGGACGCTGCCGTCCTGGTACTCCAGCTCGTTCCGGAGCAGCCCCTCGCGCCGGCCACCGAATCGGTCGACGTACTTCTCGATGGCGCGCTCCGACTGCTCGTTCTCGGGAATGTGCGAGACCGCGACGAGCTCCAGGTCGAGGTGGTCGAAGGCCAGTTCACACAGCGCGGCGGCTCGCTCGCCCGAGTAGCCGCGGCCCCAGAACCGCTTCCGGAGCCAGAGGCCGAGCACCGCGGTCCGTTTGTCCCAGTCGATACCGATGCCGGTGCAGCCCGCGATCTCGCCGGCACCGTCCTCGGTTGCTTTCGGTCGGATGACGTACCCGGCCGCCTCACCGTCCTCCCACCGCGACTTGCCGCGCTCGAGGAACTCCTGGGTCTCCTTGATGGTCTCGTGGGGACTCCAGGTGACGTACTCGGTAATCTCCTCGATGCCGGGATCAGCCGAGCAGATCTCGTATAGCTCGTGGACGTCGACCTCCTCGGGCCAGCGAGGGCGGAACCGGAGTCGCTCCGTCTCGAACCTCTCGGGGAACATACACTGGCTGTCGCGGGCGCTGTATAAAAGGTGGCTCGGCCATGAGAAGCTGTGACACCCACTCTGCCGGTTCCCGGTCAGTTTCGGGCGCGGTACCGCCGTAGCTCCTCGCGGATCGCCTCGCGCTTGAGGAGGACGAACCCCGTGAAGATGAACAGGAAGCCCGCGACCGTCGGGACGTCGATGACCTCGCCGAGGAACAGCCAGCCGGAGAGTGCGGCGAAGATCGGGGCGACGTAGGAGACGAGGTTGATCTCGACGGGGCCGAGCCGGTCGAGCAGGGTGAAGTAGATGAGGAAGCCGAGCGCGCTGGCCGCCAGCGCGAGGTACGCCAGCGCGAGGATGGCCTCGGTCGTCCAGACGATGTCGGCGACGGATTCGCCGAGGCCGACGGCGACGACGTGCATGAGCAGCGCGCCGCCGAGCATGGACCAGGCCTCCATCGACTCGATCGGCATCTCCTCGTCGACGGCCCGGGTCAGGACGGACCCGAGCGCGAACGACCCCGCCGCGAGGAGGACGAGAAGCTTCGCGCCGGTCCCGCCGGCGAGGAGGTTGTTCGGGTCCGGCTGCGCAAGCACCGTGACGCCGACGAGCCCGAGGAGCAGCCCGGCGATGCCGACGAGCGTGAGGCGCTCCGACGGGAGGAACGCCCGGGCGAACGCCGAGGTGAGGACCGGCGAGAAGCTCACGAAGACGGCGGCGACGGCGCTGGTTACGGCCGGGTTCGTTTCGCCGATGAACAGGAGGGCGTGGTAGGCAGCGATGATCAGAACGGACCCGATGGCGACGAGACTCCACTCGCCGCGCGTCCGCGGGATCGGGTCCTCGACGACGTACGCGGCGTACGCGAGCATGAACACGCCGGCGATGTCGTAGCGGAGGGCGGCGAACAGCACCGGCGGGAAGTAGGCCAGGCCGGCCTTGATCGCCATGAACGCCGACCCCCAGACGGCGGCCAGCACGAGGAACAGTGCGAGGTTTCGGTAGCGGCTCACAGCGACAGTCCGACGCGGTGGCTCCTTACGGTTTCGAAAGCAGGAACGACCCCATCGTCCCACTCACTCCAGCCGTTTCTCGTGGAACGCCCGGATCACGTCCTGTCGGGCGATGAGGCCGACGAGGCGCCCGTCCTCGTCGACGACCGGCACGCGGTTGATGTTCGGCTCGCCACAGAGGTGGTCCAGGACGACCTCGACGTCGTCGCCGGGTTCGACGGTGATCAGCTCCGTCGACATCACCTCCGAAACGGGGCTGCCAGCGTTGCGCACGAAGTCGACCCCGACGTCGAGGTTCTCCCACGGGACGTCGACCTGGTAGGTCAGGGTGTCGACGAACGGCGGCAGGCCGATGGGGATCCACAGGATCTTCTCCTCCGGTTCGAACAGGTCGACGAAGTCCGACTCGGTGACGACGCCGAGGACGAATCTGTCGTCGTCGACGACGGGAAACCCGGAAAAGTCGAACCGGGCGAGTCGCTTGAGGGCGTGGGCCACGTCGTCGTCCGGGGAGAGCGTCTTCACGTCGGTCGTCATGAGGTCCCGCGCTTCCATACAGGGTGAGAGGCGTCCGAAGGGTGTAGTCGTTGTGGCGGTGACGACGGTGGCGGCGGTCGCGACGCCCACTTGGCGGCGGTCGCGACGCCCACTTGGTGACGACGGTCGCGACGCCCACTTGGCGGCGCCGGTCGAGACGCTTACTCGCTCGCCCACTCTTCGACGGCGGCTTCCACCTCGGTCGGCTGGGATTTCAGGTGGCAGGCTGCCGGATGGTCCTCGTCCGGAATCCGCGGGTTCACCGTCTCACAGACCGACTCGTAGCGGTCGCGGAGCAGTTCCTCGGCCTCCTCACGGTCGCCCTCGGCGAGCCGCTCGAACGCCGTCGTCAGCAGCTCCTCGTCGCGCGCGGGGAGGTCCACGGCCAGGAACTCCTCGTGCATCGTCCGCGCAAACGCCTCGGCGTCCTCCCGGTCGGGGTCGCCGGCCTGCTGCCAGAGGAAGCCGAGGTCGAGCTCGTCGCGCTCGATCTGCGTCCGGACGTCCGCGATTTCGCGGTAGACCTCCTGTGGAAGATCGAGGTCCTCCGGCGGGATCACCTTCGGACAGCGCGTTCGGAAGGAGCAGCCCGATGGTGGGTCCCGCGGCGAGGGCACGTCGCCGCGAAGCGTCTTCACGTCGCGGTCCCGTTCCGCCGTGTCGGCCCGCGGGACGCTCTCCAGGAGCGCCTGCGTGTAGGGGTGCTGTGGGTTCTCGAAGATCTCCGCGACGGGGCCTACCTCGACGATCTCCCCCAGGTACATCACGGCGAGGCGGTCACAGATATGCCGGACGACGCTCAGGTCGTGCGCGATGAACAGGTAGGTGAGGTCGCGCCGCTCCTGCATGTCCGCGAGCAGGTTCAGCACCTGTGCCTGGACGCTCACGTCGAGCGCGGAGACGGGCTCGTCGAGCACGATGAACTCCGGCTCCAGCGCGAGCGCCCGGGCGAAGCCGATCCGCTGGCGCTGGCCGCCCGAGAACTCGTGAGGATACCGGTCCACCTGGTCGGCGGAGAGGCCGACCTCCTCCAGCAGCGACTTCGCGCGCTCGCGACGCGCTTCGGGCGTGTCGACTCCGTGGATCTCCAGCGGTTCGCGGATGATCTCGCCGGCGGTCATCCGCGGATCGAGACTGGAGAAGGGGTCCTGGAACATCACCTGCGCCCGGCGGCGGAACTGCTGGAGCGCATCGCCGGAGAGCTCGAACACCTCGTCGTCGTCGAAAACCACGCTGCCGGCGGTCGGCTCACGTAGTTGCATCAGCGTCTCCGCCGTCGTCGACTTGCCACAGCCGGACTCGCCGACGATGCCGAGGGTCTCGCCCTCGTGGACGTCGAAGGAGACGCCGTCGACGGCGCGGACCGCCGTCGGCTCCTTCCGGAGCAGCTTGTCGAGGATAGTGTCGTCTTCGAAGTAGTGTTTCTGCAGGTCCCGCACCTGCACCAGGGCGTCGTCAGTCATCGCTCGTCACCCCCGAGTCGGCGGTATCGGCTCCGCGCTCCGTGTCCTGTCGCCCGCCGACCGACCCGTCGCCTGCCTCGAAGTAATCGTCGGGCAGCGCGTCGGCATCGGTGTACTCGCGCTCGGCGAGGACGCAGCGCGCGCCGTGGGTGTCGCTCACGGTGAACTCGTCGGGATGTTCGAGACAGTCGGTCATCGCTTTGGGACACCGGTCGGCGAAGTAGCAGCGGTCGGGCATATTGGCGTCGATGAGGTCGGGGACGTTGCCGGCGATCGGTTCGAGACGCTCGCCGGGGTTTTCGAGGTCCGGGATCGATCCGATGAGCCCCTGCGTGTAGGGGTGGACGGGCCGGTCGAACACGTCGCCGAGCGTGCCCCGCTCGACGATTTCGCCGGCGTACATCACGCCGACCTCGTCGGCCATCCGGGCGATGACGCCGAGGTTGTGCGTGATCAGGACGATGCTCATTCCGAGGTCGTCCTGCAGTTCCTTCAGCAAGTCGAGGATCTGCGCCTGGATGGTGACGTCGAGGGAGGTCGTCGGCTCGTCGGCGACGAGGACGTCCGGGTCGGCCGCGAGCGCCTGCGCGATCATCGCGCGCTGGAGCATGCCGCCGGAGAACTGGTTCGGGTACTCGTCGGCGCGCTCGACGGGGTCGGGGATGCCGACGCGCTCGAGCAGTTCGACCGCGCGCTCGTAGCTCTCGGGGTCGACGTAGCTCCGCCCCGGCACCACGCTGTCGAGCAGGTAGTTCCCGAGACTGTAGTCGTCCGTCCGCGCGCGTGTCGACCGCGGGCGGTTGCTCGCGCGGCGCTGTACCTCGGCCGCCTCGGCGATCTGCTCGCCGACGGTGATGGAGGGGTTGAAGCTGCTCATCGGGTCCTGGAAGATCATGCTGAACGAGGACCCGCGCAGGCCACGGCGCTCGCTCTCGGGCAGCCGGCGCACGTCGACGAAGTCGCCGTCGACGACCTCGGGGCGCTCCTCGCGGTAGCCGTCCGCGAGGTCGGCGTTGCGGTACCAGATCTGCCCCTCCGTCACGCGGCCGGGCGACTCGACGAGATCGATGAGCGAGAGACCGGTGACGGACTTGCCGCTGCCGGACTCGCCGACGACGCCGAAGACGTCGCCCTCGCCGACGGTGAAGGAGACGTCCTCGACGGCGTTGACCTGACCCTCGTCGGTGAAGAAGCGCGTCGAGAGGTTCTCGACGCGGAGCAGGTCCGTCATCAGGCACCCCCCTCCCCGCCGATGCCTGGGTCCAGGGCGTCACGCAGCCAGTCGCCGATCAGGTTGATGCCGACGACGGCCGTGACGATGGCCAGCCCCGGCATCGTCGCGATCCACCACGACGAGGAGAGGTACTGTCGCCCCTGCGCGATGTCGAAGCCCCACGAGAGCTGGGCCCCCGAGAAGCCGAGGAACGACAGCGCCGACTCAAGCAGGATGACCGCCGCGATCTGGATCGTCGCCAGCACGAGGATGGGCGTCGCGCTGTTCGGCAGGATGTGACGGAGAATGATGTAGCGGTCGCTCGCCCCCATCGAGCGCGCCGCCTTCACGTACTCCTCGCCGCGGACGGAGAGCGCCTCGCCCCGGGCGACGCGGGCGAACCACACCCAGTTCACCAGCGCGACGACGACGATCACCGTCCCCGGTAACACGACGTCGTCGGGCATGCTCTCTGGAGCGATCCCGAGTACGACGAAGGGGTCAGGTATCTCGAAGGAGGCCTGCCCCCAGAGTCCAATGAGCGCGATGGCGAGCACGAGCGAGGGGAACGCCAGCATGACGTCGGCCATGCGCATCAGCGCGTCGTCGACGCGGCCGCCGTAATAGCCGGCGGTGACGCCGATGGCGACGCCGATAATGACGGCCATCCCTGTCCCGAGCAGCCCGACGAGCAGCGACGTGCGCGCGCCGTACATCGTCCGGGAGAGTACGTCGCGGCCGAGCGAGTCGGTCCCGAGCGGATGCGACAGCGTCGCGTTGACGGTCACCTTCTTCGTGACGATCTTCACGCTGCCGTTGACCGTCTTCTGGGTCGTCTGGTTCTCCGTCGCGCTGAACCCGATCGGCGGGAGCTGCGCCTCCTCGAGGTTCTGGTTGGTCGGACTGTGCGGCGCCAGCAACGGCGCGAACACGGCCATCACGAGGATCAGCAGGACCAGGACGATGCCGACCTTGGCCAGCAGGCTATCCGACAGTTCGCTACGGAGATTGCGAAGCGTTCGTGGAGAGATCATGACAGCACCTCGGCGGAGATCGGTCGATGGCCTGCCGGGTGATCCAGCCGGCGGCGGCCCACGAGATTCGGTCGGCGGTGGGTCGGGACGGTCGGTCGCCGGCGACGCCGGCTCATTCGTACACCACCTGCGGGTTGAGGTAGCCGTACAGCGCGTCGACGGCGATGTTGATGACGACGAACCCGGTGCCGATGACGATGAGACAGCCCTGGATCAGCGGCCAGTCGCGGACGTTGATCGAGTTGATAACGAGCGTCCCGAGCCCCGGCCAGGAGAACACCGCCTCGGTGATCACTGCGCCACCGATGAGCGTCCCGAGCTGCAGGCCGAGCACGGTGACGACCGGGATGAGCGTGTTTCTGAGCGCGTGCTTGAACTGGACCAGCGTCTCCGGGAGCCCCTTCGCACGCGACGCCCGGATGTACGGCTGCCCCAGCTCCTCGAGCATGCCGCTGCGGGTGAGCCGCGTGATGAGCGCCGTGAAGTACGTGCCGAGCGTGACCGCGGGCAACGTGATGTGCCAGAGCCACCGTCCCATCGCGTCGAGGAACTTCCCGACGTTCATCGGCGCGGCAACTCCGCCCTCCAGCGTCACCAGGAACGAGAACGCCTGGAGGAAGCCGATGGGTCGCCGGCTGGTCGGGAAGATCCCGAACTGGACGGAGAGAACCAGGATTAGCATGATCCCGAGCCAGAAGTTCGGGGTCGAGATGCCGACCAGCGAGAACAGCGTCGCGACGTAGTCGGCCGGCTGGTGGCGCCGCGTCGCACTGACGACGCCGAGCGGAATGGAGATGACGACGGCGACGACCGTCGCCGCCACCGCGAGTTCGACCGTCGCGGGCACCCGGGCGAGGACGATCTCACTGGCCTCCGTGCCGCGGAGGTACGAGTAGCCCATGTCGCCCTGGAGCAGGCCGGTCAGGTAGTCGAAGTACTGGACGTACAGCGGCTGGTTCAGCCCGAGCTCTCTAGCGATCTGGTCGCGAAGCTCCTGGCTGGCGTCGAGTGGCGCGACGAACGCCACGGGGTCACCCGGCGTGATGAAGCGCAGCAGGAAGACGACCGTGACGACACCCCAGACGACGAAGATGCCCTGCAGTGTGCGTTTAACAAGAAAGCGCCCGAAAGACATGGAGGACCTATCCCTGGCCGGGGAGGTTCTGCGCCTCGTTCATCAGTGCGTCCACCTCCTCGTCCTTGTAGCTCGTGAGGGCGCCGCCACTCGTCAGCAGCGGGATGATCGTCTGGCTCGCGTCGAACGTCGTGTTCCCCCATCCGATCAGGTAGAAGTGCGGCTTGTCCTTGATCTTCCCCGTCGTCAACTCACCGACGAGCGACGCGAAGTCGCGCTGTTTGACCTCACAGGAGACGTTCGACAGCTCGTCGATCTGGCTCGCGACCGCCTGCGCGATCTGGACGTCACGGAGGTACCGGCCGACGGGCGTGTGCAGGGTGATCGATGCGCCGGCGTAGCCGGACGCCTCCACCAGCGACTCCGCCTTCGCCTGGTCCTGCGGGTATGGTTGACGTCCGTGTTGTGGCCAACGAAGCCCTCGAGCGTGGGTTGGCCCGTCGCGTCCGCGAACCCCTGCAGGACGTTCTTGATGATGGATTTCAGGTCGATCGCGTAGTTCATCGCCTGCCGGAACTCGACGCTGTCGAACGGCTCGACGTCGTAGCGCATCGCGTTGAAGATGATGCGTGTACTGGCGACGGCGGCGATCTCGGTGCTGTCCTCGTTCCGGATGCGAGCGATCTCCTGCGGCGGAACGTTGACGATGAGGTCCGTCTCGCCGGCCAGGAGCTGGGACACGCGCGTGCTTGCTTCCTTGGCCGCACGGATGGTGAGCGTCTCGAGGTCCGGCGCGTCGCCCCAGTAATCGGGGTTGCGCTCGAAAGCGACCTGGACGTCCTGCTCGTAGTTGGCGAGCTGGAACGGCCCCGTGCCGTTCATGTGGGAGTTGATGTAGTTCGAGTCGTTGCTCTCGATCCAGTCCTGCTGGACGATGTCACAGTAGGAGGCGAACAGGTTGAACACGACCGGGTTGATCCCGTCCGAGAAGACGTGGACCGCGCCGTCCTTGACCTCCGCCTTTTTGACGCCGGCGAGCTGGTCGCTCTGCGGGCTCGCGAGGCCGCCGACGTCCTTGTTGACGATGCGGTTGATGCTGTACGCGACGTCCGAGGGCGTGAGGGCGTCGCCGTTGTGGAACGTGACGTCGCTCCGGATCTGGAACTTGACCTCGCCCTTCGTGACGCGCGAGTAGTCGGTCGCGAGCTCGTCGATGATGCGCCCCTTCGCGTCGCGGGCGAGCACGCCGTCGTACGCCTGCGTGATGATGTTGTCCGTCGGCGTCTCGCGGTGGTCGTGCGGGTCGAGCCCGGAGTCCATCTGGGACTGCGTGATGGTCGCGCTCGGGTTGCCGTCCGTCGGCGAGATGGCCGCGGCCTCGATCCGCTCGTCGCGGCGGGCCTGCCACTCGATCCGGGTCGCCTTCCCGTAGATGCTGTACTGGCGATTCAGGAAGATCCACGGCGCACGCCGGTGGAGCAGCAGGTTCGCCCGCTGGAGGTGCTCCTTGCGGGTTTTCGGCTCCGGTAGCTCCTCCGTCTCCTCGGGCGTGGTCGTCTCGGTCTCCTCCATCGACGGTTCGGTCGTCCCGCCGCCCCCGCTGTCGTCGGAGGCACACCCAGCCAGCCCCACCGTCGCCGCCGCACTGCCGGCGAATTTCAGGTAGCTCCGCCGGCCCATCTCGTCGTTGTCATTCGTCGGCATGCGCCGAACATGCACAGACGAGGATAAATAAGCGTCGCTCTCTAGGGTTTTCGCTCGACTTCGGGCGATATGATGGTCGGAACGTTCGCCGATACCTCCATTTACCACCGAGAACCTGCAGCCGCCGGCCTCATTGGACAACGGCCACTTGCCGCCGACGGAATGGTGGTCGAAGTGAATGTTAGCGGGACCGACGTCGCTCACAGGTCCACGATCAACGCGACGTCAGAACGCCAGTCGCTCGATGATGCCCCGGAGGAAACTTCGGCTCTTTAGCTCGCGTGGATGCGCCAGAAGCACCGTTGCATCGAGCCGGTCGCTGAGTTCCACCGCCGGATCACCGAAGGCGAACTCGTGGAGACGAGAGTGCGCCACCGTTCCGATGACGGCGACGTCGGCGTCCGCTGCCGCAGTGACGAGCCCGTCGATGATGTTCTCGGTTTCCACCACCTCACTCGTCGTCGGCGCTTCACAGAGTCCTTTCAGTTTCTGATGATAGTCTCGCATCGCCGTCAGTCGTTCCTCGGGGGCATCCTCGTCGATCGCGGACAGAAACCGCACCCGCGCATCGTATTGAACGGCAATGGCGTCAGCAAGGGTGACCTTGAGCGACCGATACGGTCCCTGTCGGGTGATGACCGTGACGTCCTCCACGTCAGCTACTCCGCGGTCTCGTAAGAACACGGTGTCACAGGGAGCGTGTTCCATGAACCAGTCGACGTCGCTCCCGAGCAGCTCCGCGTGATAGCGATCCGGTTCCCACTCGCCGACCAGCAGGTCGGCGTCGATATCGGTAGCGTAGTTGCCAACGGCCCGTTTCAGGTCGTGGCTCACGATCTCCTGAGCATGGAGTGGGACGGGAAGCTCTTCGGCGAGTTCCCGGGTCTCCCGTTCGAACTTCCGGTCCGACTCTTCCCTTTCCGTCGCCGACGAGAGCGTGAGCTGGTCCGGGACTGCCTCGAACCGAACCGCGTGGACCTCCCCACCGCCCTGCGCGGCGACGCTCGCCGCCGCAGTCAGGAGCGTTCGTTCGCGGCTCTGGGTCGTTTCTTCATCCATGGCGACCAGTACCGGTCCCCCTCCCGCACCGAACGCTTCCTCGATCTGTGAGAGCGACTGCGCGTCCGCCGACCGACGGATGGCGTCGAATGCGGCACCCTGTCGGTCCGTTTTCGTGCGTCCGTAGGCCAGATACCAGAGTATCCCGATGAGAATGATGCCTATCGCGCCACCGAACGCCACGAGGCCCATCTGTGTCAGCAACACGAGGCCACCAGCGATGCCGAACAGCTGTACCCACGGATACGCTGGCGAGATAAATTCGGGAGCGTACCACTCGAGGGAGCTCTCGCGAAACGCGATCAGGGCGACGTTGATGAACGTGAAGATGAGGATCTTGAACGCACTCGCCAGCTTCGCAAGCTCGACGACGGGAACGAACGCGACGAGCCCGAGCATGAGAACACCGGTGAGCAGGACCGAGACGATCGGCGTCTTGAACCGGGAACTTACCTTACTCAAACGGGACGGCGCAAGCGCGTCGCGACTCATTGCAAACGGGAATCGCGACGAGGAAAGTATCCCGGCATTAGCCATGCTCGTCAGCGCGAAGACTGCAACGATGGCTAGTGTGAGTTCGCCCCACTGCCCGGCGAACTGTTGGGCGGCGAGGGCCATCGGCGTGAGCATGTCGTTCGCCATCAGGTCGTTCGGCGGCGAGACGCCCACAACGACGAACACCGTGAGGGTATAGACGACCATCATCACCAGGACGGATGAAATCATCGCGATGGGGATGTTCCGCCCGGGGTTCTCCACCTCCTCGGCCACGGAGGCGATCTTCGTCACGCCCGCGTACGACACGAAGACGAACCCGGTCGCGGTGAGGATTCCCCAGTTCCCGTGGGTCGTGAACGGGTGGAACTTCGTCTGTTCCACGGTCGTCATGCCTGAGAGCACGAACCCGGCCAGCGAGAGCAGCACGAGGCTCACGATGGTCGCCTGTAATCGCCCGCTCTGTTTCACGCCGACAATGTTCACTCCGATAAGCAGCAGTCCGAGCCCCAAACTGAGAACGACGAGGAAGTACTCCGGAATCGCCACGAGTAGCAGCACGTAGGCCCCCAGACCGACGAGTGCGAACGCACTCTTGAACACCAACGAGAGCCACGCGCCGATACCCGCTATCGTTCCGAGTAGCGGCCCCATCGCGCGGTCGATGTACAGATAGGTCCCGCCAGCTTCCGGCATCGCCGTCGCCATCTCGGCTTTCGACAGAGCGGCCGGCATGACGAGCAGGCCGGCGAGGAGGTATGCGAGGACGACGCTCGGCCCCGTTTTCTTCGCCGCGAGCCCCGGGAGGACGAAGATACCACTCCCGATCATCGCACCGATACTGATCGTTATCGTCGCATACAGACTCAAGTCGCGTTCCAGTGATTTCGGCATCCGTTACCCGCCTCCCTGTAGAACCGACAGCGGAGACTGTCCCTTTGTCACAGCGAACGGAAGGCAACTGGTTAAAATGGCGGGTAACACGCAGTTCTTCGCTTGTAATTGATCTCCGAGTTCAGGACATGACCAGCCCACCTGCCATCCCGAGGGCGATGCCCACGAGCAGGAGCTGGACACCCACCGTGACGAGCAGCACCAGGAGCTTCCCAAACCGTGTGGTTTCGGTTTGCTCGGTTGCCATACCCTAACGCGCAAAGCGACTTATAAAAGGCTTCGCCACTACGTATCGCTATTGATAATACTAGGACCATTTTCGCTGCCGAGGCGGGGTCGAATCTGCCGATGTGGCGGCTTTGCACTGTCCTCGTACGCCGGACCAAATGACAGAATGAAAGTTTAACACACATATATAATTAGCATGATCAGAAATATACGAATTACGCATCTGTTTATTTAGCAGGTTCTCTATATAAGTGTCATACTGTTTCAATGACGGGGGGAGAGGCCTGTAATTTATAAACCATGCCGACGTTGAGTCCCCTAACCAGTCAGAGGTGCGCAAATGGCGCGGGATACGGCGCTCGGTTCGAGTTAGTGATGTCATACCGACGTCAAGGGCACCCGAGCGCTATGCCCGTATTCAACTCATTCGTGCCCCTGATTGGAACCACAACAATGCAAATCAAAAACCTATTCGAGGACGACCGCGCCGTTTCGCCGGTCATCGGGGTTATCCTGATGGTCGCGATTACGGTCATCCTGGCAGCAGTGATCGGCACGTTCGTGCTGGGACTGGGCGACAGTCTGAGTCAACAGAGTCCGCAGGCGACGTACGAGTGGAGTCAGAACGCTAGTGGCTCGAGTAATGACGGTAATATAACCGTCACTCTGGAGCATACTGGCGGCGATACGATCAATAATGACTCTGTAACGTTCAACTACGACGTCTCCAATTCAGAACCAACGGTGACACCTGACGACTGGGCGAGTAGTTCGGACGGAATTGTTGCAGGTGACGAAGTTACGTTCGGTTCGAACCTCGGATCGGGTGAAATGTTTGCCGTTGGTGACACTATCACAGTCGCCTGGGAGTCGTCTGAGGGTGGCAGCTCCTCGGTTCTGACCGAGTACGAAGTCAACTAACGCGTTACAGCGATTTATTTTTCGCAACGTGTCGCCGGATAGCGATCGGTGAGCGACTGGGTTTCTAGGTGTCACAAGCGTTATCGCTATCCACGACAGATCCATCGATTTTGTGGAAAAAGCATGGTCTCACGGAGCATCGATACTACTCGCCGGAGTCCACCAGCCCGACGACGGTACCTACAAGAATGATTCGGTCGCGCTTCGATAAAGCTACTCCTGCGCGTCAACCACTGCAACCCCAGCCAGATTCACGATGTCCTTCACCTCGTCGCCTCGCTGGAGGACGTGGACGGGCTTGTCCATGCCGACGAGCATCGGGCCGATGGCCTCCGCGCCGCCGAGGCGCTGGAGGAGCTTGTAGCCGATGTTGCCGGATTCGAGGTTCGGGAAGATGAGGACGTTCGCGGGGTCCTCGAGCTCCGAGAAGCCGTAGGTGTCGTTGAGGATGTCCTCGACGACGGCGGTGTCGGCCTGCATCTCGCCGTCGACGGGGAAGTCGACCTCCGCATCGTCGTGGAGGCTGTTCTTTCTGCGCAGATTTAGACTGGTAATGCGTTTTTGCTCTTGACGCCAACAGTCAGAAATCCCTCGGCCGCTCTTGGTTATGAACGTGATGGCCAGATGCAGACGCTGCTGCTCTCGACAGCACCGCAAACACCCAGAAAGCCCTCGGCCGCTCGCGGTCGCTGAGCGACATATCCGCGGCTCTACACACCGCCCGCCGCGGATAGGGGTCGGCTTCGCGAGAAATCGAAGATTTCTCGGAGCCCGAAAATC
>JBDGPU010000201.1:0-19676 GCA_042219525.1 Halopenitus sp.
GCAGGGCGTCCCGCTCAGCGGCTGCCCCTTTCAGTCCCGCCCCGGAGTGGTGGCCAGGCGTTGCTCGCGGCGGTTGGGTGGCTGTCGACGTTCGCCGGCTGTCCGGCGTGCGGTGAGGCGGCGGTCGGCGCGCGCGACCAACGCGTGCGAGGGAGGCCGGCGCCGAGGTGTTGCGGTTCCGGCGCCGGCCGAGGCTGGGGAGGGCTGAGGCTTGCGGTTGCTGTGCCGTGCTGTCGCTGCGGGGTTGCGGGGCGGTGCTGTCCTGGCGGACTGAAAGGGCGACGGCCGGTCGCGGTGTAACGGAGTCGCTCCGACGACCCCTATCCGCGCCGGGCGGTGCGGAGAGGCGCGGATATGTCGCGGAGCGACCGCGAGCGGCCGAGGGCTTTCGAGAAGTCTGCGTTGCTGTCGAGAGCAAGACCGTCTCACCTGTCCAAACCAACGCATTGCGAGCGGCCGAGGGCTTTCAGGCTGTCGAGGACCAGTTATAAGCCAAATCGGCAGAGGGCTTTCCGGCTATTGAACCTCTGTGTAGCACGGTGAACACTCGTCTTGACTTAAAAGTAAACTGGCGATCAAATCCAAAAAGTCGCAAAAACTCCCTTATAAGCGGATTACCAGGCGTATTCTTCACGCGGGTCGACCGCATCGACGGCACGGTCGAACACGTGTTCACCATCAACGAACACGTGCTGCGTCTTGGAGCCGGTTTCGTAGAATGGGCCGTCCCAGACGGCGACGTCGGCGTCGGTGCCCGCTTCGAGCGTCCCGACGCGATGGTCGATGCCCAGGATCTCGGCCGGATAGCGCGTCACGGCTTCGAGGGCCTCCTCCTCCGGGAAGCCCTCGCCGACCGCGAGGCCGACGCAAACGTCGAGGTGCTGTTGGGGGAGGATGGGGGCGTCGGTCTGGATGGCGACCTTCACACCCTCCTCGTGGAGGATGCCGGGCGTCTCGAAGGTGATGTTCCGGAGTTCGTACTTCGAGGCGGAGGAGATGGACGGGCCGACGATGGCGGGCACGTCGCGCTTCTCGAACTCGTCCGCGATGACGTGGCCCTCCGTCGCGTGCTCGATGGAGAGGTTCTCGATGCCGAACTCCTCCGCGATGCGGAACACGGTCATGATGTCGTCCGAGCGGTGCGCGTGGACGCGCAGCGGGAAGCCCTCGGTCAGCACGCGGGCGAGGTTCTCCATGCCGAGATCGCGCTCGAACGGCTCGCCCTCTCTCCGGGCGTGCTCGCGCCGGTCGACGTAGTCCTCGGCCTCCATCAGCGCCTCGCGGAGCGTCGCGGCGACGCCCGGGCGCGTGGAGGGCTGGCGGCCCTCCTCCTCGCCGTGGAAGCGCTTCGGGTTCTCGCCCATCGCGGCCTTCATGCCGTCCTCGCGGATCAGCATCTCGTCGGCCGTGAGCCCGTAGGTCTTCATCGAGCAGATGATGCCGCCGATGACGTTACCGGAGCCCATCCGCGAGGAGACGGAGGTAACCCCGTTCTGGAAGGCGTGTTTCAGCTCCTCGTCGCGCGGGTGGAACCCGTCGAGGGCGTTGACGTGGGGCGTGACGGAGTCCGTCCCCTCGTTGAAGTCGCCGTCCTCGGGTTCGCCCCACTCGGCCATCCCGGCGTGGCTGTGCGCGTCGACGAGCCCCGGCGTGACGTGGGCGCCGTCGACGTCGATCTCCTCGGCGTCCTCGGGCGCGTCGACCTCGCCGACGGCCGCGATTTCGCCGTCCTCGATCAGCACGTCGCCGTCGATAGTTCCGCGCTCCGTCGCCGTGTGTACCGTCCCATTGCGAAGAACGACCATGGCTGTGCCAGTCGGTCACGGGGGCAAAGTGTTTCGATTCGATACCCCGGCAAAACGGGCCGATACCACCGTTTCGCAGCCGATCTCCTCGCGACTACTCGCTGAAGAGTGCGGCCTCGAGGCGCTCGACGACCTGCGCCCGGGCCTCCTTCGCGCGGTCGAGGTCCGGGAAGTTGAGGAACGCGTGGATCATGTCCGCGTAGTCCGTGTACTCGACGTCGACGCCGGCGGCCGCCAGCGTCTCCGCGTAGGCCTCGCCCTCGTCGCGCAGGGGATCGAACCCGGCCGTGATCACCGTCGCGGGCGGCAGCCCGGAGTGGTCAGGCGCCCGGAGCGGGGACGCGTACGGATGATGCCCATCGAGCGGCCGGTCGAGGTAGTGGTCCCAGTACCACTGCATCGTCGCCCGCGGGAGCAACTCGTTGTCGGCGTTGGCCTCATAGGAGTCGGTGTCGAACGCGTGGTCGGTGACCGGGTACAGTAGCACCTGGTGGGCAACGTCCGGGCCGTCCTCGTCGCGGGCGCGGAGCGTCGTCGCCGCCGTGAGGTTCCCGCCGGCGGAGTCGCCGGCGAGCGCGATGCGGTCCGGGTCGCCGCCGACCTCGTCGACGTTGGCTGCCGCCCACTCCAGGGCGGCGTAGGCGTCGTCGGCCGCGGCCGGGAAGGGGTGTTCCGGCGCGCGGTGGTAGTCGACGCCGATGACGAGGCAACCGATTTCGCGGCACAGCGATCGCAGCAGGTCGTCGTGGGTGTCGACGCTGCCACGGACCCAGCCGCCGCCGTGGTAGTAGAGCAGCACTGGGTAGGGACCATCGCCCTCGCTGGGTTCGTACACCCGGACCGGCAGACCGCCCACGGGCGAGTCGATCGTGAGATCCTGCACGCGGCCGACGGGCTCCGGCGGCTCGTCGTCGAGCAGCAGGTCGTTCAGCACCTCGCGAGCGCCCCGCGGCGAGAGGGTGTAGGCGGGCGGGACCCGCTCCTCGCTTAGTCGGTCGAGCACGGCCTGGGCTTCGGGATGAATCTCTGTCATGGGAATGGTCGACCTCAGGTGTTCGGGAATTGGGTGGGACTCCGATAAAGTAGTGGTCGGTTCGACACGCGTGCGTCAGTCGCCGTCCGAAAGTCGACGGTTGAGCACGCCGTGGAACGCCTCGATGGTCGCGGTCGGGCGCGGGCTCGTCACGTAGCTCACGAGGACGAAGACAGCGAGGTTGGCGAGGAACGCAACCGCCAGCCCCGGGAGGACGCCCTTGGCGATCGGCAGCGGCGCGAGCCCCAGCTCCCAGACGAACGTGAGCACGATGCCGAGCCCCGTCGCCGACAGCGCGGCCGGCGTCGAGGCACGCGGCCAAACGAGCGCGCCGACCGTCGCCGGAAGCAACTGGACCGTGACGCCGCCGGCGAACACGGCGAGGGCGGTGATGAGACCGGTGTACCGGACCGCGAGGACGGCGCTGACGAGCGTCGTCACGCCGACGATCGCGTAGTTGAGCCGGACCTCCGCGCGGTCGGTGAGCTCCGGGACGAACACGGCCTTCCCCAGGTCGCGGGTGACGGTCGCGGAGAGGGTGTGGATATATGAGTCCGTCGTGGAGATGATCGCCGCCAGCAACGCGACGAGGAACGTCGCCGCGAGCGCGGGCGGCATCACCTCGAAGGCGAGCAGCGAGGAGACGAAGTCGGGGTTGGCCACCTCGGGGAAGACGACGCGACCGTACGCGCCGATCCAGTAGATGCCGACGAAGTGGAGCAGCGTGAACATCACCACGAGCGCGGCGCCGACGTTCACCAGCCCGTCCGGGTCCTCCGTCGCGTAAAAGCGGAGCCAGGCCGCCGGGGCCATCACCGCGATCCCGATGAGGAGGCCGACGACGGTCCCGTAGATGTACGAGGGCGTGAAGGCGCCGACGGTTCCGGGCACCGACACGTGCGCCGCGCCGACGTCGCCCAGGCCCGCGATGACCGCGGCCGGGCCGCCCGCGTCGGCGAAGATGTACGCAGTGTAGATGACGACCGTGCCGAGCATGATGACGCCGTTGTACGTGTCGAGCCAGGCGATGCCGCGGATCCCCGTCGTGACGACGTGGACTGCGACGAGACCGGCGACGAGCGCGACGCCGGTCGTCGTCGACACGACGCCGCCGGAGAGGACGTGGACGAGGATGCCGCCCGCGGTGAACTGGGCGACGGCGTACGCGACGTTGAAGACGAGGCTCGTGATGACCGTGTACACCCGGACCGTGTCGCTACCGTAGTACGTCCCCAGCAGGTCACCTGGCGTCGTAAACTCGTGCGTGTCGCCGAGTATCCAGATTCGGCGCCCGAGGAACCAGACGAGGGTGACGGCGACGAAGAACCCGAAGACGACGGTGATGCTGAACGGGAGACCCACGACGTACACCGTCCCCGGGAAGCCCGCGAGGCCGACGCCGGAGGAGATGGAGGCGAACAGCGTGAACGAGGTGACGGCCCACCCCAGCTCCCGCGAGCTGAGGACGTAGTCGGCGACGGAGCCGGTGAGCCGGCGATGCGCCGTCACCGAGAGGACGGCGAAGATGGCGAAGTAGACCACCAGCACGCCGATGATCGTGGGGTAGTTGTTCGCGACGAGGTCCGCGATACTCGGCGGGAGAACCTGGAGCGTCGTCATCGGTCGTCACGCCCCTCGGATCGGGCGGACTCGGATCGGGCTGACTCGCTGGATCGGCCCGCGACGAACAGCGTCGCCAGGAAGGCGAGACCGGTACCGATGGTCAACCACATCAGCACCGGGATTCCGAGAACGAGGTCGCCGCTGGTCCCGATCGAGCCGAGCGCGACGTAGAACCCCGCGGCGAGCGCACCGAACGCAGCCATCGGACGGAGTTCGGGATTGTTCCGTAATCGATAGGCGGCCGGCACGTCTCCACTCTCCTCGTCGAGCCACGCTTCCGTCCAGTCCATATAGCTCCGACTCGGTTCCTACGCCGATTAGTACCTTACGAACTCATGCATTGGGTGCCGTTTCTGCCCCCGAATGGGCAAAGATGTACATCGAGGGACACGACGCGAATCTGCTGGAGCGAGACGCAGGATCGTCGGAGGTCGGCGTTCGTTCAGGTCGGGGAAACGGCGGTGTCGACGCCGACCTTCGAGGTCGAGCCCGTAGCGATGAGCAGGACGTTAGCAGGAACAGTAGTACTCGCGGTCGGTGAACTCCGTCTCGATGAGCTTGGCCGCCGGGTCGGGGTCGGACGGGCGATAGACGCCGGTCGTCAGCGCGCCGTCGCTCTCGAAGTTCCCGGAGACGAGCGACGCCCAGTCCTCGGTCGAGAGGAGGTCCCAGAACGTCTCGGCCGTCGCGAGCAGCGAGAGGTAGTCACGGAGGTACACCCAGCGCGTGTCGCTGATGCCGGGCGACTCGTAGGTCGCGTCCGTGACGGACGCATACGCCGCCATCGGGAGGTTCGCCCCGGCCGCAACCGGCATCGAGATCCACTTCCAGGGGCGCGTGTTGACGTCGAGCAGGAGGTACTCCTCGCGCTCGTCGTCGTAGACGAACTCCGCCTCGCTGATCCCGTGGTAGCCGGCGTCGTCGAGGACGTTGAGCGCGCGCTCCTCGATTTCCGAGTCGTCGACGCGGTCGACGAGACAGGAGGTCCCGAACGCCTGCGGGTAGCGAACCTTCGCGTTGCCGACGACCGCGAGCGCCTCGTCGGTCCCCTCGGGCGGGACGTACGACGCGAGCGAGCGGTCCTTGCCGACGGCGATGTCGACGCGCTGCTGGGCCATCACTTCGATGTCCTCCGCTTCCGCGGCGTCGACGACGTCGTCGAACTCTTCGCGGTCGGCGACCTCGATGACGTTCGTACCGAACGCCTCCTCGAACTTCCGCTTGAGGGCGGGTTTGATGACGAGCGGGAAGCCGAGCGCTTCGATGGCCTCCTCGCGGTCGACCTCCGAGAGGCGATAGGTTTCCGGGTACGGCACGTCCAGCTTCTCGGCCCGGGCGTACAGCTCGGACTTGTCGAGGACGTTGTCGATCACGTCGAAGTCCGCGAAGGGGAGCCTGACGCCTTCCGGCTCGGCCTGTGCGTAGGCGTGGGCCCACTCGTCCATGCAGCCGAAGGCGACGGCCTCGGTCCCGGCGGCGTCGACGATCGCCTCGACGTCCTCGCGGAACCCGTCGAGGTCGTCGAGCGGGTACGTCACCTCGCCGGCGAAGTCGATCGCGTCCGACGGCGGGGCGGCGCCGTCGCCGTTGCGGTCGAGGGCGATCACAGGAACGTCGTGGGCATCCAGGGCCCGGGCGACGCTGACGCCGGTGATGTGCGCGTTACTGACGAGCGCCGGCGGCCGGTCGAACGACGCGTCCGCAACCGCGTCGACCAGGTTGGCCGTCGACAGGAACTCCTCTGCCATACCCGATCCTCGCCGTCCGCACTCAAAAGGTCACCAGTTTCGGCGCTTCGTGCCGCCGTTCCGGGTTGATTCCCACACTCGGATCCCCCCAACACAACGCCCTTTTGCCGGTTCACGCCCTCGTCACGTGTATGAGCGAACTACCGAGCCGCGTCCGGCGAGCGTTCCGGGACCACGGCTCCTTCGAGGCGATCGACGACGCGACGTGGACGTCCACGACGACGGCGTTCGAGGGCGACGTCACTGCGGAGACGAACGAGGACGGGACCACGCGGTTCGACGTCACCGTGACGGTGCCGACGCTGCAGGCGGCGACGGCTAACGAGGTCGCCGCCGTCGTGACGAACGGCTGGTTCGAGACGTTCGAGCTGCGCGTCTCGGACATCGGCGGCGTCGCTCGCGGGGACCACGAGTTCGACCCGACCGTCACCCGCAACGGCGAGGAGATCGTCTCCGAGTTCTCGCTGTCGGACATCAACGAGCGCCGTGGCGTCGACGACGCCGGGGCCGTCATCGACTTCGTCGAGGGCACGTACGTCCAGGGAATTATCCCGGGGTACGAGTACGTCGACCCGGTCGACAGTCTCCTCTCGAAGGCCCGCCAGCAGGGCAACGACGGCGCTGTCTGATCGGCGTCGGCACTGTGCCGTCAGATCGGCGTCGACACCAGAGTAGCGAACAGGCGGCGACGGATGGGGTTTTCTCGCTCCGGAGGGGATGCCGCGCTTCCGCCTCGACCGCTCCGGATCCAGGGGGATCAGGTCACGGGCGGTCTGGCGCGGAATCGGATAAAAACCTCCGGGTGGCTACCCCATCGCGATGTACGTTTCCGTGGTTTCGACGCCCGTGAGGTCCTGGATCTTCCCCGCGGCGATCTCCTTGACTTCCCCGGGGGAGTCGACGTCGACCTTGACGATGAAGTCGACGTCGCCAGCGACGATGCTCACGTCTTCCACGCCGTCGATAGGTGCCATTTCGCCCTTGAGTCGGTCTGCCTCTCCCGTGTTCGCTTTCACCATGATGTACGCGACTACCATCGTCACTCACCCCCCGCCATCGCGTGTTCGGCGCCGGTTCCGTCGCCGACGAGGAGCTGTCGCACCTCGTCGAGCACGTCGAAGTCGGCGAGGACGGCGACGCGGTCGCCGGCTTCGAGCGAGTCGTCCGCCAGCGGGATGTCGAGCGGTTCGCCGTCCTTGCCGAACGCTAGGATCCGGGCTTCCGAGGGCAGCGCGACCTCGCTGAGCGTGTAGCCGCGCATCGGCGATCGATTCGTGATGGTGACGAGCTGGATCTGAAGGTTCTGGGCGATGTCGGCGATCGCGCGGATGTTCCCGCCCAGGAGCGCGTTCTTCGCGCCGATCGCGCCGAGGCGTTCGGGGTAGACGATCTCGTCGACGTCGTCGGCGTACTTCTGGTAGATCTCCTCGCGGTAGTCCTCGTCGATGCGCATGACCGTCCTGCAGTCGTGCTGTTTGGCGATCATGCACGCCGCGAAGTTGACGTTGAGATCGCCGGTCAGCGCGCCGATCGCGTCGGCCTCGTCGATGCCGGCCTCCTCGAGCGCGCCCTCTCTGGCGCCGTCGCTCTCGACGACGCGGAAACCGGCCTCCCGGGCCCTGTCCGCCTTCACCAGGTCCTGCTCCACGACGACCACCTCGTGGCCTTCCTCGCGGAGTACCCGAGCGGTCCGGAGGCCGACGCGGCCGGACCCAATGATAATGAATCGCATGGTAACGGCTAAGGACGGCCACCGGAATAACGTTATCCCCGCCCCAGCGAGGGTCAGCCCGGGGGCGGCGAGGGTCACGCAGGCACGACCAGGCCCACACGAGCGCGACGAGGGCTCCGAGTGCCGCGTCCGACTCGGGCGAAAGTTTTTGCTCGTCGTGTGTCAAACGTTAGCGCATGGTTAACGCGTACGTGCTCGTGGACGCGGACGTTGGCGTCGCGACCGACCTCCAGGCGCGGTTCCGGGACTTGGATACGGTGACCGACGGTCACGTCGTCGCCGGCGACTGGGACGTCATCCTCGAGGTGACCGGCGACGAGGTGTACGACGTGCTCTCGATGGTCACCGACGATATCCAGGCGCACGACGGCGTCGTCGACACGAAGACGTACGTCTCGCTGGAGGAATGAGGCCGCGCTAGCGCCTCGACGGGGTCCGTCGCGCAGCCGGCGGGTCGTCCCGCGAACAGGTCGGTGACGCTCCTGTATCGGACGGTTTCCCGGGTCGAAGGCGACAGGCCAAAGAGCGCGCGTCCACAAACGACGCCATGGTCTCGATACTCGGAGTACTCGGGATACTGTTCATCGTTGCCCTCCACACGCTCATCGCGGCGGTGATGACCCGATTCTTCCGCCTCCGGCTCGAGACGACCTGGGGGACCGCCGGCTACGTCACCTTCCTCATTCCCGTGGCGCTGTTCGTCTCCACGCTCGTCCTGACCGGCCCGCTCGGCATCGGCGTCGACCTCGGCAGTTCCGCCGTGGTTCTCGCGCTCCTCGTCCTGCTTCCGCTCTCGCTGGGTGCGACGATCGACGTGCTGTACGTCGAGCATCCGGAGGAATACGAGCTCCCCGAGCCCGCCGAGTAGCGACTGGTGCTTTTTCCGACCCGCTCAGGCGTCCGATTCGAGCAGGTTGTCGATAGCGTTCTCGACGTGATCGATGACGACCTCGGGTGACTGCGTCGCGTCGACTCGCACGAACCGCTCCGGCTCCGCGCTGACCAGGCGTTCGTAGTTCTCCTTGACCGTCTCGAGGTGCGCCCGCTGCTCGAACTTGTTCGTCGCACCCGACCGCTCGACGGCGGTTTCGACGTCGAGATCGAGGTAAATCGTCGCATCCGGCGGGCGAGTGAACGCCTGGTGGATACCACGGATGTACTCCAGGGGGCGGTCGAGGTCCGTCTCCGCGAGCGTCGCCGCCTGGTAGGCGTATCGGGAGTCGGAGTACCGGTCCGAGATCACGAGCTCGTCGTTCGCCAGCGCGGGCTCGATGGTCTCCGCGAGGTGGGCCGCGTGGTCGGCCGTGTAGAGGAACAGCTCGGCGAGTGGGTCGGCGTCGTCGGTCTCGATCGAGCGGTAGACCGCCTCGCCGTACCACGTATCCGTTGGCTCGCGGGTGAAGACCGCGTCCGGATGCGAGGAGTGGAGGGCCTCCCAGACGGTCGTTTTCCCGCTCCCGTCGAGCCCCTCAAGCGTGATCAGCATATAGCAGTCCTGGCTCGCGGGTGGACATAAGCGACCGGGTTCCACGCTCGTGGCCGCGGGGCCGGAACCCGGCTCCCCGACGCCGATTACCGCGGTACCTTTAGGGTGGATCCGCTCGAATGACGGGACATGGACGTGCTAGTCGCGGGCGGAACGGGGTTCATCGGATCGTATCTGTGTCGCGAACTGGCCGACCGTGGTCACGACGTGACGGCGTTGTCTCGGTCGCCGGAGGACACCCCGGAGGGAGTCGAGGCCGCGGTCGGCGACGTCACGGCGTACGATTCGATCGCGCAGACGGTCGAGGACTGCGACGCGGTCGTCAACCTCGTCGCGCTCTCGCCCCTGTTCGAGCCGAAGGGTGGCAACGAGATGCACGACCTCGTCCACCGCGGCGGCACCGAGAACCTCGCTCGCGCGGCCGAGGAGGGCGGCGTCGACCGCTTCCTCCAGATGAGCGCACTCGGTGCCGATCCGGACGGAGCGACCCACTACATTCGTTCGAAGGGGCGAGCCGAGGAGATCGTTCGCGACAGCGACCTCGACTCGACGATCGTGCGCCCCTCGGTCGTCTTCGGCGAGGGCGGCGAGTTCGTCTCCTTCACCAAGCGGTTGAAGAAGCTGTTCGCCCCAGGCGTGCCGATCTATCCGCTGCCGGGCGGTGGCAAGACGCGGTTCCAGCCGATCCACGTCGAGGACCTCGCGCCGATGCTCGCCGACGCCGTCACCGAGGACGAACACGTCGGCGAGACGTACGAGATCGGCGGCCCGGAGCAGCTCACGCTCCGCGAAGTGACGAACCTCGTGTACGAGGGCGAAGGGAAGGACGTCAAGATCGTGTCGCTCCCGATGGCGATGGCGAAGATCGGGCTCACGACGCTCAGCGTCGTTCCTGGCTTCCCGATGGGGCCCGACCAGTTCCGTTCGCTGAAGTTCGACAACACGACCGACGACAACGACGTGAAGGCGTTCGGCGTCGAGGAGCCGGAGCTGACGACGCTTGGCGAATATCTGGGCGTCGAGTAGTCGGCGGGAACCGACCAACCGGCGACATCGGGTAGTCGGCGGGAACCTATCAACCGGGGACATCGGGCGACATCGGAGCGCGGGCGCGTCAGACGATCCGGGAAATGCACCCGTTTCCGGGCCTCATCCCGGTCGAAAAACAAGTATTCGTTCGTCAATCGTCCCGTTCTGGGGTAGCCTGAAGACGCTATCGCGAAAGCCGCCGAGCCGGCTCATCGCGGCTCCGTTTCGGTGTTCGAGCGGTCGGGTCGTGTTTCTCCCCCGTTCACCCCATCACAAGGCTTTTATCCGGCTTCCCACTCTTTTCTTCGCAAGAACAACTGGGGATCTCATGAAACTGGCAATGATCGGCTTCGGCCAAGCGGGCGGAAAGATCGTCGACAAATTCCTCGAGTACGACAAGCGGACGGGCTCGGAGATCGTCCGGGCTGCGACCGCGGTCAACACCGCGAAAGCGGACCTGATGGGGCTCGAACACATCCCGGAGGACCAGCGCGTACTCATCGGGCAATCTCGCGTCAAAGGGCACGGCGTCGGTGCGGACAACGAGCTCGGCGCCGAGATTGCGGAGGAGGACATCGACGAAGTACAGGGCGCTATCGACTCGATTCCGGTTCACGAGGTGGACGCGTTCCTCGTCGTAGCCGGGCTCGGCGGTGGCACGGGCTCCGGTGGGGCACCGGTGCTCGCGAAACACCTCAAGCGCATCTACACCGAACCGGTGTACGGACTGGGCGTCCTGCCGGGCAGCGACGAAGGTGGCATCTACACCCTGAACGCGGCGCGGTCGTTCCAGACGTTCGTGGGTGAGGTAGACAACCTGATGGTGTTCGACAACGACGCCTGGCGGAAGACGGGCGAGTCCGTCCAGGGCGGCTACGAGGAGATCAACGAGGAGATCGTTCGCCGCTTCGGCATCCTCTTCGGCGCCGGCGAGGTCAGCGAGGGCCAGGAGGTCGCCGAGAGCGTCGTCGACTCCTCGGAGATCATCAATACTCTCTCCGGCGGCGGCGTCTCCACCGTCGGCTACGCGGAGGAGGAAGTCGAGGAGCAGTCCTCGAGCGGGCTCCTCTCGCGGCTTCGCGGCGACGAGGGCGAGAACGAACTCGACACCGCACACACGACGAACCGGATCACGAGCCTCGTGCGCAAGGCGGCGCTCGGCCGCCTCACGCTGCCGTGCGAGATCGAGGGCGCGGAGCGTGCGCTGCTCGTCCTCTCCGGCCCGCCGCAGTACCTCAACCGGAAGGGCATAGAGCGCGGGCGGAAGTGGCTCGAAGAGCAGACCGGGTCGATGGAGGTCCGCGGTGGCGACTACCCGTACAAGGGGTCCGGGTTCGTCGCCTCCGTCATCCTGCTCGCGGGCGTGACGAACGTCCCGCGCATCAAGGAGCTCCAGCAGGTCGCCATCGAGGCGCAGGACAACCTCGACGAGATCCGCGAGGAGAGCGAGGACAACCTCGACGAACTCGTCAACGACGACGAAGACGAGCTGGAATCGCTGTTCTAACCGGCTCGTCGATGGACGTTCTGGTACCGTTTTCGGCGACGCGACCGAAGACCCGTCTCTCCGACACGCTCACGCCCGACGAGCGACGCGACTTCGCCCGCACGATGCTCGGGGACGTTCTCGCCGCCGTTGCGGACGCCGGCGGCGCCCCGCACGTTCTCGCCACCGACGAGGTCGTCGTCGACGTCCCGGTGACCGTCGACGACCGCTCGCTGACGACCGCGGTGAACGACGCGATTTCAGGCGCCCACCCCATCGCAATCGTCATGAGCGACCTCGCGCTGGCGACGCCGCGGACGCTCTCGTCACTGTTCGCGACCGACGGCGACGTGGTCATCGCGCCCGGGCGCGGCGGTGGGACGAACGCGCTCGTGGTTCGGGATCCGAACTTCGCGGTCGACTATCATGGCGCCTCCTGTCGCGACCACCGCGAGCAGGCGGCCGCGGTGGACGCGACCGTCCGGGAGTTCGACTCCCACCGACTGGCCACCGACGTCGACGAGCGGGCTGATCTCGCGGAGCTGCTCCTCCACGGCGAAGGCGACGCCCGTGACTGGCTCGTCGACGCCGGCTTCGAGGTGGCAGTCGACGAGGGCCGCGTCGGCGTCGTCCGGGATTGATCGCCGGTCGTCGGGTTCCGTCGGCGTCGTCCGGGATTAATCGCCGGTCGTCGGGTTCCGTCGGCGTCGCCGGCATCCGACCCCACACGACGGAACCCCCTGCCGAGAGTGATACCCTTTTGAGGGTCGCCGAACGACCCACAGCCGTGTTCCCCGACGCGGCGGCGTACGACGTCGAGATCGAGGTCGAGGAGGGCGACGTGGAGCGACTACTCTCCGTTCGACCGGCCGACGTCGCCACCCAGCCGACGCTCACTTTCGCGCGAAACGTCTTCCTGCCGCTGACGACCGCCTGCCGGTACACCTGCACTTACTGCACCTACTACGACGTCCCCGGCGAGGCGACGCTAATGACCCCCGAGGAGATCCGCGAGCAGTGTCGGGTCGGCGCCGACGCCGGCTGTACGGAGGCGCTGTTCACCTTCGGCGACAAGCCCGACGACCGATACACGGCGATCCACCAACAGCTCGACGACTGGGGATTCGACTCGATCACCGACTACCTCTTCCGGGCTTGTGAGATCGCCTTAGAGGAAGGGCTCCTCCCACACTCGAACCCGGGCGACCTCACCGAATCGGAATTCGCGACCCTCCGCAAGGTCAACGCCTCGATGGGCGTCATGCTCGAGACGACGGCCGACGTCGACGCGCACAGCGGTGGTCGCCGCAAGAGCCCTGGCCAGCGGCTCAACACCATCCGCGCCGCCGGTCGGCAGGGCGTCCCGTTCACGACCGGCATCCTCGTCGGCATCGGCGAGGACTGGCGCGACCGCGCGGAGAGCCTGCTGGCGATCCGCGAACTCCACGAACGCTACGGCCACGTCCAGGAGGTGATCGTCCAGAACGTCGTGCCGAACGAACGCTCGGACTTCGAGCAGCCAGATCTCGAAACCATGCGCCGCGTCGTCGCGATGGCGCGTGCGGCGCTGCCCGAGTCAGTCTCCGTCCAGGTCCCGCCGAACCTCTCGCCGGCCGCGGAGCTGGTCGACTGCGGCATCGACGACCTCGGCGGCGTTTCCCCGGTCACTGACGACTACATCAACCCGGAGTACGAGTGGCCGGCGCTCGCGGATCTGCACGAGGTCGCCGACGCCGGGGGCGTTCCCCTTTTCGAGCGACTCCCGACCTACGACCGATATCTCCCGGACGACCTCCGCCGAGACGGCGTCGACGCGGTTCCCGACCCGCTGAACCGCGACGACTGGATCCCGGAAGCCGTGCGTGATCGGATCGCTCGGGACGACGTCCATGGAAAGCGCCTACGAGCAGTGGCGCAGCGCGACGGCCCGCTCTCGGCCGAGCCACCGACTCGGTAAGGCCGCGGGCTGAGGCGAGTGCCGATTGTCGGAGCGCCGCCACGCTCGGCGAGCCACAACCTCCAAACCCCCACGACGCGGTGGTACAACCAATGCATCCGTCACAGTGGCGAACGTACCTCGTCACTCAACAGAGTCTCTCCGCCGGCCGAGACACGGAAGCCGTCGTCGAGGCCGCACTCGACGGCGGCGTCGACGCGGTCCAGCTCCGCGAGAAGGATCTGGACGCGCGAACCCGCTATCACATAGGCGAGCGACTCCGCGAACTCACGACCGAGGCGGACGCGGCCCTGATCGTGAACGACCGGATCGACCTGGCCGCGGCCGTCGACGCCGACGGCGTCCACCTCGGCCAGTCGGACCTGCCGGTCGAGGTCGCTCGCGAGCAGCTCGGCGACGACGCGATCGTCGGCTGTTCGACGTCGACCGTTCGCGAGGCGGAGATCGCGGAAGCGGCCGGTGCCGACTACCTCGGCGTTGGCGCCGTCTACGGCACGTCTTCGAAGGACGTCGACGCCGCGAAGGATGGCATCGGCACGGACCGGATCCGCGCCACCGCGGAGGCGGTCGACATCCCGGTGATCGGCATCGGCGGCATCGGCCCATCGAACGCGGCGCCCGTAGTCGAGGCGGGCGCGACGGGCGTCGCGGTCATCTCGGCGATCACCGCTGCCGAGGACCCTGAAGCTGCGGCGGCAGAGCTCTCGGAGGTGGTGTCGCGTGCGAACTGAGCTCTCCCGGTCGGAGATGGAGTCGGTGCTGTCCGCCGTCGCCGACACGAGCCCGCTCGTGCAGCATCTCACGAACGAGGTGACGATGCGGGAGACGGCGAACGTCACGCTCCACTGGGGCGGCCTGCCGGTGATGGCAGACGCCATGGCGGAAGCCGGCGAGATGGCGACCGGCGCGGACGCGGTGCTCATCAACACCGGGCGGATGACGGAGGACGAGCTCGACGCGATGGTCGCCGCGGGCAAGGGTGCAAACAAGGCTGGCGTCCCGGTCGTGCTCGACCCGGTGGGCTACGGGGCGACGGAGTTCCGGGTCGCCGCCAACCAGCGGATCCTCCGCGACGTCGACGTCACCCTGATAAAGGGGAACTACGGCGAAGTGAGTGGTCTCGCCGGCGACGCCGCGCAGATTCGGGGCGTCGAAGCCGTCGGCGAACACGCGGACGTCGCGGCCTCGGCCCGCGCGCTGGCCAAGGAAACCGACGCGACCGTCGTCGCGTCCGGCGAGACGGACGTCGTTGCCGACCCGGGCGGCGACGCCTTCGAGCTGGCGGTCGGCCACGCCCGCATGGCCTCGTTCGTCGGGACGGGCTGCATGCTCGGGAGCACGCTGGCCACGTTCCTCGGCGGGCTGGGGATGGACGAGGCTCCCGCGGCGAATCCGACCGAGGCGGCGCTGTTCGGAGTCGCCGCCTTCGGGCTGGCAGGGGAACGCGCGGCCGACGCCGACGTATCGGGGCCGGCGAGCTACCGGACGGCGTTCATGGACGAGGTGGCCTACGTCGCGTCCGAGCAACCGCTGCTGAACGTCTCCGGGCGACTGACGCCGATATCGGATTAACAGGCGACACGTGCGTCGGAACAGCTGGTCGGGCGGAGCCGACCGAGCCGCGCGGCGCCGTGTCGCACACCCGCCTCCCGCCACGCGGTGAATCGAGAGCGCATGGGGCGTCTGGCTCGCTATCGGTGAAAAGGGTACGCGAAGGAGGCCGTCACTCCCGGGAGGCTACCGCGTCGCCTTCTTCCATTCACGGAGGCCGAGCCGGCCGCCGTTCAGGTCCTCGGCTGGGGCTTCGGTGATGGCCCAGTGGAACAGCGGGGCGACGGACTCGGGATCGCGGGCGTTCTCCTTTTTCGTGAGGTCGGTAGCGACGAGACCGGGGTCGACGACGCCGACGGTTGCGTCGACGTCGGCGGCGAAGCCGCGGGCGACGGCTTCGGCGCCGGCCTTGGAGACCGCATAGGACCCCATTCCGGAGAGCGATTCCGTGGCCGCGGAGCCGGAGGGGACGACGACTCTCGCGTCGTCGGCCAGATGCGGGAGCGCCTCGGTGATCGTCGCGAAGACGCCGCGGACGTTCGTTCGCAGCGTGTCGTCGAAGCTCGCGTACGACTCCTCGTCGATGGGCATCTCGCCGGGCTCGTCGTGGCTGGTGGCGGCGTTCGCCACGACGGCGTCGATGGGGCCGGCCTTCCGGGCGGCGAGCTCGAGGAATCGCTCGACCTCGAACTCGTCGCGGACGTCGGCGCGCATGCCCCAGACCCCGCCGTTGTTGTCACCGTTGCTGTCGACCTCCTCGCCGGCCTCTCGGAGCGCTTCGACCGCGGCGTCGACGTCGGTACCGTCCCGTCCGCAGATAGCGACGAACGCGCCCGCCTCGACGAACTCCCGGGCGACGGCCCGACCGAGGCCGCGCGTCCCTCCCGTGATCACGACCGTGTAGTCCATGGGGTTGCTTACGGGGTCCCTGACTTAGCTGTTTGCAGACGCTAGCCCCCCTCAACGAGTACCGCAGTCCGCGCCAGAGAGGGATTCCGTCCCTCAGGCAGTCGGGCGTAGCCCGACAACAGCGGAAAAGGAATGCAGTAGGGTGGGGATACAGCGTCCCCAGAAATCGGAGATTTCTGGTGTGCGAACGAGACGCGAAGCACCTCGTCAACGCCCTCATCTTTTACCTTGCACGTTCTATTGCCGGCCCACAGGCCAACGACAATCACCCCGGCGCGTTTATTACGTTCTGGGCGCATAGCGTGCAAACAGTGAAACGAAAGACAATCACCATCCGCGAAGACTAAGACGAGTGGATTGAGGAACACCACCTCAACCTCTCGTCGTTCATCCGCGACCAACTGGGCGAACTTATCGAATAACGCGAGTAGCGCCATGTACTACGCCTACAAGTATCGCCTCAAGCCGTCCGACGCCCACCAGGAGGAGTTGGACCGCCACCGCGATATTTGTCGGCAACTGTATAATCACATGCTCTACCGCCTCAACGAGTACCAAGAGAACCACGGCGAAATGCCATCCATGACCACGCTCCGGTCGGAGCTCCCCGACCTCAAACAGTGGTGGGACGGCCTCTCGGACGTATACTCGAAAGTGCTTCAAACCGTCGTGGAACGGCTGTTCGACAACCTCAACAGCCTCTCTAAGCTCAAGGAGAACGGCTACGGCGTCGGTGCGCTCACGTGGAAGCCGCCACGGGAGTTCCGCAGTTTCACGTACAGTCAGTCTGGCTTCAAACTCGACAAGAAGGGTGGTCAGACTGTGCTGTCACTCTCGAAACTCGCGGACATCCCGATTCGGCTTCACCGCTCCATCCCCGACGATGCGAAACTCAAGCAGGTCTCGGTCAAGAAGGAACCAACGGGCGAGTGGTTCGCTACCTTTGCCGTCGAAATGGACCGTGAACCGCCCGAACCGCCAGAGAACCCCGAGCGGTGCGTCGGTATTGACGTGGGTATTCTCAAGTATGCCCACGATACGGACGGGTTCGCCGTTGGGTCACTCGACCTTTCCGATGAACGCGAGCGGCTGGAACGCGAACAGCGGTCTCTCTCGCGGAAAGAACATGGGTCGAGCAACTGGGGGAGCCAACGGCGACGGGTGGCCGAGTGCCACGCCGACCTGAAGCGAAAACGACGTGACTTTCTCCACCGACTCTCAGCGTACTACGCTCGGGAGTACGACCTCGTAGCGGTCGAAAACCTGAACGTGAATGGGATGATGGAATCGGCGTCGAACAGCCGCAGGACCGCCTCTGCCGCGTGGCGAACGTTCCTATCGATGCTCGAATACAAGTGTGACCGCGAAGGAACCCACTTTGTGGCGGTGAATCCGAGAGGGACGACCAAAGAGTGTTCGTCATGCGGTGTCGAGACGGCGAAACCGCTCTGGGTTCGTGAACATTCATGTCCCGCCTGTGAGTTTGAGGCGGATAGGGACGCGAACGCGGCGAAGAACATTCTTTCTCGCGGTCTCGAAGATGTAGGAGTGGTTCACTCCGAACGAACGCCTGTGGAGACTGCGCTCCCTACGGGAACCGATTCGGTTCCTGCAAAGCGCGTCGTGGAAGCAGGAAGCCCCGCCCTCAGTGAGGCCGTCAGGCTGAGCAGGACGGGGTAGTTCACTGGTATCCGTCCCGGCGTGCGAGGGACATTTATCATCCTTCGGCCCCACCCATGACTATGGACGCGCCCCCGGACGTCGACGCCATGGCTGGCGAATCCGTCGTCGTTATCGGCGGCGGCTTCGGCGGCCTCTCGACCGCCTGCTACCTGGCCGATGCGGGGGCGGACGTCACCCTGCTCGAAAAGAACGAACAGCTCGGTGGGCGCGCGAGTCGACTGGAGGTCGACGGCTTCAGCTTCGACATGGGTCCGTCGTGGTACCTGATGCCCGACGTCTTCGAGCGCTTCTTCGGCCACTTCGGCCGGGAGCCGAGCGACTACTACACCCTTTCGCATCTGGATCCGCACTACCGCGTGTTCTGGAAGGACGGCGACCAGGTTGACGTCGTCAAGGACCTGGCGGCGAACAAGGCGCTGTTCGAGTCCTACGAGCCCGGCGCTGCCGACGCGCTCACGGAGTACCTCGAGAAGTCCAAGCGTAACTACGAGGTCGGGATGGAGCACTTCGTCTACGAGGACCGGCCGAACCTGCGGGATTACGTCGACCTCGACGTGCTCCGGCACTCCTGGGGGCTCTCGCTGCTCGGCAACATGCAGGGCCACGTGGAGGACTACTTCGAGCACCCGAAGCTCCAGCAGCTGATGCAGTACTCGCTGGTTTTCCTGGGCGGTTCCCCGACGAACACCCCTGCGTTGTACAACCTGATGAGCCACGTCGATTTCAATATGGGCGTGTGGTATCCCGACGGCGGCATCGGCGCCGTCGTCGACGGCATCGTCGAACTGGGTGCGGAGCTCGGCGTCGACTACGTCACCGGCGCCGAGGTGGCCGCCATCGAGGGTCGCCGCGGGGCATTCGCGGTCGACACCGCCGACGGCCGGCGGTTCACGAGCGACCTCGTCGTCTCCGACGCCGACTACGCACACACCGAACAGGCCCTTCTGCCGCCCCGGAAGCGCCAGTACACCGAGGAGTACTGGGACTCGCGGACCTACGCGCCCTCCGCGTTCCTGCTGTACCTGGGCGTCGAGGGCGACGTCGAGGAGCTGGCGCATCACACGCTCGTCCTGCCGACCGAGTGGCAACAGCACTTCGACCAGATCTTCGAGGAGCCCGCGTGGCCGGACGACCCGGCGTACTACCTCTGTGTTCCATCGAAGACGGACGACAGCGTCGCCCCGGAGGGGCACAGCAACCTCTTCGCGCTGGTGCCCATCGCGCCCGGGCTGGAAGACACCCCGGAGATCCGCGAGTCCTACCGCGGGACGGTGCTCGACGACATCGCGGAGAACACCGGGACGGACCTCCGGGACCGCATCGTCGTCGAGGAGACGTTCAGCGTCGACGACTTCGCCGACCGCTACAACAGCTACAAGGGATCCGCGCTCGGCCTCGCGCACACGCTCCGGCAGACCTCGCTGCTCCGCCCGCCGCATCGCTCGGACGCCGTCGACGGGCTCTACTTCACGGGGTCGACGACGACGCCCGGCATCGGCGTCCCGATGTGTCTCATCAGCGGCCTGCTCACCGCCGAATCGATGGCCGAGCACCTCGCAGGATGACCGAGCACCTCGCGGGATGACCGAGCACCTCGCGGGATGACCGAGCACCTCGCGGGATGACCGAGCACC
>JBDGPU010000201.1:19776-23740 GCA_042219525.1 Halopenitus sp.
TCGCGACCGCAACGACGACGTCGACCCACCAGTAGCGCCATGATGGAACGCCAGACCCAGCCACCGACCGTCGTCGACCGCCTCCAGTACCTGCTGGTACTGTCGCGGCCGCGGTTCTGGCTCTACCTGGCCGGCCCGGTCGTGGTCGGCGTCGTCTACGCCGCCACATCGGTGCCCGAAATCTTTGGTTGGAGCGCCATCGCGCTGGCTGCCTACTTCCTGTTGCCGGCGAACGTGCTCCTCTACGGCGTCAACGACGTCTTCGACGCCGACGTCGACGAGGTGAACCCGAAAAAGGAGGCGAAGGAGGCACGCTGGCAGGGGGACCGGCTGGTCGCCGTCGCCATCGTCGTCGCCGGCGCGCTCGGCGTCGGGACGTTCCTCGTCACATCGCCCGTCGCGTGGCCCTACCTCGTCGGGTTCTTCGCGCTTGGGGTCGGCTACAGCGCGCCCCCGTTCCGATTTAAAACGACACCCATCGTGGACTCCGTCTCGAACGGGCTGTACATCCTCCCGGGCGCGGCCGCCTACGCCGCCGTCGCCGGCGTTCATCCACCGACGTTCGCGCTGGTCGGCGCCTGGCTCTGGACGATGGCGATGCACACGTTCTCGGCGATTCCGGACATCGAGCCGGACCGTGCCGCCGGGATCCGCACGACGGCAACCTGGCTCGGTGAGCGTCGGACGTACGCGTACTGCGTCGCCTGCTGGGCCGCGGCCGCGGCGTCGTTCGCGCTCGTCGACGCCCGGTTCCTGCTCGCGTTCGGGATTTATCCCCTGTTCGTCGCCTGGGTCGCCCGCGGGGCCGTCGCCGTCGACAGGGCCTACTGGTGGTTCCCGGCGCTGAACACCCTCGTCGGCGCCGCGCTGTCGATCGCGGGGCTCTGGCGGATCGTCCCGGTCTGGGAGGTGATCTGATGGTGGACGACTCCGCCGGTGGTGGCCCACACGAATCGACCAGTGGCTGGCGGGCGATTCGGGCCGCGCTGCCGGCAACCCGGCGCGAGCTGGAGGCGGAACTGGAGACGGTGGTCACCGAGAACCGGTTCACCATCGCGGTGCTGTTCCCGCTCGTCGGCGCCGTCTCGCTCGTGGCGAGCGCGGAGGGTCTCGTCCCCGAGCCGCTGGCGTTCAACCCGTGGTTCCTGCTCGTCGGCGTCGCCGTCATGCGCGCGCCACTCGTGGTCGGCGTCCTCCCGCTGGTCGACCGGCGCGCGCTCTCGTGGATCGGCCTCCTGACGGCGTACACCTACGCCATCGAGTACGTGGGCGTGCGGACGGGCTGGCCATACGGCTTCTTCGAGTACGGCGTGTCGCTCGGGCCGATGCTGGGCGGCGTACCCGTCGCGCTCCCCCTCTTCTTCCTGCCCATCGTCGCGAACGCCTACCTGCTCTGTCTGCTGCTGCTGGGCTCGCACGCGGCCCGGGCGCTGGTCCGGGTGGCCGTCGCCGCCGTCGTGGTGACGATGGACGTCGTTCTCGACCCGGGCGCCGTCGACCTCGGCTTCTGGTGGTACCGGGCGGGCGGCGCGTTCCACGGCGTCCCGCTCTCCAACTACGCGGGCTGGGTGCTGTCCGCCTCCGTCGCAACCATCGCCTTCGACAGGGCCTTCGACCACGCGACGCTGACGAGACGCCTCGAGAACTGCGCGTTCCTGCTCGACGACATGGTGAGCTTCGTGCTGTTGTGGGGTGGGATCAACCTCTGGTTCGGCAACTACGTCCCCGCACTCGTCGCCGTCGCGCTCGGTGCGGGGCTCGTGCGGGCGGACCGGTTCGACGCCGCGCTGCTGACGGACTGGCGCCGCTAGCTGCCCACTTCGCGGGGAATCGTGGATCGTTTACAGCTCGACGGTGCGGGTGAACTACAGCTCGACGGAGCGCGTGACCCAGCCGGTCGCGCCGGAGGGGAACGGGTCCGTCTTCTCCTTCGGCTGGACGGTGCCGTCCGGCTCGATCGCCCGGACGGTGACCTCGTGGGACTCGCTGGCCTCGTACTCGTAGCGCCACATGCGCCAGGCGTCCTCCGCGACGCCTTCGATGGGCGCCCCGCCCGCGTTTTCGCCGCCGTCGACGGCGGGCACCGAGTCGGGCAGCGTGTCGGAGAGGGTCGCCTCCGCCCACGTCTCGCCGCCGTCGCGGGAGACTTCGACGCGTTCGACGCCGCGGACGCCGGCGTAGGCGTGGCCACCGATGACGACCCCCCCGTCCTCGTCCGTCTCGATGCTGTGGATCTTGGCGATCGTATGAACGGGACCGGTGCCCGCCCAGCCGCGCTCCTCCCAGTAGCCCGTCGCTGGCTCCTCGCGGATCTCGATCCGGGAGAGCCACTTCACGTTGATCTCACCCCAGTGACCCGGAATGAGCGCGCGAACCGGATGGCCGTGCCCACGCGGGAGAGCCTTCCCGTTCATCCCCCACGCGAGGAAGCCGTTCGCCAGCGCCTCCCGCGGGAACGCCTGGTAGTAGCCGTCCTCGGCTTCCAGGAAGACGCAGCAGTTCTCGGGAGCGTTGGCGTCCTCTAGCAGGTCGTCGATGGGGATCCCCGTCCACAGCGCCGTGTCCATCGTGTAGCCGTTCAGGTCGTCGCTCACGCAGCGCAGCGTGACGAACCGGTGCTGGGTCTCGCGGGCGCGAAGCCCCTCGTAATCCAGCGTGAGCGGCTTCGCGTCGCCCTCGACGGCCAGGCTCCACTGCTCGCGGTCGACGATGGGCGTCGACGTGTTGATGTCGACCTGGTAGAAGTCCTCGGAGACGAGGGGTTCGAGGTTCGGCACGTCGATGGAGCGCTCCTCGGCAGCCTGGAACATGGCCTCGACGTTCTCGTCACGGATCGACGCGTCGCTGACGTCGATGTCCTCCGGTCGCGGGGCGAGGAAGTAGCCCGCGCCGATGGCCGCCGCCGCGGCGCCCACCGATTTGAGGACGGCGCGGCGGCCCGGGGTGGACCCCTGGTCGGTCACGGCTCGCCCGGCGACCGCGACGGTGATGCCGCCGGCGAGACCCGCGGCGAGCGAGGAGAGCGGTTTGATCGTTAACGCGAACGTCACCGCGCCCTGGAGGAAGCCGACCGCGAACAGCGCGTCGGGGCGCTTGCGGTTCAGTCGGTCGGCGACGATCGTCGCGCCGGCTGCGATTCCGGTGAACATGAGGACCGACGTGGCTACGGCGCCCGCGACGAGCAGCGGGCGGCCGTATTTCCCGAGCGTGAGGATTCCCCACGCGAGCAGGCCGTCCGGGGTCAGGTACAGCAACGTCGCCGCCAGCGCCGTGACGACAAAGGCCGGGCCGCGCCCCGCGACGAGGAACGACCCCGCGACCGCAGCGATGCCGGAGGCGAGAAACACCGCTGTGAGGAGGAGCCGGCGCCGCGTGACCGCGCTGCGGGCGTCCGAGAGCGAGTACATAGTCCGTGTAAGTGTTTGACGCACAAAAGGTATCGCCCACCAGTATCGACTGTGATTGGTAAGTTGGGCCGTTGCTGAGCAACATTTGGTCTCTGGGCGTTCGCCTTCTGTGTGGTTTGTTAGGTTGTCGTCGCGAGCGACACCACTCAGCATGCCCAGAAAGCCCCAGCCGCTGAGGCGGTCGCATTCCGCGGGGTTTGTTTGGTTGTCGTTGCCAGTGACACCACTCAGCACGCCCAGAAAGCTCCAGCCGCTGAGACGGTCGCTTTCTCCGTGGTTTGTTTGGTTGTCGTCCCCAGCGACACCACTCAGCACGCCCAGAAAGCCCCAGCCGCTGAGCGCTCGCGCTGCTCGCTGCGCGCCTCACCCGGCTCGCTCCCTTCGGTCGCTCGCCGGGTTGCGGTGCTTACTTCGCAGGGCATCCCGCTCAGCGGCTGCCCCTTTCAGTCCCACCCCGGAGTGGTGGCGAGGCGTCGCCCGCGGCGGTTTCCGGGCGGTCGCGGCGCGGGGGCGGTGGCGCGCGCGAGCAACGCGTGCGAGGGAGGGCGGGGCGCGCC
>JBDGPU010000138.1:0-23716 GCA_042219525.1 Halopenitus sp.
GCGACCGCCTCAGCGGCTGGGGCTTTCTGGGCATGCTGAGTGGTGTCGCCAGCGATGATAAACGAACAAACCACGCACCAAGCAACCGTCTCAGCGGCTGGGGCTTTCTGGGCGTGTTGAGTGATGTCGCTCGCAACGAAGCCTAATTTTCCATTGAACCGCACGCACTCGACGAGAAGCACTCCCGAGAACTACGGAACGATTACAGCGGCACCGACCCAAGTCGTTCTGATAACCATATATACGGATATTCAACGCAATCAAACATCTTATAAATACACAATCGCGGATCGTTTCGGGCGGCAAAACGGCGCGAGGAGGAAAAGATTAACAGCGAGCCGCCGGTCCGTATGGATATGAAGGTACTCGTGACGGATCCCATCGCGGACGCCGGGCTTGACCGGCTCCGCGAGGCAGGCTATGACGTTGAGACCAACTACGAGGCGGAGGGCGAGGAGCTGCTCGACGCCGTCGCCGACGCCAACGCGCTGATCGTCCGGTCCGGAACGCAGGTCGACGAGGCCGTCTTCGAGGCCGCGGAGGACCTGGTCATCGTCGGCCGCGCCGGCATCGGCGTCGACAACATCGACATCGAGGCGGCGACGAGCCACGGCGTCATCGTCGCCAACGCGCCGGAGGGCAACGTTCGCGCCGCCGCCGAGCACACCGTCGCGATGACGTTCGCGGCCGCGCGCTCGATCCCGCAGGCGCACGCCCGACTGAAGGACGGCGAGTGGGCCAAGAGCGACTACCTCGGGACCGAGGTGAACAACAAGACGCTCGGCATCGTCGGCCTCGGGCGCGTCGGCCAGGAGGTCGCCAAGCGCCTCGACTCGCTCGGCATGGACCTCGTCGTCTTCGACCCCTACATCTCCGAGGAGCGCGCGGCCCAGCTCGGCGCGGAGCTCGTCGACGACCTCCACGACATGCTCGGCCAGTCCGACTTCGCGACGATTCACACGCCGCTCCTCCCCGAAACCGAGGGGATGGTCGGCGAGGAGGAACTCGCCCAGCTCGAGGGCGGCTACCTCATCAACTGCGCCCGCGGTGGCATCGTCGACGAGGACGCGCTCGCCGAGGCCGTCTCCGACGGCGTCCTCGAGGGCGCCGCGCTCGACTCCTTCGAGACGGAGCCGCTCCCGACCGACTCGCCGCTGCTCGACGTCGACGACGTCGTCGTCACGCCGCACCTCGGCGCCTCGACGGAGGCGGCCCAGGAGAACGTCGCGACCGACACCGCCGAGGCCGTCATCGCCGCGTTCCGCGACGAGCCGGTCCTGAACGCGCTGAACGCACCCTCGGTCGACGAGACGGCCTTCCCGCGCATCGAGCCGTACATCGACCTGGCGGAGACCGCCGGCAAGATCGGCGCGCAGCTGCTCGACGACCGCATCAGCGAGATCGAGGTCACCTACGAGGGCGACATCGCCAGCGAGGACGTCGAACTCGTGACCGCGAGCGCGCTGAAGGGCGTGTTCGAGCCGCTCGAGTGGCAGGTCAACGCCGTCAACGCGCCACAGCTCGCGGAGGACCGCGGCATCGAGGTCGTCGAGTCCAAGACCCGCCAGACCGAGGACTTCCAGAGCCTCGTTCGCGTCACCGTCCGCGACGGCGACGAGGAGCTCGCGGTCGAAGGGACGCTGTTCGCCGGCGACGACCCGCGCATCGTCCGTATCGACGGCTTCCGCGTCGACGCCGTCCCGTACGGTCACATGCTCGCCGTGCGCAACCGCGACGAGCCGGGGATCATCGGGCTCATCGGGACCGTCCTCGGCGACCACGACGTCAACATCGCCGGGATGTTCAACGCCCGCGAGGTCCACGGCGGCGAGGCGCTCACCGTCTACAACCTCGACGAGGGCGTGCCGGACGCCGTCCTCGAGGAACTGGTCGCCGACGACCGGATCCTCGAAGCCCGCGGCATCACGCTCGACGAGCCGAACGGGCGCTGAGGTGGGTCGCTGGCGAGGGCACCATCGCTGGCAATGCACCATCGCTGGCAATGCACCGTCTCCAGACGCGCTTTTCACCGCCTGTTACGGTCGGGATTTGAGGATACAGCGATACTGATACCGAGGAACCGGCTGGCACGCACTCCCCCGAATTCCAGTCGATGCCCTCGCCCTCGACGCGGCTGGCACTCACCGTGGTTCGGCCGAGCAGTCTCGCCCGGAAGTCGTCGGCTGCACCATCGCTCGCGCGACGCCGCGTCCCGTCATCGTCGTCCTCGTCTGAAGATCGCCCGCCGAAAAGAATCGGCCGCCCGAACAGGAGAGGGAGAGGGCGAACTCGAGTCCGGTGTCGGTATCCACAAGCTCGGCGATTCCAGAACCCCTAACGGATCTGCACTGAACACCCGGGCCGCGGGGATCCATGGACTTCCAGCCGGGTCGCACACTGCCGCCAGAGACGACTCATCTTCCCTCCTACATGTCAGGTACGACGGGCTCTACAGCCACAGAACCCGAGTGCCGAAGGTATTTGTAGTTCGAGCGAGTGGCTTTTTTATATGCACTCTGACTCCCCTGCCGACCTGGCGCCTGAGTTCTTCGCCACGATGGTCGAATCGGTCGGCGTCGGGGTTGCGATCTACGGCCAGGACGGCCGTTACATCTACGTCAACGAAGCCTACGCCGATCTGTTCGACGTCGCGCAATCGGCGCTGATCGGGACGCCCATCTGGGAGATCGCGCCGGGGTTCGAGGCCGACATGTTCGCCGACTACGTCGCCTCGTTCGCGGACGGCGACACCCGGACCGCCGAAACGGTCCACGAGTTCAACGGCAAGGAAGTCCCGGTGGAGACGATCACCACCCGGTGGACGATCGACGGCACCGCCTACCAGTTCGGAACGATCAGAGACATCACCGAGCGGAAAGCCCGTGAGCGGGAGATCAAACGCCAGAACGAGCGGCTCGAGAACTTCGCGAGCATCGTCTCCCACGACCTGCGGAATCCGCTGAACGTTGCGCAGGGCTACCTCGACCTCCTCAAGGAGGATGTCGACCGCGACGAGGTGCACCTGGTGGACAACGCGCTCGACAGGATGGAGACATTGATTACGGAACTGCTCGAACTCGCTCGGAGCAAAGAGGAGGGCGGCGAGACGGAGGAGGTCTCACTTGACGATGTCGCCACGGACGCGTGGCGAGCCGTCTCCACGGCGGACGCCGTCCTGTCGACGCCAGCCGATTCCGTCACGCTGATCGCTAACGGCTCCCGGCTGCAGCAACTGTTCGAGAACCTGTTCCGGAACGCCATCGAACACGGAGGGACGGACGTCAAGATCACCGTCGCCAAAATCCCCGACGGATTCTCCGTGGCCGACTCCGGCTCCGGGATCCCCTCCGAGACCCGCGAGCAGATCTTCGAGGCCGGATTTACGACGCATCAACGGGGAACCGGCTTCGGCCTGAGCATCGTCAAGCAGATCGTGGAGGGACACGACTGGGAGATTCAGGTCACGGAAAGCGACGAGGGTGGAGCTCAGTTCGACGTTACCGGCATCGACCGCGTCGAAGAGCCGACTTCCGACTCCGTCTGACAGCGATTTTTCCGGTGTCCTGTGCGCCGACCGCCGGACGCGGTCCGGGGGTACTCACTCCGCCAGGTGCGCCAGCACGTCGTCCGTGTCGTTCGGAACTGGCTCGGGTTCGCTGCCGGCCTCGTAGGCAGCGTCGGGGTCCTTCAGCAGGTGGCCCGTCGTCAGGCAGACGACCTGCTCGTCGTCGTCGACGACGCCCTCGCGGCGGAGCTTCTTCAGGCCCGCGATGGAGGCGGCGGAGGCGGGCTCGACGCCGACGCCCTCGTGGGCGAGGTCGCGCTGGGCGTCCGTGATCTCCTCGTCGCTGACGGCGACGGCGGTGCCGTCCGTGTTCCGGATGCCGGGTAGCGCCTTCGGGGCGTTGACGGGGTTGCCGATGCGGATCGCGGTCGCGCGCGTCTCGACCTCCTCCCAGCGGCGGACCTCGTCGTTGCCCGCCTCGATGGCCTCGACCATCGGGGCGGCGCCCTCGGCCTGCACGCCGGTGAGTTTGGGAACGTCGCTCTCGTCGAGCGCGCCCGACTCGACCAGCTCGCGGAACGCCTTGTACAGCGCCGCGGTATTGCCGGCGTTGCCGACGGGCAGGACGATGCGGTCCGGGTAGGTGTCGTAGTCGGCGTAGAACTGCTCTAAGATCTCGAAGCCGATCGTCTTCTGGCCCTCCAGCCGGAAGGGGTTCAGCGAGTTGAGGAGGTACGCCTCGCCGCGGGCGGCCAGGTCCTGCACGATGTCGAGGCAGCTGTCGAAGTTGCCGTCGACCTCGAGGATGCGCGCGCCGTGGAGGCTTGCCTGCGCGATCTTGCCGGCGGCGACCTTGCCGGACGGGAGCAGGACGAGCGTCTGGAGGTCCGCGCGCCCGCCGTACGCGGCGAGCGCGGCGGAGGTGTTCCCGGTCGACGCGCAGGCGAGGCGGCCGACGCCGAGCTCTTCGGCGACGCGCACGCCGACGGTCATCCCGCGGTCCTTGAACGAGCCGGTCGGGTTCATCCCCTCGTGTTTCACG
Organism: Halopenitus sp.; assembly: GCA_042219525.1. Taxonomy (GTDB): domain Archaea; phylum Halobacteriota; class Halobacteria; order Halobacteriales; family Haloferacaceae; genus JBDGPU01. The sequence continues at coordinate 4,548 of JBDGPU010000138.1, forward strand.
CGGAGCGCGTCGACGCCGACGTCGCTCTCGAGGCGGTCGACGCGATGCAGCGGCGTGTCGCCCTCGGGGAGCGTGACGCCGACGTCGAACGGGAGCGCCTCGCGGTAACGCCAGACGCCGCGGTCCGGGCCGTCGCTGTCGGCGCCCGCGCCGAACTCCTCGAACGTCGGGAGGTCGGCGTAGCGGACTTCCAGCAGCCCGTCGCAGTCGTCGCAGGTGTAGCGGACGTCGGTGAACGGGGCGAACGTTTCGCCGCAGGCGATACACGTCAGCCAGACGCCGTCGTCGGCACACGCGGGCGCCTCGTCGGACGCGGCGAGGTCGAGACTCATGCGTGGTCCTCACCGCGGAGCACTGAAAAGGGGGACGGTCGTGGCGGTTCGTGCCACTCGCGACGCGGCCGCGCGGGTCCGACTTCAGGCTGTCTCCAGGTCGAGGTCTTCGGGGTCGAACTCGTCGATGGCGCCGTGGACGTCCTCGACCCATTCGTCGAGGGCCGTGTGGAGGCGCTCCTTCGCCTCCGGAACCGGGATCGCGGTGTACTGGAAGACGTAGCCGCCCGAGTCGAGGAGTCGCCGCTGGCGTTCGACGAGCCCCTTCTCCAGCAGCGTCGACAACGACCGGTTGACGTTCGAGCGGTCGCGGTCCAGCACGTCGGCGAGTTCCGCGACGGTGCTTCCCGGGTGGTCGAGCAGCGCGAGGTACGTCCGGCTCTCGTGTTCCTGGATGCCGAAGACGCAGGACAGCGCGTGTTCGAAGCTCGGGGAGCTGTCGCCGACGAGGTCCTCGATGTCGGGGTCGCTCATACCACTACCAGCACCCCCGGGCAAGTAAAAGGTCAGTTCTCGGCCGCGCCGTAGCCCATGTTCTCGATGCAGGACCGCATCCCCTCCTCGTCGGGGTGCTTGTGCAGTCGAGTCGGCGTGTCGCAGTAGTAGGTGTCGCCGTCGTGGCGGAGCGCGACCTCCTCCTCCTCGCCGAACAGCTCGACGGAGACGAGGACGCGCCGCCCGGACCGCATCTCGTCGATGATCTCGTCGGCCGTGAGCTCGCCGGCACCGATGTGGAGTGGATCGTCGGACATACTCTTCTTTCTCGCTGGCGCGGCTTAAAGAGGGCGCAGCGAGGGACGGCAGTTGGGAGAATTCTGGTCGGGAGGTGAGCGTATCCAGCGTCGAAACCGGGAGGGAACTCGCTTTTGACGGACTCGGAGTGAACGAATCGCCCGGAACGGACGGGTGAGCGGTCGGAACGAGGCTATTGGCTCCCGCTCGCGAGTTCCGACCGCAAGCGATCGATCGGGATAAACCCGTCCGGAGCCGTCGCGGAGAGCGTGGGTGAGAGGAGCGACAGGTGCATCGCGGCTGCCGTCCTGAAACGTCGATTCGTCACCGTCCACTCGTCGTCTTCGTAGCTCACCTCGGCAGCGTAAACGGGACAAAGCCCGTGCGGTCCATGCCCCTCTGCGGATAGTGGAACGGACTCCGCCGTGAAGTGACGCTTCGGCTCCTCCTTCTGGTATGCAGGATGCACCGCGAGCGGGATCGCGTGTGCTTGCTGCAGTCCGGACTCGACGACCGCGTTCCGGAAGAACTGGACGTACCGCTTGTCAGCTTGTCTCGGGTTGCCGACGGTGCCGAGTCCCGGTGTCGCAACGAACCGAACCGCGTTGATCGCCGCGAACACAGCAGCCGCCGTTGCTGGGGTGTACACTTGCCCTGCCCCACTGGCCGTCTCAGTGTAGATGCCAGCATCCGGTTGCCACCGGGCTTCCATTCGCTCGAAGAAGATCCGTCTCGCTGCGGTCGCGTACTTGGTCGAGTTCGTGACGTGACTTGCTTCCGCGAGTCCGTATACAGCCCAGGCCAACTCCGTCAACGGAAGGTCCTCCGAACGCTGACGCTGGTGGATCTGTTGTGCGAGCGCGTCGAGTTCTCCCAGGGCGTCTCGGCGCCGATCCGCGTCCTTCGTTGCCACCGCATACCAGCCATTGGCCCGAATCGTCAACGCGAGGGCTTTGCTACTCTCTGGGCGAACGGTCCGCGCCGCAGCGAACAGCTCGTCAGCCCACGTCCGAACCCGAGCACTGAACTCGCGGCTATTCGGGAGTTTTTGATACAGTAGTAGATCCGGATCAGTCAGCGAAAGCGCGAGACTGGAATACGCTGCGAGTGCCGTCGCCTGTTGGACAGGCTGCGGATCGGCGAGGTCCCCGGCAGGTGTCCGTGTTGCGACGAGACCGTTCGACGTGGTGAGGCGCTCGCGCAGCGTCGTCGCCAGCGCCATCGCCTCCTTCAGCTGTACCAGCGCGATAAACCGATCCTTCCCACGGCGGTGGTATCTCGTGCGCAGGCCTTTTGCAGTGACCTTCTGGATCGTGAGTGCCTGTGCTTCCGGCTCCAGCGTCTCGTCCATCGACTCTCGGTCCCAGTAGAGCGTCGAGAGGTCGCTGAAATCGGCCGCCTGCTGGAAGTGTGGGTCGCCGGCGGCGTAGACCGCTTTGAGTAAATACGGGTTCGCCGGCATCTTCTCGGGGTCGAAGTTCGCGAGAGATCCCAGCTGTTTCCGGGCCTTTTTCGGGGGTTTCAGCCGCTCGCCAAGCCCCGACATGAGCAGCATGGCGTTCACGTTGTATCGCCCGAACCAGTACGCCTGGTGCTCGCTTCGCAGTTTCCGCGAGCTGAACGTCCGTTCGGGAGAGCTGGTTTTCATTCCGGAGGGGGATTCGGACTTGGGTGCGTTACAGCCGGCGACCCCGGCGATTCCAGCGCTTCCAACCCCGGACAAGAACCGTCGCCGTGACAGGTGGCCGTGTTTCTCGCCCATGGTTTCGGAGTGTTCGGTCACTGTTGCGGGACGGCAAGTGCTCGGCTATCTCTGGAACCGATGCTGAGAGTCGAGACATGCCGCATACTCGGCTATCCATTCGGTGTGATGAAAGTACTTGTGGTACAATATCTATTATACCGGTCTTCGGATCCGCATTCGGGTGCCTGATCGGTCCTCTCGTCGCGATGGTTACCCACTGGATTCGCGTTCGCGGCGATCGTGTCTCGCTCGTTACGATAGAAATAGTACCGATATCCTTTCCGTCCCAGTTCTATCGAAATACCACCGCTACCCTTAACCAAGCAAAGATGTTATACGCCCATAATGAGTCTCATGGAAGCCGACGTCGCGATCGAGAACGTCATTACAACCGATCCGACGAAGGCGAAGGCCCTGGAAAACGACATCCGGGCCAAGATCCTCGATATGCTGGCGGACGAGGAGATGACGATCGAGGCCATCCACGCGGAGCTCCAGCGCCGGGGGAGTGAGAAGGCCGAGACGACCGTTCGCCACCACGTGAACGTCCTTACCGACGCGGACCTCGTCGAACTCGCGCGCCTCGAGGAGGCCGGCGGGGGAACGCAGAAACACTACAAATCGAACACCCGGGTGTTCTCGTACGACCTTCCCGATGGAGCGGAGGAGACGCTCGACGGGGCGTTCGCCCAGATCCGTGACGAGATGGAAGGCGTGATCGAGGCGGCTCTCGACGAACACGAGGCCGAGATCGAGGCGGTTGCGCGGGAGATGAAACCCTGCCAGTACTGCGAGACGCAACACTACGAGGAGTACATCCTCCGTGAACTCGTCAACCGGTCGTTGACCGACCTGAGCGAAGACGGCGAGCTCGACGAGCACTTCGCCGAGTGAGGCGGCCTTCGGTTTCCGGATGAGCTGATGCGAGTGTTGCTCGCCCGTCTTGTCACTCCGAGGCTCGCGACCGTCGAGACGGGCAGTCGCATACGTCGGCATCGTCGAGGTCCGCCGTAATCCGAAATGTACTCGACGTCAGTATCCCCACGGCAGCGACGAAGAACAGGATCCCGAGTGGGGAAGACTGGTCCGTAAACGCCCAGTAGACGGGGCTGGCTGTAGCTCCGAACGCCGCACTGAGAAGCCCGTACGCTGCCGGTGCACAGCAACAACACGAGGTAGCGCCTGTCGTCGTGAGTGCTCCAACAGCGCCGCGATACGACCCTGTACTAACGTTGTGTTGCCACAGTGTCGTCGTGAGTGCGGCATTCACCCCGACCAGACCGATGAGTAGTGTGACTGCGATTCCGAGCAGACCAAACGGTTGAAGCAGAAAAGGTCGGCTCGCCGCACCCACTACTTCCACACACTCTCCAAGCACATCGTCCAGCGGTGCGTAGACGAAGGTGTTGGAACGATTCTGATTGGCAACCTCTCCGGGGTCCGCGATGATGAGGAGAACGGCGAGTCGAAGAACCGGGGCAAGCACGGCAACCTCGACCTGCACTCGTGGGCGTTCGACCGCTTCACCTCGATGCTTGAGTACAAAGCCGAGATGGAAGGCATCACAGTCGAGCAAGTATCGGAGCGTGATACGTCGAAGTCGTGTTCGTGCTGTGGTCGGAAGCGTGACGCGAACCGTGTTGAGCGCGGTCTGTACGTCTGTGACGAGTGTGAGACGGGAGCGGACGCGGACGTGAACGGTGCTGAGAACATTCGGCAGTAAGTATCTCCGAGTTCACCGAGTCTTCCGGTGAATAGGAGTAACGGCTGGTTGACACAGCCATCGACGTACCTCTTCGACAAAGAGAGCGGATGCTTTGCACCGCGAGAACAGGCTACGTCGTAAACCACAATATCCCAACGGCGGTCGGGAATCCTCGCCCTTCAGGGTGGGGAGGATGTCAACCTCTGCTGACGTACGTGCTCGTCTGTGACATTCCGGCACCGCTGAAATTTTCAGATGCTGATCGGTTTTGATCCTCGTTGGTCGATACAAACAATTCTGGTATCGCTGTATTCGGCGGAAAAAGGAAGAGGATGGACGCTGTCCTTACGCCTCTACTCGATCGTCTTCGACGGACTCACGCTCGACCTTTGATCCTTCGTTCGTTTCCTCTTCGTTTGTGGGGCAGCCGCAATGTTCACACATTATTTAATGCCTCCAGTCAATACTTTGGGTAGAAAAGTACTTTAACTGTCCAGTCCAAAGTTTGCAAGTAACTTCGCGGGGGTAAACTCATGGCAAACACCGAATCATGCGCCTGTTGTACCGATAACACACCAACCTGCTATTGTCCGCTGACAGGGGTTATCGATGCTCTCAGTAAGAAATATGCTATGCAATTGATTAACGTGATTGGCGTTCACGATACTCTCCGATTCAGTGACCTTGAAAATCATCTTTCGACTGGAAGCACCTCGACACTCTCAGATCGCCTCGAAGAACTTGGCGAGGCTGGATTAATCATCCGAACGCAATACGACGAAATCCCGCCGCGTGTTGAGTATGAGCTTACCGAAGAAGGCGAGCAATTACGTGAACGACTTGAACCGCTGCTAGAATGGGCGGCTAATCGCGAGTGAAACATTAACGCCCCCATCATTAAGTTCGCAAATCGAGCGCTCGGACGTTTACATCAAATTATTTCTGAATTGTGGGATTTCAACGGATCCGTCGTTTCCAAAACTCGTAAGCTGTTCTGCTACCCGCTCGTACTTGGTTCGGTTGCCGCCAGCGTTTCACCTCGGAACAGGGGAACCGCCACTAAAGCTGCGATGACGGCGGCCACTCCAAAGAGGACGAGTGCGGTATTCAACCCGAACTGCAACGCACCGCTGAATACCAGGCTACCGAGGCCGAAGCCGACGAACAATGCGAACACGTTGAGACCCATTGCCAGGCCGGTTTTGTCTGTCAGGTCGGTCACGATGCCCGCGAATAGCGGCTGGGTCATATCGTAGCCAATAGAGAGTGTGGTCACGAGTCCGGCGGCGACGAGGAGTGGGACGTCAAGCACGAGGCCGACGACGGAGATCCCGCCGATAACGAGCCCGAGAGGAATAATCCACCGACGACCGTATCGGTCGGCTAGCTCGCCGATTTTCGGACCGAGGACGATTCCCGGAACTCCGTAGCCGACGATGGCGATCCCGATTCCGATTTCGCCGAGCCCGTACTGCTGGGTGAAGTAGTAGCCGAGCCACGTGTACACGCCCGAGTGGAAAAGCGCATTCAGGAAGACGTATAAGTAGACGCTGAACCCTCGTTTACTCCGGAGAAGCCCGACGAACCCGCGAAGGGCATCAGTCGCCGTCATGGACGGGCCGTCCCCGGCATGCCCACCAAGCGCTGACCGATAGAACAGCAGCGCACCCATTATCCCGACACCGAGGACGGAAACGCCGAGGAACAGTCCACGCCAGCCGATGAACGGTTCGAGTACCGCGCCGCTGGTGGAACCGAACGCGATACCGGCCTGCATTCCGCCGAAGATCCAGCCCAATGCCCTGCCTCGAGTGCCGTACTCGTAGAGGTCGCCGATGAGCGTTATCGCGATAGGGACGACGGCACTCGCTCCAATGCCGGTCAGTAGGCGAATTGCGATAAGCGATAGTACCGTATCTACGGCGGCAGTCACGCCCGTGAGGAGAATGAACGCAACCATTGAGCCGAGTATCAACGGCCGCCGACCAACATTATCCGAGAGCGGACCATATACCAACGTGGCAAACCCGTACGGAATCAGATAGGCGGGGACGACGAGCCCCACGTACTCGACAGATACCCCGAATGTTTCCGCGAACTCGGGAATGAGCGGCGCGATCATGAACGCCTGGAAGAAGATCAGGAACGTCGCCGTCGCGAGTACCAGCAGTACCTGTTCTCGCTGGCTATTCCGGAGTTTCGTTGTATTCATACAGCGGTTCGACCCCGAGACATCTGGCATCCGGCGCTAGTTCGCTGGGCCACTGTTATTTGAAAACGACTGCGAACCTACTTAGGCCCTATGAAAGATATTGTAGCACTACTGCAGTTATCTAACGCCGGAACTGTTCTCCGCATTCGGCCACTGTTCGCCTTTCACACCCGAAAATCGGCCCTGGAGAGCTACGCGGCGACGTCGTAGCCAGCGTCGTGGATCGCCTGTTTAACCTCGTCTTCGACATCCCCGTCCGCGGTGACTTCCACGCTATCGGCTTCGTGATCGGCCTCGACACGTCGCACCTCGTCGACGTTCTCGGTGGCGTTCGTCACGCGATCTTCACACCCGGTACAGGACATCCCCTCGACGGTGAATTCGTATTCTTCCATGGTTTGGTGTAACTTTGCTGTGGTAATGCTTAGAGCTTACGGCATCTTTCGTACCGTAACGACTGTAGTGATATTGAATAGGTCTCGCTGGAACGGAAGAAACCCCCCTTAAAATGGAAGCTTCCCTTGCTGAAACGGATCCCATCCTCATTTCGACTCAACGATCTTGATATCGTCATCTCCGTACCGCTACAATATTCGTCATAATGGTTAAGTGGACAGCGACGGAACACCGGAACACGATGACCGCTCAAACGCAGTTCAACATCGGCGGGATGAGTTGCTCATTCTGCGCCGAAAGCATCCAGAAGGCCCTCGAACGCACCGAGGGCGTCGAGGACGTCGACGTCAGCCTCGCCCACGAGGAGGTCCTCGTCCGATACGACGACGACGCCGTGAAACCGGTCGAGTTCAAGGACACCCTGCGCGACCTCGGCTACACGATCCGGTCCCCGGAGAAGGTGGAACGCTTCGCGGAGCAACAGGACGAGCTGGTGGAGGGCAAGCGACGCCTCCGCCTCGCGGGCGCCGCGTCCATCGTCACTGCCGGCCTGATGCTCTACATGCTCTTCGTCCGGGGCACGTTCGAGTCCACCTCGCGGGTCATGGACCTCGCTACCCTCGCCATCGCGCTCGCGACGATGTTCGGCCCGGGGCGCTACATCATCGAGAAGGCGTACAACAGCGTTCGCCGCCGGATCTTCAACCAGCACGTCCTCCTCGAAGCGGGGGCCTTCGGCGGCCTGCTGGGCGGCTTCCTCGGGCTCTTCGTCTTCCCCGGGTTTCCGACGGTCCACTTCTTCGCCGTCTCCGTCTTCATCACCACCTACCACATCCTCTCGGAGTACACCAGCCTCATCGTCCGCACGCGGGCCTCCCGCGCCGTACAGGACCTGCTGGACCTCCAGCCCGACGTCGCTCGCCGCGTCGTCGCGAGCGACGACGGCGAGGTCGAGGAGGTCGAGGAAGTCCCGGTCGACGAGCTGACGGTCGGCGACCGGGTCCGCGTCAAACCCGGTGAGAACGTGCCCATCGACGGCGAAATCGTCGCCGGCGAGAGCGCGGTCGACGAGAGCGTCGCCACCGGCGAATCCGTCCCGATCGACAAGGGGCCGGGCGACGAGGTGATCGGCGGCAGCGTCAACCAGACCGGGACGCTGCTCGTCGAGGTCACCGCGACCGGCGAGGACGCGTTCCTCAACCAGGTCGCCCACCAGATCGAGGAAGCGCGGGCGATGAAACCCGGGATCATCAAGCTCGCGGACAGGGTACTGAAGTATTTCGTCCCGGCCGTCCTGTCGATCGCGGCGCTCGCGTTCCTGTTCTGGCTCGTCGTTCCGGCCGTCGTCCCCGGGACGTTCCTGGGGACGGGCCCGCAGGTCCAGACCGCCGCGTTCGCCGCGCTCGCGGTCCTCGTGTTGGGCTACCCCTGCGCGCTCGGGATGGCGACGCCGCTCGCGCTCATCCGCGGCGGCGGCATGGCCGCGAACCGCGGCATCCTGATGCGGAGCGGCGACGCGTTCCAGATCTTCCAGGACGTCGACCACGTCGTGCTCGACAAGACCGGCACCATCACCATCGGCGAACCGACCGTGAGCGAGGTCGTCGCGCTGGGCGATGGCCCGGGCGAGGACAGCAACGGCGATGGCGACGAGAACGCTGACGCCGACAGCGACGTGCTTCGAACGGCAGCCGCGGCCGAAGTGTTCAGCGAACATCCGCTCGCGGCGGCCATCCGGGAGCACGCCGAGGACCGCGGCATCGACGTCCCCGATCCCGACGAGTTCGAGAGCGTGACGGGGAAGGGCGTCCGCGCGACCGTCGAGGAGCGAGAGGTCCTGGTCGGCAAGCCGGGCTGGCTCCGGGAGGTCGGCGTCGACATCGCCGCGGCCGAGGCCGACCTCGAACGCCTCCAGGCGCGCGGGCTGACCGTCTCCGTCGTCGTGGTCGACGGCGACCCGGTCGGCCTGGTCGGGATCGGCGACGAGATCAAGGCCGACGCGCGCGAGACGGTCCAGCGGCTGAAAGACGAGTCGATCACCCCCATGATGATCACGGGCGACAACGAGCGGACGGCGCGCGCCGTCGCCAAGGAGGTCGGCATCGACCCGGAGCACGTGCTAGCGGACGTGCTCCCGGACGACAAGCGCAAGGAGATCCGGTCGTTACAGGACGCGGACCACCGCGTGGCGATGGTCGGCGACGGGATCAACGACGCCCCGGCGCTCACGCAGGCGGACATCGGCATCGCGATCGGCGCCGGCACCGACATCGCCATCGAGTCGGCGGACATCGTGCTGATGGGCGACCGGCTCGGCGGCGTGATGGACGCCTACGAGATCGGCGAGAACAGCTACCGAAAGACCCGCCAGAACCTCGTCGCCGCGTTCAGCTTCAACGGCGTCGGCGTCGCCGCGGCGACGACGGGGCTCGTCCACCCCGTCTTCGCCATGATCGCAATGGTGCTGTCGGTGTCGGTCGTGCTGGCCAACAGCTTCGCCGGCCAGCTGATCAGCGGGGAGGGAATCACGACGGAGTTCGCCGCGGACACGGCCGACGTCCCCGAACCGGACTACTCGGCCGGCGCGGCCGCGGACTAACCGGCGTCGTCGCCGGCGAAAACAGGTCGGCGCGCGGGCGCTGCCGGTAGTGACAGCCGGGCGCCGGTCAGGTGTTGGCACCGGTCAGGTGCTAGTCGACCCGCGCGTGAACGGCTCCTCCTCCTCTTCCTGTTTCTCCTCGGGCAGGTCGACGCCCTCGGCGGCCTGCACCGTGTCGGTCTCTTTCATCGTATCGACGTGCCAACGATCGATCTCGGATTCGTAGGCCTGGAGGATCTCGCTCACCTCGGACTTCAGCTCGTCGTCGTTGACGTTGACCTCGAAGACGAACTCCTCCTCGGCCTCGCCGCGCCCGACCTGCTGGATGTTGGCGCTGATCAGCTCGTTGTCGAAGTAGTAGGGCGCGAGCTGTGTCATCACCTTCTGGTACACCGTGTCCTCGACGGTCCGGAGGGCTTTCCGGCCCGCGGAGTCGGCGGCGCGCGCGACGTGGTTGAGCGAGTCCCCCCAGCGTTCGAGGGCCGCTTCGCTGTCCCCCTCCTCGACCTTCTCGTAGGATTCGCTGAGCTTGGCGCCGGCCTCCTGGAGGTCCTCGCCGGCCGTCTTGCCGGCCTCCTCGCCCTCGCCCTCGGCGACGGAGGCCTGCTCGGCCGTCTTCTCCGAGATGTCCTCGTCGATCCGCTCGTGGGATTTCGGTCGCCACTTGTCCCACTCGTGGAACGCGTCCGTATTGATGCCGGCCTCGCGGAGCGCCTGGGTGATCCGCTCGCCGTGCTCGACGACGTCGCCCCAGTCGCCGCGGACTTTGAACCCGGAGATGCTCTCTTCCATCGGTTAGTCCGGCCGTACGTGGCGGACGCGTATAAACTTCTCCCGCTCGATACGTGTGGGGTGGCGGCGCCGGCTCAGCGACCGTACGTGAACGACTGGACGATCTCGTTCAGGCGCGCACTGACCTTCGAGAACCAGACTTCGGGCGACACGCGGGCGAACTCCGACTCGTCGACCTCGATCCGCTCGCCGGCGAACGGGTCGCGTTCGTCGTTCTCCTCGTCGACCGCCGCGTCGACCACGGTCGACATCGAACATCGACCGCAGGCTTCCGTCTTCTTGTCACCAGGCATGGGAGTATCTTACAAGCAAGTGGGGACCGTCGCCTCTTAAATCCTGCTGGGGCGGCGCGTGCGTTGCGCACGACAGCGGTTTCGGGCGAAGCGGTCCGACCACCAGCGTCGCCTTCGAGGCCGTGCGTACCGCTCCCGACGGGCTTTTACCCACCGTATGGTATCTACGCACATGGGATACCGTATCGTTGACGTCGCCGACGTCGAACCGGAGCCTGACCGTTCGAGCCAGTGTCGGAAGCTGTCGGGACCCGGCGAACTCGACAAGATGGCGATTAACCACTTCACGCCGGCGCCGGGCGAGGAGATCCCGCTCGCGTACCACTATCACGACGATCAGGAGGAGGCGTTCTACGTGCTGGACGGCACCCTCTCGGTCGAGACGCCGGAGGGGATCTTCGAGGTCGAGGAGGACGAGCTGTTCGTCGTCGACCCCGGGAGTCCACAGCGCGCGTTCGTCCCGGACGACGCCGACGGCCCCGCAACCGCCCTGGCCATCGGGGCCCCGCCGGCCGACGGCGACGTACACGCATACGAGCCCGACGATGAGTGATAGCGCCGACGGCGACGCTCCAGAGCAGTCTCGCGCCGAAGCCCCCGACCGGACCGCCGACGTCGTGAGCGACGGCGGCCAGACCGGCGAGGACACCGCCGCGCCGACCGCATACGGCGACGAGGACTGGGAGGACCCGGAATCGGGCGCAGTCCCGAAATCCGAGCTCCCCGACGAGATCGTCGAGAACGTCCCGGACTGGGACGAGGACCCCTACCTCGACCGCGTCAGCGACCGACTGATGTACAACTACGACCTGGAGAAGGATCACCGGGACGCGGGCGAGCAGTGGGACATGTACGGCCAGATGCGGGTGCTCAACCAGAAGCAGTTCTTCCATCCCGCGCTCTCCTACGGCGACCACGAGTCCGAGGAGTACCTGTTCGTCCGCCGGGTCACGAGCCCGACCGTGGGCGAACTGGAGCGGCTCGTCGACCTGGGCCACGACCTCGCCGACGAGCGCGTGCGCGCGAACGAGGAGCACTACCGCACCGACTTCACCTTCGTCCTCGTCGCCGAGGACGTCCCGGACCAGGCCCGGACGTTCGTCGACGGCTTCCACGAGCGGGAGCTGCTCAAGTACGGCTACTACGGCCACTACGAAGTGAACCTCATCGTGGTCGACCCCGCAGCCCAGGACGCCGTCGCCAGCGAATCAGCCGACGTGGCCGAGGCCTTCCGGCTCTGGGAGGACGTCAGCGAGGCCGAAGAAAGCTTCCTCTCGCGGTTCGCCAAACGCTTTTGGAAGTAACTCCCAAAGGGGCTCCATGACCTCTTTTTCGCTCACCCGCCGAGGGCTAATCGCGACCGCAATGGCCGGGCTGTCCGGCTGCGGGTTCCTGCCCGAGGAGCAGAAGCCGGTCAAGGCGAGCGCGAGCCAGCCCGCGTACCTGCCCGAGTCGGCCGCGAGCGAGGCCGGCTACGCGGTCGCGGTCGAATCGAAGACGACGGTCGAGACCACCGTCCAGATCGACCTCTCGGGCGACGTCGAGATGACGAACTCCCGGAAGGTGATCGCTGACGTCTTCCGCCGAGCGTACGCCGCGGACGACGGCCGGCGGTTCGGCCTCGTCACCGCGCCGGCCGCGAAGCTATTCAAGCAGCCCGAAATTATCCGGGACCCCGTCACCGCGCTCGACCCCGCGCGAGTCGTCGAGCTCGCAACCGACGCCAGCGTCGACGGCGTCTCCGAGTGGTCGAAGGACGGCATGGAGACGATGCTCGGCTCGGAGGTCACGCTGCGAACGGCGACGGCGACGGGCGAGTCCGGTGAGGTGACCCTGGACAAGCTCCGAGTGCGCGCGGGCGGCGACTCGGTCACCGCGATAGTCCTGACGCCGGAGGGCGCGGATCGTACTGCACCATTCGGGGCCGTCGAACGCGACGGATAACGCCTATCAGTTGACAGGACGATTTTGTTGGGACCTTTTGGCGCTGAGGCGGTCGCTTTTTGCGTGGTTTGGTTGGTTATTGTCGCTGGCGACTCCACTCGGTACACCCAGACAGCCCCATCCCCAGAGCGCTTATGCTTATAAGTGAATCCGGTTATCGTCGATTGCGACACCACTCAGCATGCCCAGAAAGCCCCAGCCGCTGAGACGGTCGCGCTATTCGGTTGATTGGCCACCGTCGCTATGAACACCACTCAGCATACCCAGAAAGCCCCAGCCGCTGAGCGGTCGCGCTGCTCGCTGCGCTCCTCACGGCTCACTCGCTTCGCTCGTTCGCCGTTGCGGTGCTAGCGTCGCAGGGCGTCCCGCTCAGCGGCTGCCCCTTTCAGTCCCACCCCGGAGTGGTGGCCGGGGCGTCGCTCGCGGCGGTTGGTTGGCTTACATCGTTCGACGGCTGTCCGGCGTGCGGTGCTGGGCAGCCGGCGCGCGAGCAACGCGTGCGAGGGAGGGCGGGGCGCGCCGAGCGTTGCGGTGTAGTGCCGGCGCGCGCCGGCCGAGGCTGGGGAGGACTGAGGAGTGCGGTTGCGGTGCCGTTGCTGTCGCGGTGCCGATGCTGTCGCGGTGGCGGTCCTGGCGGACTGAAAGGGCGACGGCCGGTCGCGCCAACGGGGAGTCGCTGAGACAGGCACTATCTGAACCGGGCGGTGCGGAGAGGTTCAGATATCCTGCTTCGCGAGAAATCGAAGATTTCTCGGAGCCCGAAAATCTCCGATTTTCGGGACAGCGACCGCGAGCGGCCGAGGGCTTTCGAGGAGGTTGCGTTGCTGTCAAGTGCAGCAGCGTCTGCACCCTTATATACAGTTTATAAGCAAGATCGGCCGAGCGCTTTCGATCGATCTGCCTCGGTACGCAGTGCTATCGTCTGAAATCCAGATAAAAAACGAAAACAGCGAAAAGCTCCAGGAAAGCAGTGGAGTTAGTCGTCGCTCGGTTCCGCGCGGTCAACGGCGTGGCCTTCGCGCGCTTCGGTGATGTTGTCGTAGCCCTTGCGGACCAGCGACAGCGCGAGGCCGATGAGGACCAGCGCGAGCACCATCTGGACGACCGAGGAGATCAGCGCGGCGGTGTCGGCGGCGCCGCCCTGGATGATGTTCTGGTAGAGGTTGCTGTAGAACGCGAGCCAGGCCAGCCCGATGACGGTGATGGTCGTCATGATGGCCATCGGGACGCCTGTCGAGATGAGCTGCTTGGAGTCGTCCCAGTTGGCCAGCCAGACCGTCGCGGTCAGCAGCGCGAGCGCGGCGAGCAGCTGGTTGGCGCCGCCGAACAGCGCCCACAGCGTCAGCCATTCACCGGAGATAACCATTAGGTACGCCGGGATCGCCTGGACGAACGGGTTCGTGTAGCGACCGCGAGCGAGACCGGCGAGAACCTCGCGTGGCGAGCCGCCCAGGTTCTCGAAGCCGGACCGCGTTTCGCCGGCCGGCACGCCGACGATCTCCTCCATCATGTAGCGACCGAGGCGCACGGCCGTGTCGGTGGAGGTGAGCAGGAAGCTCACGAGCACCAGCGCCATGAACGGCGTGCCGTAGCTCATCGGGATGTTGAAGCTCGTCAGGATGATGCCGCCACCGCTCGCGAAGTTCGGGAGCGCGCGACCGATGCCGCCGCCGGAGGTGAAGCCGGCGACCGCCAGCGTCGACAGCGCGACCGCGGCGAGGAGGCCTTCACCGAGCATGCCTCCGTAACCGATCAGGCGCGCGTCGGTCTCCTTGTCGAGCTGCTTGGCCGTCGTCCCGGAGGAGACCAGCGAGTGGAACCCACTGATCGTCCCGCAGGCGATGGTGATGAACAGGAGTGGGAACAACGGCGCCAGGCCTGCAGCCTTGACACCCCAGAAGCCGTTGTAGGCGCCGAGCGAGTCGGCGACGACCAGCGGCTGGCTCGCCGTCCCGAAGATCGTGCCGACGATGACGGCGAGCAGCACGCCGCCGACGCCGGTGTACAGGAGGAACGAGGACAGGTAGTCACGCGGCTGGAGCAGCACCCACACCGGGAGCGCGCTCGCGACACCGGCGTAGATCATGACGATGGGCACCCAGGCCGCGCGGTTCGGGTTCATCGCGAACGCCGAGGAACCGGGGAGCCACTGGCCGGAGCCGAGGCCGAGGATCTCCGCGAGGACGATCGTGCCCTGCGGGTAGCTCGCGTCACCGACCGCCGGGAACAGGGCGAACGGGAACTCGACGCCGAGCCAGATACCGGCGAAGATACCGGCAACGAACAGCACGGTGCCGGGGATGAACGGTCCGTTTAGCTGGTACAGGTAAATACCGAAGCCGAGCGCCAGCGCGATGTACAGGAAGCTGGCGGTCGTCACCTGCGGGAACGCGTCGAAGACGATGGCCACCACGAGGGCGAACACCGCCACCACCAGCACGATGGTGAGGAACGCGAACCACAGCAGCATGTCCTTCCCCTCCTCACCGACGTACTGGCCGATGATGTACCCGATCGACTTCCCCTCGTGCCGGAGCGAGCCCGACAGCGAGACGAAGTCGTGGACGGATCCCATCAGGGGGTTGCCGACCGCGATCCACAGCAGTGCGGGGACCCAGCCCCAAACCGCGCCGGCCGTGATCGGACCAACGATCGGCGCGCCGCCCGCAATGCTCGAGAAGTGATGCCCCAGTAGCACCGGCTTCTTCGCCGGTACATACTCCTGACCGTCTTCGTATTTATGCGCTGGCGTGT
Source organism: Halopenitus sp. (assembly GCA_042219525.1). GTDB lineage: Archaea > Halobacteriota > Halobacteria > Halobacteriales > Haloferacaceae > JBDGPU01. Next base: position 20,051 of record JBDGPU010000138.1, read on the forward strand.
CCGCCCCCTCGTCGAGTTCGACGAATCGGGAGAGATACCGCGAGTACCCCATGTACCCCGCGGTGAACGTTGCCAGCACGGCAAATACGATCCAGATTATCTGTGTTGCCATTGGTACCCTACCTCAAGCTACCAATGAGGACAAGGGTAACTTAAACATTGTTCATGGTCGATTCCGCGCATGACCGCTCTCTTCCCCGAAAATAGCCGCTTCAGCCAGCCACTTTCTTTATAAACTTTGTGTGGCGAAAGAACGAGTCTGCAAGTCGTAGGTGGTCGTTGCGAGACGTAGGGGGACGCTACGAGACGTACTTTGGCGCCTCGACGCTCGTGTCGACGGCGAGCTCGTCCGCAACGTCGCCGAGCAGGTCGCCCTTCACCTCGCTCGTTCGGGACTCGATTTCGGCAGCAAGCGGCGGCTCGAACTCCGTTCGCACCTGTTCGAGACGCTCGCGCTCGGTCGCGACGCGGTCCCGAAGGTACCGAGCGCCGCGGCCGTTCTCGTCGTCGTCCGGCGAGGGCGTCAGCTTGTTCGCGACGAGCCCCCGAACGGCGAGGTCGCGCTCGTGCATCTGCTCGATCGCGCGGGCCGTCTCGTTGACCGAGAGCTGGTCCGGGTTCAACACCAGGAAGAACGCGGCGTCGTTCTGGAGCGCGCCCCCGGCGAACTCGAAGAACTCCTTGCGCTCCTGGAGTCGGTTCAAGACCGGGTCACCCTCCATCAGGCGCCGGGGCTCGTTGTTGCCGATGGCGGCCTTCTCGTAGAGGTCGATGCTCTGCCGGCGCTTGGCCATCAGGCGCTCGATCCAGCCCTCGAGGAACTCCGGGAGCCCGAGCAGGCGGAGCGTCGCGCCGGTCGGCGCGGTATCGAAGACGATGCGGTCGTATGGCTCCGCGTTGCGCATCACCTCGACGAAGCGGTCGAACAGCGCGGACTCGTAGGCGCCGGGGGTCTGGTGGGCCATCTCCAGCTGCTTGTTGATCTCGTTGACCATCGCGGCCGACACCTGATCGGAGAGCCGGTTGCGGATGTCGTCGAGGTGGTTCTGTACCTCGTCGTCGGGGTCGACCTCGAGCGCGTCGAGGTTGTCGACGCCCTCGACGGGCTCCGGCTCGTCGCCGAAGTCCTGGTCGAACACGTCCGAGACGGAGTGGGCCGGGTCGGTGGAGACGACGAGGGTCTCCTGGCCCGCCTCCGCGCACTTGCGGCCGTACGCACACGAGACGGTGGTCTTGCCGACCCCGCCCTTGCCACCGAAGAAGACGAATGGCTCCATTAGAAGTGGTACTGCTGGCCCTTGCGTTCGATGTAGCTGTCACGGTCCCAGAGCCGGCGCTCCCACGCCTCGAACTCGTCCTCGAGGTACGGCAGCAGCTCCGCGGTGTAAAACGAGACCGGCGACGGGATCCCGAACGCGTCCGGGAAGCAGGCGAGCATGAACGCGTCCTCGGTATCCTCCGCCTCCTTCTCGATCTTCTCGTAGGCCGGGTGAGTGAACATCCCGTGATAGAGGCCGCGAAGCCACTCCTCGGCGATAACTCGGAACCGCTCGATCTGTTCGGCCAGGGTCATACTCTCCCGAAACGGAGGGATCCGCTAAAACCTGTCGTGCGTGGGGGTGGATGACGCGCGACCGCGATGTTCCGGAGAAGGGTTCCGCATCGGGCGATTTCTCGATTGCGGCCGGCTCAGGCAGCGTCGTCCGTGCCTTCGCCCTCGCCGAGAGCGGGCTGGTGAATCTCGTTGCCGATCGAGTCCCGGACGAACCATAGCATTACAAGCACCATCATTGTGACAGCGATCGTCGCGACGACGCCAACGAGGGATACGATGTCGACCATATCCCCCCTCGGCGATTGCGCCAAATCAACGTAACGTCTTGGGACGACGTCGCGGGAACCGAAACCCGCCGAAATCGACCTCGCCGTGGAGCGTGCATTCAAGCGTGTCCACGCCGTTGGATCGGCTATGAGTGACGCTATCCCGGTAACGATCCTCTCGGGAAACCTCGGCGCCGGCAAGACGACCCTGTTGAACCACCTGCTGCGCGAGGCGGGCGACCGGGACGTCGCGGTCCTCGTCAACGACATGGGCGACGTCAACGTCGACGCCGACCTCATCGCCGACGGCTCCGAACTCGACGTCGACGACGGCGTCACCGAGCTGTCCAACGGCTGCATCTGCTGTGAGCTCCAGGACGACCTCGAGACCGCCGTGGTGCGGCTCGCCCAGGACCGCAGCTTCGACCACCTGATCGTCGAGTCCTCGGGCATCTCGGAGCCCGCGCCCGTCGCCCGCCTCTTCACGGCGGAGTCGCGCGCGGCGGCCCTTTACGACGTCAGCTCCCTCGTCACCGTCCTCGACACGCGCCTCTTCCTCGACGCCTTCGCGGGCGATGGGACCCCGGAACGCCGCGGGACCGACGAGGACGGCCGCCCGCTCTCGGACCTCCTCGTCGACCAGGTCGAGGTGTCGAACGTCGTCCTGCTGAACAAGGCTGACCTCTGTAGCGAAGCCGAACTCGCGGAGGCCGAGGAGCTGGTCCGCGCGCTCCAGCCGGACGCCGAGACCATCCGGACGGAGTTCTCCGCGGTCGATCCCGCGACCCTCCTCGACGTCGACCGCTTCGACCCGGGCGCCGTCAACGAGATGCCGGGCTGGAAGCAGGCGCTGGAAAACGAAGATGCGCACGACGACCACGACGACCACCACGGCCACCGCCACCCCGACGAGGTGTACGGCGTCACGTCGTTCACCTACCGTCGCCGCCGGCCGTTCCACCCCAAGCGGCTCGCGGCGTTCCTCCGCGACCTGCCGGACGGCGTGGTGCGCTCGAAGGGCACGCTGTGGGTCGCCGGCAACGACCACCGGCAGATCGTCGGCCAGGCTGGCCCCTCGGTCCACGTCGAGGCCCCGAGTCCGTGGATCGCCAGTCTGCCCGAGGTCGAGCGCGACATGTACCGCTCGAACCGCCCGGACCTCGACTGGCACGACGAGCACGGCGACCGCCTGACGGAATACGTCGTCATCGGGACGGACATCGACCGCGACGCCATCGAGGCCGCGCTCGACGACTGCCTCCTCACCGACGAGGAGTTCGACGCCCTCGACGACGGATCGTTCGACGTCGACGGGCCGTTCCCGACCGAACCCGGCGCGGAAGCCGTCATTCACGAACCCGCACCCGCACCGAACCCGAGCGAATAACTCGTTGTCGGCGCGTTTTTGGCGGTCGTTCGACGATCCTTTGGCGGCGTCTACGGGTGTGTCCGGTGTTTCTCGGCACCTCAAGACGCTGAGCGAACAATATTCTTCGGTCGTTCGGTTGTCGTCGCTATCGACACCACTCAGCATGCTTCGAAATCCCCAGCCGCTGAGGCGGTCGCTTTCTTCGTGGTTTGGATGGTTATCGTCGCCAGCGACACCACTCAGCACACCCAGAAAGCCCCAGCCGCTGAGGCGGTCGCTTTCTTCGTGGTTTGTTCGATAGTCGTAGCTGCTGAGACCACTCAGCATGCCCAGAAAGCCCCAGCCGCTGAGGCGGTCGCGCTGCTCGCTGCGCTCCTCACCCGGCTCGCTCACTGCGTTCGCTCGCCGGGTTGCGGTGCTTGCATCGCAGAGCGTCCCGCTCAGCGGCTGCCCCTTTCAGTCCCACCCAGGAGTGG
>JBDGPU010000185.1:0-23146 GCA_042219525.1 Halopenitus sp.
GGCGGTCGCGGCGCGGGTGCGGTGGCGCGCGCGAGCAACGCGTGCGAGGGAGGGCGGGGCGCGCCGAGCGGTGCGGTGCAGTGCCGGCGCGCCCCGGCCGAGGCTGGGGAGGACTGAGGCTTGCGGTTGCTGTGCGGTTGCGGTACCGTTGCTGTCGCGGTTGCGGTACCGTTGCTGTCGCGGTTGCTGGGCTGTCCTGGCGGACTGAAAGGGCGACGGCCGGTCGCGCCGGAGGGGAGTCGCTGAGGCGACCCCTATCTGAACCGGGCGGTGCTGAGAGGTTCAGATATGTCGCTCAGCGACCGCGAGCGGCCGAGGGCTTTCTGGGTGTTGGCGGTGCTGTCAAGCGCAGCAGCGTCTGCACCTATAAATACGGGTTATAAGCAAAAGTGGCCGAGGGCTTTCGAGGTGTTTGCGGTGCCGTCAAGCGCAGCAGCGTCTGTACCTGTTTATCGGTTTTATAAGCGAAATCGCCCAAACCCAGCGCTATATAAAAAACACAACTGATCGCGAGCGACGCAAGTGCGGGAGAAGGGATTTGAACCTCAGTCGCTCCACCGCACTGCAGCGCTCCCTGCTTCAAATCCCGTCACAGCGACAAGCTCGCCGCTCGCGACGTTGCTCGCGGCGAGAATGCGGGAGAAGGGATTTGAACCTCAGTCGCTCCACCGCACTGCAGCGCTCCCTGGTTCAAACCCTTCTCATCGGTAATTGCGTCGCTCCCGAAAGTGGTCGCGACGCAAGTGCGGGAGAAGGGATTTGAACCATGGTCGCTCAACCACACCGCATCGCTCCCTGCTTCAAATCCCGTCACAGCGACAAGCTCGCCGCTCGCGACGTTGCTCGCGGCGAGAATGCGGGAGAAGGGATTTGAACCCTCGAACCCCTACGGGAGCGGGTCTTAAGCCCGCCGCCTTTGGCCAGGCTCGGCCACCCCCGCGCATGCCGTGATTTCGGTGGGATGGCCAAACCCCTTTCGATACCTGGGGTTCGAAATCCAGCCCTATCGCTCGACCGTAATCGTCGTCTCCGCGGTCAGTCGGTCGGCGCCGTGAACCGCGCCGATACTGACCGAGAGCGTGTGCTCGCCGGGGTCGACGGCGCGCCACTCGGTCTCGGTCTCCTGAATTCGCTGGGACCAGGTCCGGTGGAAGCGCTTGCGCTCGCCCCGGTCGAACTGGAAGCGCGTCTGCTCCTTCGCGGGCGGCTCGTGGACCGCCGAGGACTCGACGTTGCCGTTGACCGCCCACGTCCAGCGGAGCGGCGTCTCCGTCACGAGGGTGATCGGAAACGGCAGGCGATTGCGGAAGGTGACCCGGAACGGAACCGGCTCGTCGAGCGCGTACCGGGCCTGCTGGGTCTGGATGTCCACGTCGATCGCGAACGGTCGGAGCCGCGTGGGGACGAGCGCGTGGCTCAGGTTCCCCCAGTTGACGTGCGAATCGGTGCCCTCCTCGGACTCGTTCGGGGAGAACGGGTCCTCGTCGTCGCGACGGAGCGCCTCCGATTCGTAGATACGGCGCATACGTAGGGAGAGGCGGCCGGCGTGGGTAAATCCAGCGTTCGGCCGGGACACCGGGCCTTCCGGTGGCGAACCCAGAGCCACCCAGATAGTTTACTACGAGGCGAGAAATCGTGTAGTTATGAGCTCCGACGATCCCGTAGCCAAATTCGCGAACTCCGACCTAGTCGCCCGCATCGGCCTCCTATTGGTTCTGATAGCATTGTACCTCCCTGACGAGATGAGCGATGCCCCGACCGACACACTCTCCGGGCTACTACTGGCGTATCTGTTCATCGTGGCAGGGACGATCGTCTTCGACCTGTGGGCTCCTCACGACCGTTGAGGCTGAATGAGTGAGTTTGGCGTGGAAGAACCCGCTCGTCTCCGCATTTCAATACCTTCAAGCACAGGTAGGTTCCCTTCGAGTCGGGCGAGATGAACGCATATTCGGTACTTCTTACCGGAGTGTTCTCAGGGCTATCTGCCCCACGTACCGGTTCCCGTTTCAACTATTTCGGTGGAGAATCCCGACACGAACATTCGCCGTGACAGGTACGAAAAATTACAGAGCATTCGCCAGCCGGTGACCAGCCACAATCACCAGATTCAACAAAGACAGCTGCGGCGACGCAGACGCGAACACAGACCGCAGGCTGCCCGAACCAACCCGTGGCCGGCGCCCGCGACACTGTCACACCTCCCTGTTGACCTCCATCTCATCCCGTTCAAATTACTCCTCCAGCTCATGGCGAGTCCAGTCATAGAACGTCTTGAAAGTGAACACTAGGTAACAGGCCCGGTAGTTTTATCAACTTGATACGGTACAAGATTTATTCAGAGACAATGAAACGAGACCCGTCCGAGACGTTCGACGGCCTGATAGACACCAGCCGCCGGGCGGTGCTGAAGGCACTGACCGCCGGGTCAGTTACTAGTATCGCCGTTCCGGGGACAGCAACCGCGCGCGGCGAGGTGGAGATAACGATACGGCAGGGTGGCCAGGAGGTCGCGACGGTGTCGCCCATCTCGACCGACCGGTCGATAGAGAACTTTTATCGGTACGACGAGATAGAGGGCGCGTCGGCGAACACGCCGATGAACCTTCGTGAATCCGGCGCCAGCAAGCTGTTCTTCTACCGGCAGTCGGGGTCGAACACGCCACTCAGCCTCGTCGTCATTCACGACACGCCTGACGACGGCAGCGGAGGCGACGTCCGATTCGACTTCCAGCCGAACGCCCTGCCGAGCGGCGGCTCTTGGGCCGTACAGGACGACCCCGGCGAGGGGTTCAATCGGAAGCACGCCGACTGGGGCTGGGCCCCCTGCTGCACGGACGGCGGCGCCTACCGCGGCGGCTTCGGGAAAGAGACCGAGGTCACCATCAACCCCTCGTTTAACGACGGTATCGGTCAATGGGACCTTCTCGACGGCGACGGATCGGTCGCAGCGGACCTATCGATGGGCGACGCGGTCACACTGTCGGTCGGCGACCGCCCCAAGACGCTGCAGAAGCAGGAGCTCATCGACACTATCCGCTCGGAGGGCAGCGACCTCATGCTGGACTTCCGCGCGGAGAACCTCGACGAACGCGCCGAGGAGCTGCTCGCCGAGATAGACCAGGCGCTATCGAATGAGAATAACACCTTCCAGTACGAGGAGGCGCTCGACCGGATGCTCACCGCGGAGGCGGTGACGGTGTCGGCGACCCGCCGCGGGAAGCAGCCAGGCCGAGAGATAGCGGCAAACATCACGGAGTTGCTCATCATGCTGGCGTTCGTCGTCATCGCGAAAGCGGCGGTGAAGGGGGCCGGACGACTCGGCTCCATCGCCGCGTCGAAGCTGGACGACATCGCGGCGAAGGGGCGCCGCGGCATCAAGGGGCTGGCCGGCCGGTCGGTGCTGCCCACCAGCGCGCTCAGCCAGCTGGACGACATAATCGACGAGGTGACCAGGCGGGTCGACGACTGGGTTGGGCGGAATTCCGACGATATCGAGGACGCCGGCGAGGAGATCGTCGAGGGTAGCGGCACTATCAACGGCGTGTTCGGGCTGCTGTCAGGGCACGTCGTCGAGGGGCTGGCGGCCATCAAGGAGTTCGCCATCGACTCGCTATCGGTGCTGTTCTACGACCTTTACATGACCGACGACGAGGAGTTCAACGACGAGGGCGAGCGCATAGAGCCGCCGGGCATTGGCCAGTCCATCAACAACCGGATGGACGACCTCGACGCGGCCATCGACGAGGAGCGCCTGGAAGCCGACGGGGGCACGGAGCGACAGCAGGCGAAGACCGACCAGGTCAGCGAGTTCGAGGAGCGCCAGCAGGAGTTCCTCACGGCGATGGAGCTGTTCGACGACGTCACGGCGGGGGCGTCCATCGCGGTGCTGGTGCTCGCCGCCATCGCCATAGCGTTCTATGCGATATCCGCCGTCCTATCGGCGTCGGGCATCGGCCTCGTGGCGGCGGGGGTGCTGTCGACGGCGTCGTCGTATCTGGTCACTGTCGCCGGCGGCTTGGGGACGATCATCATCGCCATCACAGGGTTCTCCATCATCCTCGGGTTCGGGTGGTTGCGGAACTGGCGCCGCGAGCACGACGCGACGGTGGACTTCGTCGTCAACTACGAGACCAGCGGAGGTGGAGCCTGAATGACTGAGAACCTCCTGAAAACGTTCCGGGGGCATGTCGCCAACGACCGCGTCGCCGATGCGCTGGAGACGGTCGACGACCTCCACGCGGCGTTCACCGAGGACCGCGCGCGGACGGCGGCCGACGACACGCTCGCGACGGCAGTCCACTTCCGGACGCCGGCGGAGACCGACGCGGACGACGCCGCGACGGAGTTCATGGAGGCGGCCACCGACGGCGAGCAGCGCCGGGTGGAACTAAACGATGCAATCGCCGGGTACATCGCCGAGGAAACGCCACCGGAGGAGGTGGTCAGCCGCGTCGACGCGACGCTGGGCGCCTACGACACGCTGAAGTCGAAGCGGTCGGCGCTGGCCGACGCGGCCGACGGTGTCTCGACGGGCGTGGTGCTCCACCTCGGCCCCATTGAGGGGATGCGCGTCCCGAAGGGTGGTTCTGTCGCCGTCGCGACGGACCTAGCGAACGTCGGTAACGACGACGCCGGGAGCCTGTCGCTGTCAGCCAGCGCCGACGACGTGGTGTCGGTGACGCTGTCGCCGACCAGCCTCGACGCGCTCGGCTCGGGCGCGGAGACGGCCGCCGGCGTCGACGTCGCCGGCGAGGCGACCGGTACCACCCGGGTGCGAGTCACCGTCGAGGGCGGCGGCGGCGAGTCGACGGCGTTCCGCGCCGAGGTGCTCGACAAGGCCGACTACGTCTCGGAGGCGCTGTCGAACGCCGAGCGGCTGCTCTCCGACGTCGAGGACCGGATGGACGGCAAGGGCGGTCCCCTCGCCGGGATCCGGAACCGGCTGGAGGAGATGGCGAAGCGCCTTGAGCAGATACTCGACCGCATCGAGAACGGCAAGGGCAAGGACGTGAATAACCGCATCGAGTCCGTCATCAACCGGTTCGAGGCGCTGGTCAACACGCTGGAGAACGACGAGGAGACGGGTCTGAAACCCCGTGTCCGCTCGGAGTACCTCCGGCGCTGCCGGGACTCGAGAGACGTGCTGGAGTCGGCGAAGACGGCCGAGGCGTGACGATGTCCGGACCACTTCCCGACGAAGAGCTGGAGCCCGACGACCAACCGCTCTGGTGGACGTTCAGGAACCAGACCGTCGTGGGGCACGCGCTCACCGTCCTTGCGGGCTGGGGGGTCTGGATGGCCGTCTACTGGCTGCACCTGTCGGTCGTCGGGGGCGGCGTCGAGCAGGCGGCCGCCGGCGGTCCGAAGGCGCTGGCCGCACGGCGTGCCGGCATCCGCGTTGCGTCGGCGGCCTGCTGGCTCTGGTTCAGCCTGGCGTTCACCGTCGGGAAGGGCGGACCGCTACTCAACGTCTCGCTGTACCCAGCCGGCGCGCTGGTCCTCGGCCCATACCTGTCGACGCTGGCGTTCGTCGGCCGGCTCCCGCCGGAAATGTTCACGGCCGCGTCGCCCACCTCCGGGACGTTCGTCGTCGTCGGCCTTGGCCTATTCCTGCCCGGATTCGTCCTGTCGCTCGGGGTCGTGGGGACGTTCCTCGGGGTCATCACCTACGTCACCGGCACGCAGGAGTCCTGGGCGGACAGGCACATGCCCGACGCGTATCACGAGTACAAGGCGAAGGTCGAGGAACGCGAGCGGGAGTGACGTCCCCTCGCATTCCGTCGGACGTGACGGGCGACTGGTGAGTTTCGCAGGCGGGCGAACCTACGTCTATTCGTGCGTCGTTGCACCGAATACGCCGGACCACGACATCTCCGAGGACGAGGTCCCTCGTAGCGAGCCGCTGCTCCCGTTCCGCTCGGACGACCGGACGACGGCGCTGTCCCACCGGGACAGCAGGAGGCCGACGAAGATATCGACTACTTCTGCATCATCACCAGCACAGAGTGTTGATCGCGAGGGGATCGGCCCGGACGAGAACCCAGTCGTCCACGACCTGACCGGCACGGCGTGGGGATCGATCGGCTCTACCGGAACCGCTGGAGAGTGGAGACGACATTCCGCGACGAGAAGGAAATGTTCGCAGCGAAGACGCGGTCGCGTGACCTCGGCTACCGGCGTCCTGTGGATGATGGAGAACCTGCTGTATAAAGGGTGAGTGATGCTCAACACCGCCGTAGCGGACCAGGGTCCCGCCCGCGATGACGCCGAGATCGTGGTGAAGCAGGCGTCGTATTTGGGCGAACTGAACCGACAGGTGCTCAGTGGCCTGAGTCTGGACTTGGAGTTCCAAGACGTCGAGTACGGCTGACGCCGTAGCACCTTCTCGCGGTAGCAGAACGGTAAGTCGCGGCACTCGTCAGCCACCACCGGCTTTCGCGTCCCGTCGCTGATTTCGGCTCGTCGGATCACGAACAATCAGTTCTCGGAAGCACGTTTGTTGCCAGTCGGGTCTTCGTCGAGGATCTGCGCCGGTTGGGTCAGTGTCGGTTCCGGTTTGGTGCGTGCTTTCGACTACTGGCGATGGTTGGTGGACTCCCGACCCGCGATTAAAGGAACGCCGGCGCCGCGGTCGCCCACAGCGCGACGGACTGGCAGTAGCCGAAGATGAACGCCAGCTTCCACGGGTTCGACGTCCCGCGGAGCCGGACGACGGCCAGCGCAGCGACGAGCCCCAGCGCGGAGATGCCGTACGGGGCCGCGCCTGGAATTCCGGGAACGCTCGCGCCGCCACCCAGGTGCCGGAAGAGGGCGACGTTGACGACGGCGAACGCCGCAAACCCGACCCACGACGGCGCCGACTGGACGACAGACCGGACCCACCCCGCGTCGACGTCGCGCCCGACGATCCGCGCCAGCCCGGAGACGGCCCGCCCGAGCAGGGAGAGTGCGGCCCGCGTCGTCAGCAGGAAGCCGAGCAGCAGCGGCCCAGCGACCCAGGGGAACAGCGGGACCGTCACCACCGCCAGCACCGCGGACACGGCCGCGACGAAGGCGAATCGCGTCGGCGCGTCGGCGAGCCGCGTCACCGGGCCGGTCTCGCCGGCACCGGTGTAGCCGGCCGCGAGCAGGCGGTAGCTGCCCCCGCTCTCGACCCAGACGACCGCCGGGCGGTCTGCCAGCTCGAACGGCGCGCCGATCAACGCGTTCGACGACAGCCGGGAGACGTGGCCCGTCTCGACGTCGTCAGTCCCCGCAGGCGACCGGGCGAAGACGAAGTCCCGCCCGCTCGTCGGGTCCGACTCCGTCCACGTCGCGGTCCACGACCCGCCGTCGCCAACGATCCGGAGCTGACTCCCGGAGCCGAAACTCGTGGCGGCGCTCGCGTTCGTGCCGACGTGGACGACGGCGAGGTCCGTCCACGCGAGCACCGGAGCGGTTCCGGCTGGCGAACTGCTTCCCTCGGCCGTCCCGTCCGTCGCCCCCGTCGCACCTGCCGCGATGTCGATGACCGGTGGCCGGTTCGATGACCCGAGCGAGGACGCGCCGCTCCGCGCGTCGCCGACGCGCTGGCCGACGATGGGACCGCTGTCTTTCGGTGACACGACCGCGACGTGGATGCCAGTGTCCGAGGCGTTCCCCCAGGCGACCGCCACTTGGTCGGTCGCCGTCACGGCGATGGCGGGCGCGTTGCGGCCGGTCGTCGCGCCCGGAATGACCCGCCGCTCGACGGTGGCGTTGCCGGATTCATTGCTGGAATCGGTGCCCGCGCCAGCGCCGTCGACGAGGCCGATCCGGCCGACGAAACCACCGTCCTCGTACGCGCGCCAGGCGACCGCGGTCCGGTTCGGCAGGAGTGCGACGTCGACGTACTCGGCGCGGGCCGTCTCCGCCGCCGAGACGCGCCGGAACGCGCCGCTGTCTGCTCCATTCTCAGTCGTGTTCGCGTCCACTCCGGCGTTCGGCCTCGCGTCGCCCTGCCAGAGGAGGATCTCGTCGGCGGCCGCGTTCTCGACGCCGACGGCGATGCGGTCGCCGCGGACCGCCACGTCGATGGCGCGCAGTTGCGCGTCCGTGCGCAGGATCGTTCGCGTTCGGGCAACCGCGACAGTGCCGTCGTCGCGTTCGAGCCAGGCGAGTTCGACCCGATAGCCGTCGGCGTCGGTCTCGATCCAGGCGACGACGCTGGCGTCGGTGCCGGTGTTCGGACCGTCAGCGGCGGCGACGGCTGGGATGTCCGTGACGTCGTTCTCGGCCAGCGTCGACAGCTCGGTTGGTTCGGACCAGTCGCCGCCGAGCTCGCGGCCGACCTCGGTGTACGCGAGCTGGGCGCCGACGCCGAGTGAGAGGACGACGAGCGCGATCAGGAGGATGCGAACGGGGGTACGGGAAGGAACGAGGGTGCGGGGAGCCATGCGAATATGAGTGTGAATCTGGGTCGGGACGACGTGGGAATACTCGAAAAACGATGCGCGGGTTCAGGGTGGTAGCGCAGCCAGGGTGGAGGTGGCCCGAACCGGCGGCGGGGGACGAACGCCGGTCGTCAGTCCATGCCGCCTTCGACTTCCTCGTAGTACGGGCAGCCGATCCCGTGGGTGCCACCGGCGTCGACGAGGTCCGGGTGCTCGTCCCACTCGGAACACTCGTCGTGTGCGATGGGACACCGCGTGTGGAACTTGCAGCCGGACGGCGGGTCGATCGGCGAGGGGACGTTCCCTTCGAGGATGACCCGGTCCCCCTCCCATAGCGGGTCGGGTTCGGGGATCGCCGACAGCAGCGAGCGCGTGTACGGGTGGTACGGCGGCTCGAACACCTCCTCCGCCGTGCCGAACTCGACGATCTCGCCGAGGTACATCACGGCGATCTTGTCCGCGATGTGCTCGACGACGCTCAGGTCGTGCGCGATGAACAGGTACGAGAGCCCGAACTCGTCCTGGAGGTCCTCCAGGAGGTTCAGGATCTGCGCCTGCACCGAGACGTCCAGCGCCGAGACGGGCTCGTCGCAGACGATGAACTCGGGGTCGACCGCAAGCGCGCGGGCGATGCCGATCCGCTGGCGCTGGCCGCCGGAGAACTCGTGGGGGTACCGGGAGGCGTGACTCGCCTGCAGGCCCACGGTTTCCAGTAGCTCCTCGACGCGCTCCTCGCGCTCTTCACCCTCGGCGAGACCGTGGATGTCGAGCGCCTCCCCGACGATGTCGGAGATGGTGAGTTTCGGGTTCAGCGAGGCGAACGGGTTCTGGAAGATGAACTGGACGTCGGTGCGGTAGTCCCGCAGTTCCGACTCCGAGAGCTCGGTGAGGTCGACGCCGTCGTAGTAGACGGAGCCCTCGGTAGCCTCCTCCAGCCCGAGCATTGTGCGGCCCAGCGAGGACTTGCCACAGCCGGACTCGCCGACGAGCCCGACGGTTTCGCCCTCGCCGATCTCGATGTCGACGCCGTCGACGGCCTTCACCCATTCCTGCTCGCCGAGCATCCGGTCGAGGAACCCCTCCGTGTTCGGGTAGTGCTTCTTCAGTCCCTCGGCGCGGATGAGCGGCTCCTCGCCCTCGTTCGTCATGGGCGTCTCCATACTGTCCGTCGTCGCGTCGTCAGTGCTCATTGGTCACCTCCATCTTCGTCGCGAATTTCGATGTCGAAGTCGAGTCCCTCCTTCAGGTCGCCCGTGTACTCCAGACAGGCCGCGGAGTGGACGGACGGGTTGGACCCCTCGGCCACCTGACCGGTTTCGGCGTCGACGAGCGCCGGGTCCTTCTTCGTACAGGCTTCCTCCGCGTAGGGACACCGCGGGTGGAAGCTACAGCCCGGCGGCAGCTGGACGAGGTCCGGCATCGTGCCGGGGATCGTGTCCAGCCGGTCGCGGTCGTCGCCGATACGGGGGATCGACCCCATCAGCCCGACCGTGTACGGGTGTTTCGGCTCGTAGTACACCTCCTCGACGGGCGCCTTCTCGACGGCGCGACCGGCGTACATCACCATCACGCGCTCACAGAGCTCGGCGACGACGCCGAGGTCGTGGGTGATGAGCTGGATCGCGACGCCGAACTCCTCGGAGAGCTCCTCGAGGAGCTCGAGGATCTGCGCCTCGATGGTCACGTCGAGCGCCGTCGTCGGCTCGTCGGCGACGATCAGATCTGGGTCACACGAGAGCGCGATGGCGATCACCGCGCGCTGCTGCATCCCGCCGGAGAACTCGTGCGGGTAGTCGGAGTACCGCTCTTCGGGGTCGGGGATACCGACCTTGTCGAGCATCTCGACCACGCGGTCGCGAACCTCGTCGTCGTCGAGGTCCATGTGCGTCCGCACGGCCTCGGCGATCTGCTCGCCGACCGTGTACACCGGGTTCAGCGCGGCCTCGGGCTCCTGGAAGATCATTGCCATCTCGCCACCGCGCAGGTGGCGCATCGCGCCCGAGGGCGCGTCCAGGAGGTCGACGTGGCCGCTCTCGATCGTTAGCGACCCCTCCTGGAACTCCGTGGCAACTTCGCCGGACCGGTTCCGCACGACCTCGCCGGGGTCACCCCTCGTGTCGGGACCGGACACCTCGTCGATGTGGATGTAGCCGTCCCGCGACTCCGTCGCGACGCCATCGGGGAACTCCCGGGCAAGCTTCGCGACGGCGAGTTCGGAGTGGAAGCGGATGTCGCCGGACTCGATTCGACCCGGCGACTCGATGAGTCGCATCAGCGACAGGCTCGTCACGGACTTGCCGGCGCCGGACTCCCCGACGACGGCGAACCGTTCACCGCGGCCGATAGTGTACGAGATGCCGTCGACCGCCTTCACTTCGCCCTCCTCCGTGTAGAAGGAGGTTTCGAGCCCGTCGACTTCCAGCAGCGGTTCGTCGGCCGAGTCGATGTCGTCGAAGCCCTCCACGGGCGCGGACTCGGCGGCGTTACGGGACGCCATTAGCGGACCCCCCGGTCAGCGCCGGACTTGTCTTGCGGATCGAGCGCGTCGCGCACGCCGTCACCGACGAGGTTGATCGAGAGCACGAACAGGAAGATGGCGAGACCCGGGAACACCGTGATCCACCACTGGCCCTGAATGAGCGTCTCGCGGCCGGAGGAGAGCATACTCCCCCACTCGGAGGTCCCCGGCTCGAGACCGAGCCCGAGGAAGCCGAGCGCCGCCGCCGACAGCACGATCGTCCCGATACCGAGCGTCGCCTGGACGATGACCGGGGCGAGCGCGTTCGGGACGACGTGGCGGAAGATGATCGAGCGGTCGCGAGCGCCGAGCGCCTTGGCCGCCGTCACGTACTCGTTCTCCTTGACGGAGAGGATCTCACCGCGGATCAGGCGTGCATAGCTGATCCAGACGACGAGCACCAGCGCGAGGATCATCTTCCAGAACCCCTGCCCCAGCACGGAGATCAGCGCGATCGCCAGCACCAGGAAGGGGAACGAGTAGAGCACGTCGACGATGCGCATGATGATCTCGTCGACCCAGCCGCCGTAGTAGCCGGCGATGGAGCCGAGCGGCACGCCGATACTCAGCGCGATGGCGACGGTAATGAAGCCGACGGAGAGGCTAAAGCGGCCGCCGTACATGACCCGGGAGAAGATGTCCTTCCCGGACCAGTCGGTCCCGAAGGGGTGCTTGAGCGACGGCGGCTGCTTCAGCGCGTTGAAGTTCGACGCGCCGGGGTCGTACGGCGCCAGCGAGAACGGCTGGACCGTGAACCCGGCGATGTCGATCGGCCGCGCGAAGATGGCGGCAAACGCCATGATGGCGATGATCGCCACGCCGATGAGGGCGGTACGGTTTCGTTTGAAGCGGCGCCACGCGCGGGCCCGCCGCGAGCGGGCCATGTCGCTGCCTTCGGGCTCCCACTCGTACAGCTCGCCGCGCTCGGCGAGCTGTTCGGCGTCGAAGCCTTTCACGCGGATGCGACCGCGGTCGTCAGTCGGGGAACGTTGGGTTTCCTGAGACATATATCAGTATCTGATTCGCGGGTCAAGCCAGGCGTAGGTGAGATCGGCGAGCAGGTTCGCGAGGACGATGGTCGTCGCGATCAGCATGACGATCGCCTGGATGACGGGGAAGTCACGCTGGATGATCGCGTTGATCAGCATCCGACCGAGGCCGGGCCAGGAGAACACCTGCTCGACGACGACGGCGCCGTCGACGAGGAAGGCGATCTGCAGGGCCGCCACGGTCACCACGGAGATCATCGAGTTCCGCAGGACGTGCTTGAGGATGACCGTCCGCTCGGCGAGGCCCTTCGCGCGGGCCGTGCGAACGTAGTCCTTGTTGAGCTCCTCGACCATCGAGGAGCGCGTCAGGCGCATGATCAGGGCGGCCGAGGCCGTTCCGAGCGTGATCGCCGGGAGGATGCTGAACTTCAGCATCGCGAAGCTGAACAGCGGCTTGTCCGGGGGAATGACCCGGAACATGCCCAGCTTCACCGAGAAGACGAAGAGGAGCATCAGGCCAAGCCAGAAGTTCGGCGTCGCGATGCCGAGCAGGGCGGCGACGCGGCTCACTTCGTCGGCTGCCTCCCCGTTCTTCACGGCGGAGACGATCCCCAGTGGGATGCCGATCCCGATGGCGATGAAGAACCCGAAGAAGCCGAGGAATAGCGTGTTCGGGAGGGCGTTGCCGATGGCGGTCGAGACCGACCGACCGGAGATCACCGACTCGCCGAAGTCGAAGAACATGGCCCCCTTCAGCCAGAGCCAGTACCGGACGTAGATGGGTTCGTCGAGGTTATACTGAGCTTCGAGTTGTGCTCGCAACTCCGGCGTCGCGTCTTGAAACTGCAGAACGTAGTCTACGACGTTGCCCGGGAGGAGTTCCACGAGCGAGAACGTCAGCAGTGACACCCCAAGGAGAACCGGGATCGTCACGAGCACACGTTTGATGAGATATCGTTGAAGCGACATACGTTGGAGGGGAGGGTAGTCGGGACCGCGGCGTTACTTGTCGACGTAGGTGAACTGGCCGGTGGAGGCCGAGAAGACACCCTTGTACTCGCCGGAGTCGATCGGGTAGGTGTTGAAGCCGTGGACGACGTCGTTCCGGTAGGCGTCCATCGCCTTCCCGAAGCGGATGTACGTGGCCGGTGCGTCCTCACACAGCTTCTTCATCAGGTCCTGGTAGATCTCCTTCCGCTTCCCGAGGTCGTACGTCTGGACCCCTTCCTCGATGAGGCTGTCCACCTTGTCGTTGCTGTAGTGGCCGAAGTTACAACACGCCGGCGTGGCCTGCTTGCTGTGGAACAGGTTCCGGACGTACGCGTCGGCGTCCCAGCCAGCGGACCAGCCGACTGCGATGAGGCTGTTCTGCTTGTGGGAGTCCTTCGCCAGGATCTTCCCGACGTAGGTGTTCCACTCGAACTGCTCGATTTCGACCTTGAAGAACTCGGTCGAGTTGAGCGACTCCTTGATGAGCTGCACCCACTTCACGCGCTGGGGGTTCTGGTTCGTGATGATCTTCGTCTTGAACGGCTTCTCGACGCCGGCCTCCTTGAACCCCTCCTCGAGCAGCTGCTTCGCCTTCTCGGTGTTGTAGCCGAGGAACTGCTCGCCCATCTTTTTGTTGAACTCCTCGGAGGTGAACTGCTTGGCGAGCGGCGAGATCGGCGAAGTCGCCGGCGTCCCGATGCCCTGGTAGACCGACTTCACGATCGCGTCGCGCGGGATGAGCCGCGAGATACCGCGGCGAACCTTCTTGTTCGTGTACGGCTTGACCGACAGCGGGAAGCCAAGGAGGTCGAACCCACCCTGGGTCCGCTCGGTAACCGTGATGTCCTCGTTTTTCTTGAGGTCCTGGTAGCTGTCGGCCGGGACGTTGTTGATCATGTCGACGTCGCCGCCCTTCAGCGCCGCGAGCTGGGAGGACTGCTCGACGATGATACGGAACGTAATCGTCTCGATCGGCGGCTTCTCCGGCATGGACTCCGAGCCGGAGAACCAGTAGTTCTCGTTCCGCTTGAGGCGGAAGAGGCTGTCAGCGTCGTGTTCCGCGAACTTGTACGGGCCAGTCCCGATGGGGTTCTTGTTCAGCTTCAGGTCGCCGGACGCGACTTCCTTCGGCACGATCGGCACGCCGCCGAGCGCGAACTTGAGCGGAGCGTACTTCTCCTGGATCTTGAAGTCCAGCGTGTAGTCGTCGACGACCGTGGAGGAGTCGTACCAGTCGTACACGTCGGCTTCGCGCGGGGTCCCCTTGTAGCGCTCGAACGTGGCCTTCACGTCCTCGGCGGTGAGTTCATTGCCGTTGTGAAACTTCACGCCCTCACGGAGGTTCACGCGCCAGGACAGGTCTGCGTCCTTCTGGACGACTTCCTTCGCGAGGACCGACTTGGGCTCGCCGTCGAAGCCGGTCGCGAGGAGGGGCTCGTACACCAGGCCGAACGCCTTGGATGAGGTCGTGTCGTTGGCCTTCGTCGGGTCGTAGTTCTTCACGTCGGCCCCGAAGGTCGCGATGAGCTCGCCGCCCATCTTGACCTGTTGTTTGTCGGCCTGCGTTACCGTCTCGGTCTGGGCCTCGGTCTCGGTTGCGGTCTCGGTCGCGCCGGAGTCGCCGCCTGCACAGCCGGCGAGTCCCGCGACACCTGCGACACCAAGCGACTGGACGAGCTTCCGCCTGTTGACGTCGAACCTATCGCGCATGCCTTCTTGCGACATATCATCAAGGGTCTTCTGGTCGCCTAAAAGCCTGCCGATAGCTCTTGATCGGCCGGTAGGAGCCCGAACGGCCGCGTATCCCGTCTCGAACCCGAGATAACGAAAGAAAAGACCGTGATCATCTGGTAAATAAACGTGTGGGTAGACGTAACGATACCCCCGTTTCGAGTTCGCAATGGCGAAATTTGCCGCTCTTTCCATCGCGATCGGACTGGAAGCGGCAGCTCGTCGCTCGCGCGCATTCCGAGTTCGCCGCGGCAGTCGCATGAGTAGATCAGTCGCATGAGTAGAGCATGAGTTGATCAGTCGCATGAGTAGAGCATGAGTTGATCAGTCGCCAGAACCGACACCGGAGATCCGCCGAAGCGACCAGTCGACAGCGACGGACTATCTGTGGTCGTGACCGACTGCTCGTCGGCAACGATTCGTCGTTCGCCGACGACGAACCGCTGGCCGACGGCGGAGTACCGTCCGCTACCGACGGCCATCGTGCCACTGTGAGTCGCTAACAGCGGTCCACGACGGACGGATCCCGCAATTTTTGCGATGTTTGGGTGTGAGACTCAAACAGTGGCCTATCCACGTGGAGTCTTGGGACAAAATTGAGCGCTGCTGGACGCAATCCCCGTCCCGGACCCGAGAGCCGGGGGGCGGAAAGCGGTGTTGACCGGCGACGTGCCCTCGCCGATAGACCCGCCCTCGGGCTGTCGCTTCCGGACGCGGTGTCCGGAGCTAATCCAGCCCGAGGCGTACGACATGACGGACGCGGAGTGGGACAACGTCCTGTCGTTCCAGCGAGCAGTGAAACGGCGGGCGTTCGAAACGACGGCTCCCCGAGAGCTCCGGGACCGCTACTTTGCGGACGCCGAACCGAGCGGCGAGGCCGGGACGCTTCTCAACGACGCGCTCGCACACATCGCCGCCGAGGAGTGGGACGAGGCGGAGCGACTCCTCACGGGGCAGTTCGCCGACTCGACGATCTGCGCGACCGAGGAGCCCCGCTACGAGGTGTCGCCGGAGCACGGCGAAAACCGCCATTACGCTGCCTGTCACCTCCACCGCGACGTCGCGACCGCCGTGGGCGAAAGCACGGAGATCCATGCAGCCGGCGAGGAGTCGACGGCCCAGGGGGCGGCCGACGCCGACACGGACGGCGACGAGTCGACGGGCACCGCCGACTGAGTCAGTCGATCCGGATCGCCGTCGTCGCTTCCGGCCGCTCGTCGGCTCCCGCGGTGGCCAGGAACGCCTGAATCGTATGCTCCCCCGGTTCCGCGGGCTCTGACCGGTCGAGGTCGTCCTCGGTCGTCCGGCGGAAGTGCCCATTCCAGACCGTCGTGACCGTTTTCGTCTCGCCCGCCCGGAACGGGAAGGTGAGCGGGTCGCCGCTGACGTACCGGGTCGCGTCGTCGGCCTCGAGCACGTCATCGACGGCCCAGCCCCAACGACGCTGGCCGCGGGTTGGGACCTCCACCGGAACCGGGAGCCGGTTGTCGAACTCGACGGTGATCTCGACCGGTTCACCCGGCTCGTACGTGTCTTTGTCGGTAGCAACGCTGACGGTGACGGCTCGCCGGGCCACCCAGGTTGGGACGATCCGCGCGAGTGCGGCAGTGAGGTAGTTCGTCGTGTCGTCGAAGCCCGTACGGTCGGGATCGCGGTCTCGGTGGTTTCCGCTCATCTCACCAGTCGACGGAGAGCGTCCCGTCCCCGTGCGGGTCGGGGGCGATCTCCTCGTCGGTGCGGCGGTCGACGACGTGGATGACGCCCTGCTCCTTCTTCGCGGGGCACAGCTCCGCCGCGCGGACGTTCTCGTCGAGCTCGTCCTCGTCGATGTAGTAGGATTTCGGCGTCGCCAGCCCACTGGCCAGGTCCATCTCCCAGTTGTCGGCCGCCTCCGCACAGCGCCCGGCACCGAAGCACTTGTTCGCCTCGAAGATGATCTTGTAGGGCTTCTCCTCGACGGGCGGGCCGTCGCCGCCGACGTCGCTCGGGGCGACGACCTCCTCGCGCTCCTCGCTCATGCGTCGTGCTCGGAGTCGGGGCACCTTTCGTCTGTCGGTCCCGCGGAGCCGCGGGTTTGCTCCCCCAGTAGAAACTGGAAATACGGTTTCTCGGCCTTGTTTAGACGACGGAGGCAATTGGCTTGCCCCGACAAACTAACCAATATCGGGCCAGAATCGCGTCGTGTGTCCTTTCGTCTCTCGCGTTTCACGGACCACCTCGTAATACGGTCGAAACGCGCTGCTTCTGGCGATCCCGCGCCAACAATCAATCGTTGAGTCGGTCTTTTTCACTCCCAAGCATCTGTGGTGTGACACGCTCCGGGCACGAACGTGGTTCGGACAGTTCCGAGAACTCGTTCTGAAAGCGTCCGTGAGGAAAGTCGAACTCGCTCACTAACTTCGGTCAGTACAGAGGTGGAACTTTATGCTCTGAAAAATGAGCGGTCAATATGCCGTTATCCACCTCTCAAGAAACCATACTGAATCAAATCACTCAGGGGGTTCCAGAAGAAGCAACGTGGTGTATCTTCGGTAGCACCGACTCCGTTCTTAGAGGGCTTGACGACGATCCGTCCGACATAGACATACTCGCGACGGAGGAAGCCGCTAAACAATTTCGAGAATTGTTTTCGGGCGGCTTTGTCAAAACCCAAGAGGTCGGCCACTCACAAATGGATGAGTATCAGGTAAATGGTGAGGAAATAGAGGTCATTTACAGTCATAGTGAGAAAACCCATCAGAAGCCCCTTGTCAGGTTAGATGAACGTGAGCTTGTGACGAGTGATGACCGAGGAATACCGATGCTCCCGCTTCATCCACTTATCCACGCCTACCGGCAGATAGATAAAAACGAAACAGCAAACAGGTTAGAATCTCGATTTGAACTGAGTGGCGCATGAGTTGATTAGGGGGTATCGGTTGTGGATCTGTTGCAGGAGAATATTCTGGTTATGAAAGAGGGTAAGTTCGCACTCTCCGAATAACGAAACCGGGTAGCCAACTACTGGACGCGTCGCGTTCGATTCCGACGAATGTCCCGCCGCGAGCCCGCCTGTCCGACACGCTTTATCCGATCGATCGCCTAGGTCGCCCGTGATCGTCGTCGCAACCGAGGATTTCCGGCTCTACCACGAGGCCGTCAGCGCGCTCCGGGAGCGGAGCGCGACGTTCACGACGGTCGAGCCCGACGAGGAGCTGCCGGCTCGCGCGTCCGTCGTCGTCGCCGCACCGACCGACGAGGTCGACCTCCCCGAGGACACGTCGGTGACGCGCGTCGACGTCGACCCGGACGACGTGCGGAGCGGCGTCGACGAGGCGCTCGCTCTGCTGGAGGGTGGCGGCGGCCGAACGATCGTCGGCGTCGACCCCGGTCCGCAGCCGGGTATCGCGGTACTCGCCGGCGACACCGTCGTGACGGTCTACCAGGTCCCGCTCGGCGACGCCGTCGAGACGATCCGCGAGGCGGTCGCGGAGGCAACCGACCCCCTCGTCCGCGTCGGCGACGGCGACCGGCTGAAGGGGGCCCGCATCGTCAACGAGCTCGACGACGTCCCGGTCGAACTCGTCGACGAGACGCGGACGACGCCGTACCTCGGCGACGGCGCTCGGGGCATGGCCGACGTGCTCGCGGCCGTCAACATCGCCGGTCGCGAGGGCGAACGGATCGACTCGCGGGAGCTCGACCCGACGGAGGGCGAACTCCAGCGGATCAAGACCGAATCCCGGAAGCGCTCCGCCGGCGACCGCACCATCGACGAGCCCCTCGCGCGCCGCGTCGCCGACGGCGACCTCACGCTCGACCAGGCGATCGCCGTCCACCGCGACGGGCGGCAGCAGAACGAGTAGCGCGGCGAGCCGACTTTTCCCAACCGGTCCGCCGGTCCGACCGCCGACCCGATCCGCCACATCCTCTTTCACGGTCCACTGCGACGTTCCGACGATGACGAACGTTCGCGACGTCTCCCGACGCGAGCTGTTGACGGAATGGCTCACGTCGATCGAGGACCACCACGTCTCCCAACACGGAGACGTCCCCGACGTCGACCCCGAGAGCTGGAGGGTCTCGCTCACCGGCGACGTCGACGAGCATGCCGAGATTACGGTCGACGAACTCCGTGAGCAGTACCCGTCGGTCACCGTCGCGCACACGATGGAGTGTGCGGGCAACGGCCGCGCGTACTTCGAGGGCGACACCGGGTCCCCGAACTGGACCGTCGGCGGCGTGAGCACCGCGTTCTGGACGGGCGTCCCGCTCCGGGAGGTCCTCGGACGGCACGGAGCGCTGGGTGGCGGCGGGAATACAGAAAGCACCGCCGACGGCCGCTGGATCACCGCCGTCGGCGGCGACCACCCCACCGACGAAACCGCGTTCGCGCGCTCGATTCCGGTGTCGAAGGCGGCCGACGACTGTATCCTCGCGTACGCGATCAACGGTGATCCACTTCCCCTGGAACACGGCAAGCCGGTTCGCGTCATCGTCCCGGGCTGGTACGGCGTCAACAGCGTCAAGTGGCTGACCGAGCTGCGCGTCATGGACCGGATGGTGGTCGGGGACGCCTGGGACGACGACCTCGACCGCGCCCACTGGCAGCAGAACCGGTATCGCATCCACCCGGCCGGCGAGGAGCCGACCCACCGCGAGTCCGTCGACACCGTCGACACGTGGCGGCAGCTCCACGACGGTGCGGTCGACCACCCCTACACCTTCGACCAGCTCCCGAAATCGATCATCGGCTATCCGACCGACGGCGCAACGGTCGAGCCCCGGCGCGACGGGAAGGTCGAGGTCCTCGGGATGGCCTGGGCCGGCGACGCCACGCTGGAGACGGTCGAACTCTCGACGGACGGCGGCGAGACGTGGGGCGAGGCCTCGTTCCTCGGCCCGGACTATGCCGGCGCGTGGCGCCTGTTCCGGTACCTCTGGACGCCCGACTCCGGCGACTACACCCTCGTGAGCCGCGCTGCCGACGACCGCGGCCGCCGGCAACCGCCGCGGCTCTCCGACCCGGTCGAACACTGGGACGAGGCCGGATCCGACGAGTTCCCGTGGAACCAGGACGGCTACGGTGCAAACGCGTCTCTTCCGCACGCGGTCGATGTCACCGTCGCTGACGGGTGAACGATTCATCCGGATACGTCGGCCGGCGAGTTCCTTTATTGAGGGTGGTCGCGTACGGACGCGCATGAGCGAGGACGTATCCGTCGACGTCGAGATCGAGGTCGAGGTCGACAGCGACGAACTGGAGGTCGAACGGGACGACGCCGAACTGATCGAGGCCTCTTACACCGCGGAAGGGGTCGACATCGAGGTCGAAGCCGAAGTTGAGGTCGAGGAGGAAGAAGAAAAAGCCGAGGCCGAGACCGATGAGGAAGCAGAGGGGGAGGAAGAGGCAGAGGACGAAGCAGAGGGGGAGGAAGAGGCAGAGGACGAAGCGGAGGGGGAGGAAGAGACCGAGGGCGAAGAGGCCGGGGAGGCGGAGACCGAATCGGAGCCGGTCGAAACGGAACCGCTCGAACCCGAGGAGCCCGAGTCGCTGGCGGCGACCGACAGCGAGGTCGGCGAATCCGACTTCGGCGCGACGGACGAGTACGAGTAGCACCGGTTCCGCCGCGGACGCGGCTTTCGCGCCTTTTAACGGCGAGCGTTGCTAACGGCGGCTATGGCCGAGCCACGCGTTCCCGGCGACGACACCGACGCCCTCGATCTCCCGTGCGGGGAGACGATCCGTCTCGGGGACCTCGATCTGGGGATGCGCGACTTCGAGTGCGACTGCGGCGACACCCACGCCGTCGTGATGGACGTCCACCCGCCCGACCGCTTCCTGCCGGAGTTCCTAGTCGAGGTGCTCCAGGAGGCCGTCGAGACGACGAGCGAGGAGATGCCGGAGTTCGGCACGCCGCACCTCATGGGGATCGCGATGGAGGAGTTCCCCGAACAGATCGTCTCCGCGGACGCGTCCGACGACGGCGACGTTGGCTACGCGCTGCTGTGGGTGGCGGCGTTCGACTCCCGCCGACTCCACGAGATCATCGTCGAGCTCGTCGTCGAGCTGATGGAACACGCCGTGAGCCACGGCGACGACGAGGCCGCCCTGACCGAGTTCGAGGAGCAGATGCTGGAGTTCGACGTCGCCGAGTTCGTGGAGACGTACCGCGCCGAGCGCGACCTCGAAGCCGAGGATCCGTACGCCTGACCGGATTTTTCCGGCTTCCGCTCACAGTTGTCCGACGGTTGTCCGACTGTTGTTACACTGAAGCCTTTGTCGGAGCCCGTTGTGTGTAAGACACATGCACACTGGCGAGTTCGAACGGCTGCGCGGTGTGCTCGCCGACGCCGAGGAGCCGCTGACGGCCCGGGAGATCGCCGCGCACCTCGACGACCCGGAGGAGTTCGGGAGCCCCCACCGCGTCGCGACCGTCCTCGGGCGGCGGGCGGAGCGCGGTGACGTCGAGGTGCTCGGCGACAGCCCGTACCGCTACCGGCTCCCCGGTCGGTGCTCACTCGAACCGGAGTGAGCCGTCCGACCGGATCGTCGTCCGCTCGCCCAGCGGCAGCGGAACCGCCGGCGCCGTGTGGCCGAAGTCGTAGCCGAAGCCGACGACAGCGCCGGGATTGTAGCGAGACACCTCCCGCTCGACGACCGACCGCAATCGTGCTGGATACTCCTCGCGTTCCGGCTCCCATTCGATGTGCGGACTGTGGATCTGCGCGCGACCGACGACGACGCCGTCGAACCGCTCCAGCAGGCCGCGCTCGCCCATCGCGCGGAGCGTGTAGCCGACCTCGCGGGGCACCGGCACGTCCTCCGAGGTCTCCAGCGCGAGGATCGCGCCGTCGAGCGCGGCGGGATCCGGGAGGTAGCGGTCCGTCTGGAGGTGCCACTTCAGGATGGCGAAGCTAGCCCCCCAGAGCCGGCCAGTGACCTCGCCGTTGGGCGCCTCGTCACCACGGCTGATCGTCGGGCCGGGGTTCTCGTCCCACTCGCGCGGCTCGGGGTCCTCGAAGTCGTACCAGTCGTCGGTCCACTCGTCGGCCGGCTCGACCGTGCCCAGCGAGTCGTCGAAGAGCGCGCGCCGGAGGTACCGCTCCGTGTACGCGTTCAGTTCCGGGTCGCACGTCAGGTCCGGGTGCAGCCCGATCCCGAAGCTCACGATCCCCCGATTCCACAGATAGAGCCGGAAATTGTCGTTGTCGCTGTAGCCGAAGAAGCGCGTCGGGTTGGCCGCGAGGACGTCGCCGTCGAGGTGTGAGAGCACCCGGAGCTGGTCGTCGCCGCCGCTGTAGGCCATCACTCCGCCGATCGTCGGGTCCCGAAACGCGTCCTCCAGCTCCGCGGCGCGCTCGGCTGGCGGGGCTGGCTCCTCGGCGTCGGTGCGCTGCGCAGTGGGGAGCAACGTCGTCTCCACGCCGAGCGCCTCCAGCCGCTCGCGGCCGATGGAGAGTTTCGGCTCGCTCGGCGGCCGCGACGGCGCCACGACCGCGACGGTGTCGCCCGCCTCGAGGGCCGGCGGCGTGGTGAACGCGGAATCGACGCGACCGGGGGTCGCTTCGTCGGTGTCCGAGCCCATACCGTCGCGTGCGACGGCACCCTCTTAAAGAATCGGCGAGTGTGCCACGTTACACCATAACTTGCGAATTTCGCAACCAGTTTGCGAGAATCGTATTCTATCGCCGGCCTTATTACGATGTGCGTACTCCTGATCGGTAATGAGCGACTCACAGGTATCCACGGACGCCGACGCGGGGGCATCCGAGGATCGCACGATCCTGCTCATCGGTAGTGGCCCGATTCAGATCGGACAGGCAGCCGAGTTCGACTACTCCGGCGCACAGGCCTGTCGCGCGCTCCAGGAGGAGGGGGCCCGAGTCGTGCTCGTCAACTCGAATCCCGCGACGATCATGACCGACCCCGAGATGGCCGACCGCGTGTACATCGAGCCGATCACGCCCGAGGCCATCAGCGAGGTCATCCGGCAGGAGAACCCGGACGGCGTCATCGCCGGCCTCGGCGGCCAGACCGGGCTCAACGTCACCGCCGAACTCGCCGAGCAGGGCATCCTCGAGGAGTATGACGTCGACATCATGGGCACGCCGCTGGACACCATCTACGCGACGGAGGACCGCGACCTCTTCCGCCAGCGGATGGAGGAACTCGGCCAGCCGGTCGCCGCGTCGACGACCATCTCGCTCGACGAGGACGAGTCCGTCTCCGACTTCGACGAGGACGCGTTCCGCGGGCGCGTCCAGGACGCCGTCGACGAGGTGGGCGGCCTCCCGGTCATCGCGCGGACGACCTACACGCTGGGCGGGTCCGGCTCCGGCGTCGTCTCCGAGTTCGAGGAGCTCGTCGAGCGCGTCCGCAAGGGCCTGCGCCTCTCGCGGAACAGCGAGGTGCTCGTCACGGAATCCATCTCCGGCTGGGTCGAGCTGGAGTACGAGGTGATGCGGGACGCCGACGACTCCTGTATCATCATCTGCAACATGGAGAACATCGACCCGATGGG
>JBDGPU010000184.1:0-22870 GCA_042219525.1 Halopenitus sp.
GGACTGAAAGGGGCAGCCGCTGAGCGGGACGCCCTGCGACGCTAGCACCGCAACCGGCGAACGAGCGTAGCGAGTGAGCCGGTGAGGAGCACAGCGAGCAGCGCGAGCGCTCAGCGGCTGGGGCTTTCTGGGCATGCCGAGTGGTATCGCCAGCAACGACCGCCTATCAACCGAATAGCGCGACCGCCTCAGCGGCTGGGGCTTTCGAGGCATGTTGAGTGGTGTCGCCACCGGCAATACCTAATCAACCGAATAACGCGAGCGCTTCACCGGCAGGGGCTTTCTGGGCATGCCGAGTGGTTCCACTAGCGATCCGAAAACCTGGAAACCAATTTAAAAGAGCGACACCGACAAAATCGAGTTTACATAATCGTCGCGCCGTCACCGATCCGCGTCTGGTACGCTCGCGACTCTACGCCCTCGTTCGCGAAGGCGTCGACCATCGCGGCCGCGATGGGGCGCCGGTCGTCAGCCTCGCACGCGGCCAGGATAGCCGGGCCGGCGCCGCTCACGGTGACCCCTTTCGCGCCGGCCGCGAGGGCGGCGTCGCGGACGTCGTGATAGCCGGTGATGAGCTCCGCGCGGGCGGGGGTGACGACGGAGTCCTCCATGCCGAAACCGACCAGGTCGGGGTCCGAGCGACACATCCCGACCGTCAGCGTCGCGGCGTTCCCCACCGTCTCGACGACCTGGTCCATCGTGGCCTCGTCGGGAACGACCCGGCGCGCGTCCCGCGTCGAGACGGCGACGTCCGGGAGGCAGGCGACGAGGGGGACCTCGGCGTCGACGGCGTTCGTGCCGGTGGCAGTCGTGACGGTGAAGCCGCCCATGATGGCCGGCGCGACGTTGTCCGCGTGCGCGACGCCGGAGACGACGGCCTCGCCCTCGGCAGCGACGGGGACGAGCTCCTCGCGGGTGTAGCCGCGGTCGTACAGTTCGTTCAGCGCGACGGCGGCCGCGGCCGCGCTGGCGGCGGAGGAGCCCAGCCCCGAGGCCGGGCGGACGCCCTTGTCGATCTGGATGTGCGCGGGTGCGTCCAGCTCCTCGGCGACGGCGCCGACCGTGTTGCCGTCGGGATCCTCAGGGATGTACTGGGAGCCGACGCCGGTGACGTCTATCGTCGTGCGGTCGGCCTTCTCGACGCGGACGACGTCGGCCGGACTCGCCAGCGCCGCACCGAAGACGTCGAAACCGCTCCCGAGGTTGGCGCTGGTCGCTGGCGCCCGTACCGTGATCATGTGTCGCTGGAGGCGACGTGCGGGCAAAAAGGGTTTGTTCGACGCAGTTTCCCTCGCTCAGGCTTCCGCGGTCGTCCACAGCAATGGGCCGATGACGACCAGCGCGATCCCGAACAGGATGTACGGGGGCGTCATCGCGCTGAATGGGGCGACCATGAAGATGACCCCGAAAACGGTGAGGTTGACCGCGATGACCCGCTGGTTCTTCAACGGTAGCGCACCCAGGGTGGACATGACGAACGCGAGCAGCAGGACGTGCCCCAGGTGATAGGGCAGCAGGAAACTGTCGACGAGCTGCAGTGGGAGCATTCGTACTTCAGTGTCGAGGCGATTCGCGCATTAAAGTTCCGTTTTTTCCGATGGAGCGCGGGAACCGGGCCGCCCGAAGGCTATCCCGCCGGCGACGGTACGCTTTCCGCCCCGTTTCCGAGCTAAATGACGTCGTCCGGGTCGTGCGTCTCGGCCATCCGCTTCGCCTCGGCCGCGTACTGTTCCCGCATCGCCTCGTCCTCGACCGTCCCGAGCGACTCCGGTTCCACGGTCGTGGCCGCGGTCGTCTCCCGCACGTCGCTAAAGGAGGTCAGGGCGCGCTCCTTCCGATAATACTGCTTCCCGTCCGTCGTGGCGTACGTTAGAATGATCAGGTTCTGCTCGTCGTCGGAGTACGTTCGCTCGACGAGCCACAGCTGAACGTCCTCGTCGGTATCACTCATGCTGAGGTTGCCTCTGGGTGTACCTCCGCGGGCGGCCACAAAGGGAATTCGGCCGATACACCGTCGCCAGCGACTGAGAGCGTCGAATGGTGCTGCCGATGTTCGCCCAAATACATTCCGGATCGAGGACCGAAACACCGACCATGCTCCGGTGGCGACGTTGGACAACACGCTGCCGCGCCGGCTAGCACAACACGGCGCGCCGCTCGACATCTCATGACGACCCAGATCAAGGACCCCGTTCACGGCTACATCGAACTCGACCAGCCCCTCGTCGACCGCATCGTCGACACGCGCGCGTTCCAGCGCATGCGGTACATCCGCCAGCTCTCGGCGACGCATCTCGTCTATCCGGGCGCGAACCACACGCGCTTCGAGCACAGCCTCGGCGTCTACCACCTCGGTCGCACGGTGTTCGAGAACCTGCGCGAGGAGCCGTACTTCACGCGCAACACCGACGAGAAGGAGCTCGACGAGATCCAGCGCACGCTCGAGTGCGCGTGTCTCCTCCACGACGTCGGCCACCCGCCGTTCTCGCACCTCGCGGAGCGCTTTCTGGACACCGAGGAGCTCTACGACCGACTCGACGACCACGGGCTCGTCGACGAGTTCGTGGACGCCGGCATCGGCGAGGCGCCGCTCCGGGAGTCGAGCGCGCACGAGCTACTGGGCTGTCTCATCGTCCTCCGCGAGTTCCGGAAACCCCTCTGGGACCTCGGCGCCAACCCCTACGAGGTGTGCGCGTACATGCTGGGCTACAGCCTCGTCTTCGAGCGCGGCGGCCCCTGGCAGTTCGGGCTCGGCGCGCAGCTCCTCTCCTCGCCCATCGACGTCGACCGCCTCGATTACATCACGCGCGACAACCAGATGACCGGTGCGGACGTGCTGAGCTTCGACACCCACCGGATGGTCGACGCCTACACGGCCCACCCGACGGAGGGGCTCGCGCTCTCCGAGAAGGCGCTCAGCGTCATCGGCAACTACCTCGAGGGTCGCATCGCGCTGTACATGTGGGTGACCCAGCATCACAAGTCGGTGTACGCGAACGTCCTGCTCCGGGCGCTGCTCGACGAACTCGACGCCCTCCGTGAGGCCCCGCCGGTCACCATCGACCAGATCCTCGACGGGGAGATCGACGATAACACGCTGATGGAGCGGCTGCGCGTCACCGCCAGCGAGTACCCCGAGTCGACGCTCGCCGACCTGTACGACCGCTTCCGGGCCCGCGAGTTCCCGAAAACGTGCTGGAAACACCGGATCGCGTTTGCCGACCGCGTCGACGCCGACCTCGACGTCTTCGGCGAGTGGCTCGTCGCCAACGACGAGCGGCTGGAGAAAACCCTCGCGGACGAACTCGGCGTCCCGCCCCACGAGGTGTGGATCGAGCGCTCGTACGTCCCCGAGTACGAGCCCGGCCAGCTCCGGGACATCCCCATCGCCTACGGCGGCACGACGCGCTCCGTCGGCGACTGGGGGCTGTACGGCGAGCGCGCGTTCGACACGCCCATCCCGTTCGTCTACGTGCCCGCGGGCGAGAAGAAGCGGTCGACGCAGTTCCTCGAAGGCCTGTTCGAATCTGAAGCGCACTGAGTCGCCCCATTCGTATTCGAGCCGACCGGGCACTCCGGCAACGCCCGACCGCGTCCGACTGCGCCCGCTCCCGACGCGCTACCCTTCCTCCGGCGGGCGCTCGACGGTCGTCTCGCCGAACGCCGTGTACGCCATCCGCCGAGAGAACTCGGCTGGTTCGCCGTCGAGTTCGGCGGCGAAGTCGAGCTCGAAAGAACGGACCACCCCCCGACTGTCGATCAGGGCGTCCAGACGCACGTTGCGGACGTTGCTCGCACCGGGCTCGTTCAGGGACGATGGCGACGTGAGCTCCCTACCGTCGTTGGCGACGCGGTACAGAGGGCCATCGGCCGTCTCGCGGCGCTCGACGAGTCTCGTCGGAACCGCGTCGAAGACCGTCTCGAAGTACCCGCTCGGGCGACTACCCAGCGTCCCGCCGAACGGGATCGCCCACGCCCAGTACTTCCAGGTGCCGACGAACCCGTCCGGCGACTGGAACTCCGTGAACGACTCCGTCGCTGCCGGCTCGTAATTGACGAGGTGCGTCTCGCCATTGGACCAGAATTCGGCAGTCGCCGGCGGTTCCCCGAGGAACTTCGGGGCCTCCTCACCGCTCGTCGACACGCGCGTGCGGCAGGTTCGGTCCGCGGTGAGCCCGAGGTCCATTGCGAGATACGACCGGAGGCGCTCGTCGACACCGCTGATCCGCAGATCCAGCGCCAGGGAGTAGGACCGTTCGGCGATGCCGTCGACGTGTGCAGCCCCGAGGCTCGTCGCGTCGACGACCCCGCCGGCTGTCACGCCCGGCGCCGCGACCGTCGGTTGCGCGTTCGTCGTGACGCCCGTCGCGATGGCGGCCCCCAACCCGGCGACGACGGCACCACCGGTCAGGAGGAGCGCTCGCCGGGTCGGCGTTCGGCTCGGCGATTCCGTCGGCGCCATCGTGTCGGCGGCTTCAGTTCCGGTCGACTCGCGACCGTTCTCGGGAGTGTTTCCGCCGGGATTCTCGACAGCTGCTTCGTCGGCGGCCTCGGCGGCCTCGGCCGCGGTTCCCTCGACAGCCTCGGCAATAGTTACGTCGGCGTCAGCGACGGCTTTTCCATCGGCGACCTCGGTGGCGGTTCCGTCGGCGCCCTCGGTAGCGGTTCCGTCGGCATCCACGACAGTGTTTCCGTCGGCCACCCAGGAGTCGGTCGTCGAGTCCGGGTGTGCAGGGGTGCTCCTTTCGAATTCGGCCGGGAGGTTCTCGAAGTACTCGGCGAGGAGGCGCTCGCCGTGGTCGGGCTCAACGCCGAATTTCAGTAACTGGAACAGGTCCTCGGGACCGACGACGTCGGCGTTGGGCGGCACGTCCAGATCCCGGTGGTCGACAGTGGTAACCACGGTATCGACGCCTCTCGTAGGTGGGGTGTCGGAGCCATCGGTAACGACGGCGAGCGTTTCCGCTGGCGCCGTCGACGTCGCGTCGAGGACGAGGCGACCGTCCGTTTGCTCGACGTCCCGGCCGCGTGCGCTCCAGAGGTCGGCGACGAGCGCAGTAGCTGCTCCAGCCGATAGCGTGGCGAGTTGCTCGCTGAAGGCCGTCGCGTCAACCGGCATTGCTAATTGTACGGGGTTGCAGAGTAAATCAGTTGGGGCGTGGTACCAAGCAACGCTCTCGAGGAGCGTCCCCTTCGAGCACCGCATAGCCACGGCCGTGTTGGAGACTGGGTTGGTTCTCCCCCTCATACAGATTGTAGCCCAGACGTACGGCTGGGAGATCACTGCCAGTACAGAATACAGGGAGGAGTTCAGGTTCGTCGTGCTCGGGGCCCTAACGGACCAAACGGCGTCGATTGTGGCCGAACAGTAATGGATGGTTGCGCTTCGTTTCCAAGCCTGTTTTCGAGATGTAATGCCGATGTTTATGTTTCCTGTAATATATGTTGTCACGGGGAACACACGTGGCCACCATTGTTAACAGAGGCCTCCGTGACCGAATAAACGTCGCTATGAGCGACAGTCCTTCCACCGAGAGTGTCAGCAGGCGTAGCGTTATCAAAACGAGTGCGTTGGCGATCACCGGGATTACGGGCCTCTCCGTGGGGAGTGGCCTCGGCGCGGCCGAGGAAGGCGAAACGGACAACAAGGACGAATCCGAGTCCAAATCCAAGTCCGACGAGGAAACGTGCTTCCCCCCGAAACTCGACATCGAGGTGAAACCGGGGAACGGTGGTCAGCAGGACCCGATCAACCCGAACAGCAAGGGCGTGATTCCGGTCGCGGTCCTCCAGACGGAGGCGTTCGACCCGACGGAGCGGAAGGTCGATTACCGCTTCGACGCCGCCGAGAAGGTCGGTTGCGACAGCGCCGAACCGGTCCACGGCGGCCACGTCGAGGACGTCGACGACGACGGTGACGACGACCTCGTGCTCCACTTCGACGCCGAGGAGACGAACTTCGCGCACGGTGACGAGAAAGCGGAGCTCCTCTGGGTCGAATCCGAAGGCGATCACGGGGGCGAAAGCGAGGAAGAAGGAAAGTCCCGCGAGAAGTGCACCTGCCGCGGCCTCTCCGGCACCGACGAAGTGAAGATCGTCGGCAAGCCGAACGACCGCGGCGGCAGCGGCAAGCAGAAAGGTCGCGGCAACGGCAAGCAGAAAGGTCGCGGCAACGGCAAGCACAACGGCCGCGACAAGCAGAACGGCCGCGGCAACGGCAAGTAACCGGGCAGAGACAGCGACAAAGGCAAGCAGAAGGACTGCTGCGGCAGCGTTAGCGGGCGTCACGGGCCGTCAGGAGCGATCCTGCCACGACTTTTTATTGACGATGGTCAGTCGATAGAGGCTGGTGAGCTGTGGCTGTGATAGTATGGAAATTTGTAGGTAGTGATACGATCGGGAATATTTAATGTCGAGTGTCCGTACTGGCAGTTGCCGGGTTTCCCGGCAATTGACACTCTCGGTGGAGGTCGCTGTAGCCTGCGACCCCACCGTTCTGAAACGTGGTTTCTGGGAAGGGACAGGTTTTAGCGGTGGCTCAGCGTTCTCCAGGCGTCGCTGCAGTGTAGTTTCACGGTTGTCGGGGAGAACCATTCTCCCTATTGTCAGTCCGGGCGTGTCGGGGCCGGTCGTTTCTGCGCAAATGGCTATCGTGCACCTTCACGGAAGCCCCGGACTCGCTGGCATCACCAGCGGGCGCCGGAATGGTTTTCGGATGAATCCACCGACGAGCCCCGCTATTCGGGGTGGCTCGTTACATTCCGGCGGATCCCTGCTCCAAAAAAGATTAAGGCAGAACCGCCCCCTTGGTTATGAATATCAAATGGAAAGAGTCGGCCGGAACCAGCTGAACAACGTGCTGGGAGAAGTTACCCGAGCGCTGCTTCCAGCCACCACAGAGCCAGAAATACGGCAGCGCGTCTGTGACGAGCTCGCAGCAACGGAGAGCTACTCCTCCGCGTGGATCGGTCGCTACAGTCCTGAAACAGCGGAAGTCATTCCGGCAGCCTCCGCGGGGGTCGCGGCGGAGAAGCTGGAGAGGATTTCCATCACTGATGAATCGTTCCAGGCGGAGCTCGCAAACGAGGCGGTGCGTAAACAGGAGGTTGCGGTTGAACGGAATCCACTCGATAATCCATCCAGCGAGGAGCCCTCCAGCCGGGCTTTCCCACCCGACTGCGAAGTTTTCGGGTTCATTCCCCTCGTTCACGATGAGCAGTTGCACGGGGTCTTACACCTGACTACTGACAGGCCCCAGGGATTCGGGACGGAGGAGCGGGACGCCCTTGCCGAGTTGGGACTGACGATCGCCTGCGCGTTCGAAAATTCGGAAACGCCTTCTTCTGCGATAGCCTCCGGGTCCACGGAAGCCGAACCAGAACCGGCGATCGTGAGCCCAAAATCGGAGCGAGAGCGGCGACTCTACGAGACGATCGTGTCCAGCACACCCGACCTGATATACGCATTCGACCTGAATTATCGGGTTATCTACGCCAACGATGCACTGCTGGAGATGTGGGGCCAGACCTACGAGGAGTCCATCGGAAAGACGCTGCTCGAATTGGGCTACGAGCCGTGGCACGCCGAGATGCACGAACGCGAGATCGACCAGGTCGTCGAAACGAAAGAGCCCGTTCGCGGTGAAGTGGCGTTTCAACACGCCGAAAAGGGTCGCCGAACGTACGACTACATCTTCGCACCGGTCCGCAACGACGATGGTGAAGTCGAAGCCATCGCCGGAACCACGCGCGACGTCACCGAGCGCAAGGAAGCCGAGCAGGAGCTGCAGGAGAGTAAAGACCGGTTCCGAGCACTGGTCACGGCGAGTTCGGATGCGCTGTATCGCATGAGCCCCGACTGGACCGAAATGTACCAACTCGAGGGCCAGGAGTTCATTGCCGATACGGAGGAACCGACCAACGAGTGGCTCGAGAAATACATTCATCCCGACGACCGGGAGTACGTCATGGAAACCGTCAACGAATCGATCAGGACGAAAAGCGTTTTCGAGCTGGAACATCGGGTAGAGCGGCCCGATGGGAGCTTAGGGTGGACGTTCTCGCGTGCAGTCCCGCGGCTGGACGAGGACGACGAGGTCATCGAATGGGTTGGAATGGCGAAGGACGTCACCGAGCGCAAAGAGTACGAGCAAGAGCTCGAGCGTGCGCTGGACCTCCTCGAAAAGACCGAACGCCTCGCCGACGTGGGCGGGTGGGAGATCGACGTCGACACGAGGGACCTGTTCTGGACCGACAACGTCTTCGACATTCTGGAGGTGTCCGAGAACGAGGAGCCGTCCATCGACGACCGTCTCGAGTTCTACCACGACGAGGACCGGCCTCTCGTCGAGAATGCAGTCGAGGAGGCGCTCGACTCGGGTGAGCCGTTCGACGTAGAGGCCCGGATTCGAACCCCCGATGGCGAAATACGCTGGCTGCGAGTCCAGGGAGATCCGGAGGTCGAGACGGGAGACGTGGTTTCGCTCCGGGGGGCAGTTCAGGACATCACCGACCGAAAACAGCGGGAAAAGCGGCTGGAGGAGCTGATCGACGATCTCGAAGAATCGAACGAGCGACTCGAGCAGTTCGCCCGTGCCGCCTCGCACGACCTGCAGGAGCCGCTGCGGATGGTTTCGAGTTACCTGCAACTCGTCGAGGACCGCTATGGGGACAAACTCGACGAGGAGGGGCGGGAGTTCCTGGAGTTCGCGGTGGACGGCGCTGACCGGATGAGTGACATGGTCCAGGGGCTGCTCCAGTACTCACGAGTCGACAGGCGTGGAGACCCGTTCGAGCCGGTCGATCTGGACGCCGTCATCGCAGACGTCCGCGAAGATCTGCAGATGAAGATCGAGGAGACGGACGCCGAAATTACCGCTGACTCGCTTCCTCAGGTCGAGGGCGACCGGGATCAACTCCGCCAGTTGTTCCAGAACCTCCTGGAGAACGCCATCAAGTACAGCGGTGACGACCCGCCTCGAGTGGACGTCGCCGCCGAGGAGCAAGGCCCGAGGTGGGTCGTGTCCGTCGAAGACGAGGGGATCGGCATCGACCCTGCGTACACTGACCAGGTCTTCGAGGTGTTCGAGAGTCTCGATAGCTCCGATGAATACAACGGAACGGGCATCGGCCTGGCGCTCTGTGAGCGGATCGTAGAGCGTCACGACGGCGATATCTGGGTCGACTCCGAGCCTGGAGACGGGACCACGTTTTCGTTTACGCTTCCGTCAGTGGAATCCTCCTAGGAGTACCCTATGATCTCTCGAGGAGCATGCCAGTTGATATCTGAAGTTATCCGGGCGACTGCGTTCGTTTAGCTATCTTACGAGTGGGCAACCGCCTTCGGGCCGGTGCCGTCGACGACGACACGGTTCGCGTCGAGCTCGACGGCGAGACTCACGACTTCTCCGTCGCAGTCGCCGAGCAGCTCTCCCGAGACCTTGATACCGCGATCGAGACGCTACAAAGCGACCAGCGCGGACCCCGACGACGTTGACGAGGACGACGACAAGGGGTTCTAGAAGTGCTCACCAGCGTTGAGGACCTCGGCCTGAAGATCACAATGCGACTCGAGAAGCGGTTCGACTCGCTGGAGGACGTTGCCGACGCGTGTGACCGAATTCCCAGATCGACATACAGAACACCCAATAAAGTGTTTGGGAGAAATAGACACCTCCCCATAGCTTCCCCTAATGGTACTGGCATGAACTATCGACAACAGCAAGCGAGCCATGACATAGTGAAACCATGCTCCATTTCGCTGCTCACCATAGTCAAGCGTTGCCGCGGTTCAGAAACTCGTCAAAAATATGAATCGTCGTACGGTCTCATTCTTCGGCTGCACTCACCTGCGGCTCGTCTCCGTATCGGTCTGCCAGTAGTTGTTGGTGCTCATGCCGCCGTTCCTTCGCGCTCTCGGACATCATCTCCTCGCGCCAGGAAAGGCCAGCATCGGTCGAGAGCGTGACTTCATCTACTCCGGACAGATCGCCAACTCGGTCCTGTGCCTGCTCGATGAAGTAGCCGACCATCATACAGGATGGTGAGGTTATCCGGAGTTCAATATGAACCGATCCACCATCGACCTCGATTCGCTTGAGCAACCCCATCTCGACAATGCTGATGTCCGTACCTCGGGCTTCACTGCAGGGGTCGACGATTGCGTCGAGTTTGTCTCGAACTGCGAGCGGTGATGGTTCGGCCGACATTTAGTACACCTCGGATGCGGCGTCCGTCGTCGAGAACGGATCCGCGAGTCCACTCTCGGCCGTCTGCTTGCTGAACTGGTCGTCAGAGAGCCGTTCGCGTGCTTCATCGATGTCCAATCCGACGAGATCGGCATAGGTACGACCGAGGATATCCCGCTTGTGTTCATCGGTTATCTCGGGCATCGAGCCGAACTCGATACCTCGGCTCTCGATATCATCCGGCCACTCGAAGTCGCGGATGGCTTCGAGTTCCGGCTGTGGATGATACGCCATGGCTGCCGATCCCCAGTACATTCGGTCGAGAACAGGCTCACCACCGATGGAGAGGATCTTTGCCATCGTCTCGGCGAACGCTCGCTCGTTAGCTACGGCCTGAATGCCGAGGGTCTCCATGTTGATATGGAGGTTCGGGAAGCGCGCCATCTGCCACGCGGTCTCCTCCGTGAACGCTAACCCGCCATGAACGATACCGAAGTCGATCTCCGGGAAGTTCGAACAGGCGTCGTCCACGTCTCCTGGGTGATACGGCTGCCGCGGGACCGGTCCGAACGGAATCGCCTTGTGGACTTCAATGAAGTCGATACCGAGAGATTTCGCCTTCTCGAAGACGGGGTAGGCCACGGACTCGTCGTCCATCCGCCAGCTGGTATGGAAGTCTTCGCCCCAGTGAGAGGGGTACAGTTTCAACCCGACTGGGTCAACCGCCTCAACTTGCTTCTCGAGTTCCTGTTCCCAGCCATCTCGGAGTGGATCGATATTCGCAAAGCCAAGAAATCGTTCTGGATAGTCTTCAACTGCTTCCACACAGTTCTCGTTGGCAGTGAGCCCGTCCTCATAGGCGTAGAGGGGGAGCGACTGAAACGTCGCCATGTCCGTATTACTCTCGCGAAACAGCATGTTCGCCGTCTCCTCAACGGACCAGTTTCGGATGTACCCATCACGTGTGACCCGGTACCCCGGTGGTGAAGCCGTATCGACGGTACCGTAGATCATCTCCGTGATACCCTGTGCGTGTTGCTCGTTGCGATAGTTCGATTGCTCGAGGTTGTACGCGTGGACGACCGCGTCGAAAATGAACGTCTCTTCCAGATCTATCATTGTGTTTGTCGGCGGTTCAGTTGGACATCGATACTAGCGTGTGCTGTGGTAGCATTCAACAATCAAAATTGAAGATGCAATAGAATAATAAAAATTTACCGAATAGTATTTTATCCGACACGAAGAATAGATAGCGAGATTACTCGTTGGCCCCTACGAGAAATCCAACCGCTGATACGCAACCTGCGGGGTAGCCGACAGCGCCGAAGGTACTCACCAGCTGAAAAAGCAGCCCGGGACCAGTGGGCGCTCAGGCGACGTTCCTGTCCTCGTCCGCCCAGTGGCGGTCGCGGAGCGCGACCTTGTCGTGTTTTCCGTAGGGCGTTTTCGGGATTTCACTAACGAATTCCACGCTTTTCGGCGTTTTGTAGTCAGCCAACTGTTCGTCGGCGATCGCAATGACGTTCTCCGCCGATAGCGCCCCACGGTCGTCGGCGACGACCACCGCATGAACGGCCTCTCCCCACTCGTCATCGGGAACACCGATAACCGCAACCTCCGCAACGTCAGGATGGTCATCGATGGATTCCTCGACCTCCGTTGAGTACACGTTCATGCCCCCTGTGATGATGACATCGCTCTCCCGGTCGAGCAGATAGACGTAGCCGTCCTCGTCACGCCGACCAACGTCGCCGGTGTGGACCCAGCCGTCAGTAACCGTTTCGGCTGTCTTCTCCGGACGTTCGAAGTACTCAGACATCGCGTAGGGCGCTTTCGCAATGATCTCACCCTCTTCTCCTGGTGGGAGTTGCTCGCCGGTTTCGATATCGACTATCTCGACCTTT
Source organism: Halopenitus sp. (assembly GCA_042219525.1). Lineage (GTDB taxonomy): Archaea > Halobacteriota > Halobacteria > Halobacteriales > Haloferacaceae > JBDGPU01. Next base: position 12,091 of record JBDGPU010000184.1, read on the forward strand.
GACATGAGACACGGTGTGCCGGCGGAACTCAACCTGCCGCCCGACGCACTCCCGACGGCGTTGACGTGTTCCTGCTTGCCCAACGTTGTGATGAGGTTCGGGACTTCCGTCTGTCCGTAGAACTGGACGAAAATCGACCCAAAGGCATCGATCCCCTCCTCCAGACGGGCCGGTGTCATCGGCGCCGCACCGTAGATCAGCGTCGACAGCGAAGACGTATCGGTCTCCGCGAGCAGTTCGTGGTCGAGCAGCCGATAGATCATCGTCGGGACCATGAACGTCCAGGTCACGTCATGCTCCTCGATTGCGTTGAGAGCACCCGCAGGGTCGAATCCAGGATGGATGACCGCATGCGCTCCCGTCAACAGTGCCGACCAGAGGAACAGACCGGCGGAGTGCGGGAGTGGCGTCATCAGTAGCATCGTCTCATCACCGGAGACACCCAGTTCCACGATGTGGGCGTACTGGTTGAGCGTCATCGACTCGTGGGTCTGTAGGACGCCCTTTGGATCCCCGGTTGTTCCGCCGGTGTAGTAGTGGCCCTGAACGTCGCCTGCCGCCACATCGCAGTCAGGCGGGTCGTCGACGGCCCCATCGAGAATCTCGAACGTCTCGATACCATCCGGTAACGGGTCACTGTCGCTGACGCCGATGATGGTCTCTACGTGCGGAAGCTCTGGTGACAAGTCTGTGATCGTATCGACGAACTCGGGTCCGGCAATGACAGTTCCGGCTCGTGAATCGTCGAGCATGTACTGGAACTCCTCGGCGGTGAGCATGTCGTTCAGCGGTAGCCGCGTCGCCCCAGATTTGATGAGCGCCAGGTCGGCAATGACGAACTCCAGCCGGTTGGACAGCATCAACGCGACGCGGTCCTCCGGCTCAACCCCTCGCTCGACGAGGCCATGAGCAACGGCGTTGGCACGCCTATCCAGCTCCCGATAGGTGAGCGTCTGTTCTCCCATCGTGACCGCATCACGGTCGGCGTACTTTTCGAGAGCCGTCTCGAACGCCGCACGCAACGTCTGCTCGACCTGTGTACTCATCCTTCGGTTCGATCTGGCGCTGGTCTCCCCTGCCACTCCTCGTAGAAGGTGTCGACGTCGGGATCGAACGGCTTCAACACCGGATACCCCGCTGGAACAGCGTCGACGTCGAGCAGCGTGTAACACTCCGGACAGAAGAACTCCCGGAGTTCGAAGTCCCAGTCGGGATCCGGAGTCATATTCTCCGGATAGAGCTCACGCATCTCAGCTTCGCTCTCCCGGACGCGTATCTGGCAGTGTTCCTTCCAGTTGTCCGACAGCGAGCCGAACTCGTGGCCACACTCGGATTTAACGATGCGACCGTCCTCGGTTCCGACGACGAAGAGGTGGTCGTTCAATGGTACCAGGATCGGTTCATCCCAGTCGACCCGCTTCTGTAGCACCTGACGGGTTACCTCGAACCGGTCTGGATCCTTCGGATCCGGGAGTACGTCACCGCGAAGTTCCTCCCAAGAGAGTTTCCCATCGATGAGCTTCTCGATCTGGTCAGTATCAGTTTGTGTTGCCATCGTATCTCACTCCTGTTCGAATGTGAAGTCATCCTCGAGGTCCCAGAACTCGCGGAACGAGTCGGCCCAGTCCTCGGAGATATCGAAGACCCCCGAGAACATCCACTCAGCCGGCTCGCTGATGTCGCCTTCGCGGACGCGTTCACGCTCGGCAGCGTAGAACTCCTCGAAGTCGACCGTTTCCTCGCGGCGCTCCTGCCGCAGTTTCTTGCGGGCCTGTTCGGTCGCCTCTTCGTCGACCGTGAACTCTCGGTCGTGCTCGTCGAGCGTGCCGACGACGCCGTAGACACGCTCGACGGTTTCGGGCGTGTAGAACCCTTCCTCGATGTCCTCTTTGAGTTTCTCGACCGGTCGGTCGAGCGGATCCCCGTAGCCGGGGCCACCGCCCATCTGGTAGTGGAGAAGATCGTAGTTTTCGAACTCCTCCGGGAAGTACAGCCCCTTGGTGCTGCGCTTGACGTCCCCTTCGATGTCCTCATCGAACGTCCCCGGCGGCGAGTCACCGGTTGGGTAGGGGCGCTGGTTTTCGAACCGCTCCGCCAGATCGGTGTCGTGGGCGCGCAACGAGTAGTTCGTCGCGTTAGGATACCCGCCGGACATTCCCGAGGTCGTGAACCCGACCCCGGGAACGACGTGCTTATAGAGCGAGACGTCCGAGCTGTCCTGCACGACGCGGATGCCTTCCCAGCCAGAGCCACCTCGGTACTTCCCGTGGCCGGCGGTGTCGGGCTTGACCTGGCGGGAGAGGTACGGGAGCCCCCACTCGATGAGTTCCCACTCCTCGACATCTCCCATGTCGCTTTCCGGATTCCACATCGCATAGCCGTGGTCGAGCCCGTCGCGAACGGCCGAGGCACCGAGCCCCTGACACGAGTGCTCGAACGGTGAGACCGGGAAGTACTCGCCGGTCGGTTCGTACTTGCCGCCGCCCTGGACCGGATCTCCCGTCTCCGAGTATCCAGTGACGACCTCCTCGCGGAAGCCGCGAGCGAAGAAGCCGCGGGAGATGTTCTTCCAGAACGCGTTGTAGGTCGGCATCAGCGAGCCCCACGAGGTGTGATACGAGAGGCTCGGATCCTGCGGGTTGACGATGCTTCCTTCCGGGTAGTTCGTATCCACAGCAATGTAGGAACCGTCGTTTACTTTGCCGTCATGGAGCAGACATTGAGTGAGTGACACCCATAAGCCGCCTTCCATCGCTCCCTCGGCGCAGTTGTAGGGATGTGGCCCCGGGGGACTTGCACCCTCCATGTCGAACTCGATACCACCCTCTCCGTCGATCCGCACCTCGACTGGGAGGTGGTTGATCATGTTCTGCTTCGCCGACGGCTTCCAAGCCTCGTCCTCGAACGGTACCGGCATGAACGAGGCATCCCGGTACGTACCCGGGAATAGCCGCTCCTCGACGCGGGAGTTCAGCGTCTGTCGACCCTCTTCGACCGCCTCGCGCATGAACTGCTTGAACGTCCCGGAGCCGACATCATCGACCATGTCCATGACGGCCTCACGAACCATGTGACAGCCAGCGAGCCGGCATTTCTCGTCGAGATCCCAGTACATCGGCGTCCGGACCGAGCGCTGTGCCCGGTCGCGCCAGTCCTGATAGATCTCGTCTTCCTCACCGATCTTCTCACAGGTGGCGTACAACCCGTCTTCGTAGCGAGTTGTACTCGCTAACTGGTCGTGGCCCCGTGTCATTCCCCCGATGTCCACCTGGTGGGTGACGCCATCGACCCACGCGATGAGTTCGCCTTCGTGGAAGACAGGAACGATAGTGTGAACGTCCGTCGTGTGAACGTTCCCGAGGTCGTTGTCGTTGTTACAGAAGACGTCCCCCGGTTGGATCCCTCGTCCGTTTTCGTAATCCTCCTCGATCATGTACTTGATCGCGAGGCTTCCGGTGTGGACGTGGACGATTATCCCCGTCGAGAGCCCCACACAGTCCCCTTCAGGCGTGTACACCTGGAAGCAGAGTTCGCCGATCTCACGGACAATAGGGGAAGCACTGACGTGCATTGCCGTCTCTCTTGCGGAGACGAGCGCCCCACGGAGCTGGGAGAACAGCTGTTCGTACTTGAACGGGTTCTCCTCCTTCATCGACAGCTCGTCGAGCCCGGCATACCGACCGGTTTCGGCGGTCTGTTGCTCCGTCTCCTCCAGCATCTGGTGGAGCGACTTGTCGTCCCATCCGATGGGTGGCTGTACGTCCTCGAAGACGCGGTCCGTCGTTTCAGGTGTGTCCTTCGGTTTACTCATCGTCGGTCCTCCTGACCAAGGTGGAAAATCCGGTTTTCATCGAGCGGTGCAGTGAAGCCGGGCGGCACGAGCATGGTCGTCGCCGGTGCTTCGACGACGGATGGCCCCTCGACGACGTTGCCAGCCTGAAGATCGTTCATCTCCCACAACGCCGCCTCGTGCCAGCTGCCGTCCCAGTAGATGTCACGCTCACCGCGACTGGCCGACTCCGGTGGCGTCTCAGACTGAAGCTCCTCGTTCGGGAGCGAGGGACTTGGCGACGGGGCGATCCCCGTTCCAACACACATCGTGATCGTGTAGCCCTGTTCGGGGCTCTGGGCAGCGCGTTGGAACACACGGGCAAACTCCCGCTCGTAGACGTCGATGACGTCCGGGAGGTCATCAGGTGCTATCTCGCCGTCCCAGATGTCCGCGGGCAAGGTGACCTCCAGGTCGTCGAGCATCCCGGTGTACTGCATCCGGAGTGACGGCTGGAAGGTCATCTCGTCGGTGTCGATGCCATCGCGTTCGAACGCCTCGACGGCTTGCTGTCGCAGTCCCGTGATAGCATCAGTGAGTACCTCTGCGACCTGCTCTGCGTTACTCAGATCGGGGTACAACGGCAGGTCGACCGATCGGTCGTACCGATAGGAATAGTCGGCCGTCGCACACCCGAACGCCGAGAAGGCCGCCGCCCAGTCTGGAATCAGGACATCCCGGAAGTCCAGCGACTGAGTGTATCCGGCCGCGTGTAGCGGGCCACCACCGCCGTAGGAGATCAGGTGATAGTTCTCCGGACTGTAGCCCAGCCCGAGAATCATCGCCCTGAGCTCATTCGTCATGTTGTGTTCGACGGTGTCGAGGACCCCGCGAGCCGTCTCGTACGGATCCTCGTCGAGCGGTCCGGCAACTTGCTCCTCGATGAACTCCTTTGCTCGCTCGACGTTCAGGTCGATCTTCCCGCCAAGGAAGTAGTCTGGGTCGAGATACCCCAGCATCGCCGTACAATCGGTGACGGTCGGCGTCTCCAGGCCGCTCTCCTCGTTCGCCACGCCAACAAGGTAGCCGGCGGAGTCAGGTCCAACCTCCAACCGGTTGGACGCGCGGTCAACGCGGACGAAGCTCCCGGTTCCGGACCCAATCGTGTCCATCGCCGTCATCGGGATGTTGACCATGAACTGCGCGAGCGACTGATCCCAGCGAGTCGGGTAGTGGCCTTCCGTGATCAAGCCTACGTCGAAGGACGTACCGCCGACGTCCGAGCAGACCAGGTTGTCGATACCGAGTTCGTCCGACAGGAACTCGGCGCCGAAAATGCCGCCGATCGGACCTGAAACCATCGTTTCGACCAGCCAATCGTGGTTCGGCGAGATGGTGCCGCCGGACGAAGAGAGTACTCGAAATGGAGCTTCGTTCCCGCGCTCTCCCAGTTCGTCACGCACTCCGTATAGCTGTTCACGGGACGGTTCTACTGCATAGGCTTCGAGGATGAGACTGTTGAGCCGCGGGAGTTCCCCACGGACCGGGTTCTGGGAGCTCGAGAGCCATATCGGCGCATCCTCGTCGCGCTCCTCGATGATCTCTTCGGCTATCTCCTTGGCTCGATGCTCGTGGTCTGGGTTCTGGTACGAGTAAATGAACGACACGCAGATGACCCGCACGCCGCGGTCAAGCAGGTCGTGGACCGCTTCTCGGACCTCCTCCTCGTACAGCGGAATCATCTCTTGGCCGGACATCCCGACGCGGCAGCTGACGCCGCGAATATTCTCGCGTGGAACGATCGGTTCTGGATGTTCGTGTTCGCGGGCGTGAAGTCGACCTGAATACGGAAGGTCAACCCATGATTCGATGCCACGGCCGAACCGATGGGTGTCCTCGAAGCCACTGTTCGTGATGACTCCGATATCGCCCTCACCTTCGCGTTCGAGCAACCGATTCAACATCGCAGTCCCTGAATACACGGTACCACGCAGGGTGTCGGTCGATTCCTCGATGTTCGTCCCCCAGTATCCGAGCGCGTCGTCGAACGATTCGATGACGCCGTCAGCTTCGTAGTCCGGGGTTGTCTGTGCCTTCCCGACCGTATATTCGCCGTCTTCATCGACGACGAACGTGTCCGTCATTGTTCCCCCTGTATCCAGGGCCAACAACTCCGGATTGTGCCTATGATTTGAGGTCACGTTAACACCTCACAAACACACCTTAGAAGATAGATAATAAAGCTAATCGCTATGTGAGAGAATACCTATCGATATTTATTATCTTTTGAATAAGAGGGACGGAATCGGTCAGTTAGCCCGAATGTGCGCGTGATTTTTGGCGGCTTTCGGCTGGCACTCACCGAGACCGCGCGTTGGGTCTACTTCGGCAAAGAGCGACCTCCTGAACGATACAAAGAGGTGCTGCTGTTCAGGAATAGTGACCTGGGAGGGCCCCAACCTAACGGAGATCGCTATCTCCTGTGGTCAGTCTTTTCCTGGGTATTCCCCGGGACTGGCTGGGTAGTCGCCGAAGAGAACACCGAGAAGCGAAGAGATAGAGCGGCGGAATCGTTCACTGAACGTCGACTGGCTAATACCCAGTTCGTCCGCAACCTCGCTGGCCGAAGCGCTCTGTGGGACGTCGAAGTACCCGGCCCGGTAGGCCACCTCGATGGTTCTGAGGTGTTCCGGCGGAAGCGACTGGACGGTTGCCTGCTTGAATCGGTCAGAACCCAGCATCGCATCCATGTTTTCGACCTGATTGACGCTGAGGAGGTTGAATCCGCCATGTGAGGCTTCGATATCCCCTGCGATCGACTGCAAATGATCCCAGTCCTCGACACTAACCGTCCCTTCGAGATACCGTCCTCTGAGTCGGACTGTATGCGGAACTGCTCGCCGTTGTGCGATCGTTTGGACAATACAGGAGTCCCCGGAAATCCTGACCAAGAGCATGAAGGTCCCCGACTCTGCGGTGTACGCTTCGCTCCGAAGCAACTCTACAGAAGGGAGGGCTTCGACGGCCGCATCCGGTGGACCTTCCAGGTCGCTTACGGTGAGGAAAGCGAGCCATTCATCGTCCTCATCAGCCTGAAGTACAGAGTCAACGGCGGTCGAGGAGCCGTCGATCTCGCGATGTATGCGACCGAGGACTCCACTGGGGTTCGTCTGGAACGTGATTTGCAACATTCAGCCGTTACCAGTAGGGATCCCTCAGCGCCTGTTTATCGACCTTCCCGTACGGCGTTTCGGGAAGCTGACCAACGATATCGACCGATTGTGGATACCCCTTATCCAGATATTCTTGACAAAGTTCCCTGAGTTCGTCGGTTTCGATTTTCACCCCTTTGGTCGGCACGATGACGGCTTTGACACGTTGATCCTCTCCCAGAGCTTCCTTCGTCCCCATCTCGTCTGTAGGAACACCGATGACCGCGACCTGCTTCACGTCGGGGTGGCGCTGAATCACGTCCTCGACCGTTGTCGAGAACACTGGTTCCCCGTCCACAACGATGACATCCTGTATTCGGTCGAGGACGAAGACGCGTCCGTCCTCGATCCGACCAACGTCGCCCGTCCTGAGCCACCCATCTTCGGTATATGCAGTCCGTTCACCGAGGTAGCCGGTCAATGCGTACGGTGATTTGACCGCGATTTCGCCCACGGCCGTTGCCCAGTCTTCCTCGATATTCAGTAGCTGGACCGTAACGAGTTCGGTCGGGTACCCCGCCGATCTGAGTGTATCGCCGTCGAGAGCGTGTTCGGACTTCGGCAGGACAGTGATCAGGTTTGGCACTTCCGTGAGCCCGTAGAACTGTACAAAGACTTTGCCAAGCTCATCGATGGCTCGTTGGAGTACGGGCTCGGGAATCGGGGCCGCCCCGTACGCGATAGTCCGGAGCGAGTCGGTATTCGTTTCGGTGAACCTTTTGTCGTCGACGAGCGTCCCGATCATCGGCGGAATCAGGCACGTCCAGGTGACACGTTCCTTCTCGATCGTCTCTAACACCGACTGACTATCGAACTCTTGTTTGAGAAGTATCGTTGCACCCTGCGCCAAGCCGGCCCGGGCGAACGGCTCAGCCGAGTGTGAGAGGGGTGTCGTCAGCAACATTCTTTCGTCGTGACGGATATTCATCTCCCGGACGTGCGCGTAACAGTTCAGAGTCAGAGAGCGATGCGTGTGGACGACCCCTTTTGGTTCGCCAGTCGTGCCACTGGTGTAGTAAATCGCTGCTGTGTCATCCGGTGAGATTTCAATACCGGGTGGCTCCAGACCTGCCCGCGCAAGTAACTCCTCAAGGTCGTGAAATCCGATCGGTATCGGGTCGGTATCAGCGTGGGCGATGACGTGCTGGAGCTCGTTATGTTCGCGCTGGAGCGTCTGGACGACGTCAAAGAACCCTTGATCGACGACAAGTACGTCCAGATCCTCATTCCGCAACAGCGACTGCACCTGTGCGTCGTCGAGTTCCTTGTTCAGCGGAATAACTGTCACCCCGGCCCGAATCGCAGCAGTATGGGCAATGATAAACTCCGGCCGATTGTCCATCAGGATACCAACCCGATCGTCGGTCGTCAGACCTAGTGACCGATACACGTTCGCCAGTCGGGCTGACTTGTCGTCGAAAGTGCCGTACGTCAGCGTCTCCTTTCCATGATGGATCGCGGTACGGTCCCCATGTCGCTCGAAGGTCCGTTCGAAGAGCCTATCGAGTGTTAGCATTTCATTTTCTGGGGGTCGATCCATGGTGAGTATACATAGCACACCACATACAACGATTTAAATCTTGTTCGTGAGTTGGCACTCTGAGTAATATTCGATTGGTATGGATTTCACCCCCCGACAAACCATCAGTTGCCTATGAAAAGTACGGGAGTGGGTGATCGGATCTTCCAGGCTCCTAACACGTGTCTGGTTCACTCTCCATCGATTATGGTTATACATCGGTGAGGGTAGAGAAGCTGTTAGCAGGAGGCTATCTGAACTCGCGGGTCGCGAGTTGGCAGCGCGGGTAGAACGGGCAGAATACGAAATTACGGATCTGAATGTGCCTACCTGGAAGGAGAACTCGACACGATGAACTGAAAGACGTTGCAGACCCAACTCTCGCCAGTAGGTAACCGGATACCAAGACACAACTACGGACACGTCTCTTGGCGAGTAACAGTCGGAACGAAATTGGATGGCTGGGGAGTACCAGGCCACCAATTCTCCCCGGCCAACGAAGGCCAGGGAAGTAGGTGGGCCAACACGGATTTGAACCGTGGACCTCCCGGTTATCAGCCGAGCGCTCAACCTGACTGAGCTATTGGCCCAGGTGAGCGCAATTATTGGTTGCCGGGGTAGGAGTTTAAGCGTTTCCTTTCGGCACCACGGCGACGTCTGTCGGTTTTCCCCACGGTAGCGACCCACGAGATGGAGCCGATACCGACACTCGCCGCACAGCGCCACCGCGAAAACCAACCGCCACCGACTCAGTTCGCGTCGCGTTCCTCGACAGTGTAGTCGACGTCGACGACGTCGTCCGTTTCGGACGAGCTGCCGTCGGTTCCGGACCCGCCTGAGCCGCCAGAACCTCCCGAACCACCGGATCCACCCGGACCTCCAGGCCCGCCCGGACCGCCCGGCCCGCCCGGACCACCCGGCCCGAACCCGCCGCCGTCGAAGCCGTCGAACTCGTCATCGCCGCCGGGGAAGCCGCCGACCCAGACGTTGCCGGTGGCGAAGCCGCCGGTCCGTTTATCAAGGTAGGGGACGACGACGAAGCGCTTGAGGCCGGCCCGGATGGGGACTCGCGTAACCGGGAACGCGAGGAGGAACCCGATGGTGTCCGTGACGAGCCCCGGCGTGAGCAGGAACGCGCCCGCCGCGATGAGCAGCGCGCCGTCGAGCAGCTCGTCGGTCGGCGGCGACCCCTGCCCGAGCTTGCGCTGGATGCGCTGGAGGGTGTGACGCCCCTCCGCTCGGACGAGCAGCATGCCGAGGATCGCCGTCAACACGACGAGCGCGACCGTCAGCTGCCACCCGAGATGGTCCGCCACGACGACGAGGAACAGCGCGTCGGCGAGCGGAATGAGCAGGAGCAGCGCGATCACGTAACGGAATCGCATGTGCCGACGTATCCGCCGGGTGCCCATAGCCCTTTTCGTCCACTGGCTTCGATTTCGATTCTGGCGAGGATTGAGTGAGGATTTGACCGATCTCAGTCGCTTTCTTATAACGGAACTGTCCAGGTTCAGACGCTGGTCGCTCGGCCACAACAGCATGAACGCCCTCGGCCGCTCGCTATGTGTTGGTTGGAATAGATGATACGGACTTAATCTCGACAGCACCGCAGATTCCTTGAAAGCCCTCGGCCGCTCTTTCTTAAAAACCGTATTTAAAGGTGCAGACGCTGCTGCGCTCGACGGCAACGCAGACTCCTCGAAAGCCCTCGGCCGCTCTTTCTTATAAACCGTATTTAAATATGCAGACGCTGCTGCGCTCGACGGTAACGCAGACTCCTCGAAAGCCCTCGGCCGCTCTTTCTTATAAACCGTATTTAAATATGCAGACGCTGCTGCGCTCGACGGTAACGCAGACTCCTTGAAATCCCTCGGCCGCTCTTTCTTAAAAACCGTATTTAAAGGTGCAGACGCTGCTGCGCTCGACGGCAACGCAGACTCCTCGAAAGCCCTCGGCCGCTCGCGGTCGCTGAGCAGGATATCTGGACCTCTCCGCACCGCCCGGTCCAGATAGTGCCTGTCTCAGCGACTCCCCTTCGGCGCGACCACTGGAAGACGGTCCGGGCATTCCGTTGCGTCTCTCCGCACCGCCCGACGGACGGGTCCGGGCTGCGACTTCCATGGTCTCGTTCGCTGCGCTCACGAGAGCGGCCGTCGCCCTTTCAGTCCACCAGGACCGCACCGGCCAGCCACCGCGACAGCGACAGCACCGCACAGCTACCGCAGGCCTCAGTCCTCCCCAGCCTCGGCCGGCGCCGGAACCGCACCGCCTCGGCGCCGG
>JBDGPU010000172.1:0-22689 GCA_042219525.1 Halopenitus sp.
TCTCGACAAACTCTCTGTTCCTAAAGTGAGCAATTACTTCTAGTTCTTACTATAGTCGACGGCCTCGATGCCGTCGATCGGGGGGATCGCGGGGCGCGTGCCCGCGGCGATGAGCACCGTCTCGGCGCTGAGGGTCGCCCCCTCGTCGGCGCCGTCGACGATCTCGACGGTCCGATCATCGACGAACCGCCCTTCGCCCTCAAAAAGCTCGTGCTGGTCGGACGACTTGAGTCCGCGACGGATCGAGTCGGCGTCCGCGGCGACCTCCTCGTTCGCCTCGCGAACGAACTCGGCGAAGTCGACGTCGGTGACGTCGGCGTGGATACCGAACTCCTCCGCGCGCTCGACCGTTTCGAGCACGTCGGCGTGGTACAGGAGCAGCTTCGAGGGGATACAGCCGCGATTGAGGCAGGTCCCGCCGAGCGGCCCCTTCTCGACGACGGCGACCGACTGTCCCTGGTTCGCCGCGACGTTCGCCACCTCGAGGCCGGAGCCCGAGCCGATCACGAGGAAGTCGAACTCGTCCATGGTGTGTGGGCAGTCGCCACGCTACTGAAACTGGTGGCAGTTCTGGATACGACGCTCAAAACGACAGCCCGGCGAAACGCATCTTCGGAGACCGCCCGCGGCGACGGTGTTACTCGGCGGGTTCGACCGCCTCGACGCCGCCGGCGAGCCGATCGGTGACCTCGTCGGTGGTCGCCGTTTCGTGGGCGATGAAGCCGAAGTTTGTGAGGGCGGCCTCGAGCGCCTCCTCACCCGCGGCGGCCGTCGCGTCCGTGACGGCGAGGACCTCGAAGCCGTTTTCGACGGCGTCGCGCAGGTGCGACTCGACGCAGAGGTTCGCGCTCATGCCCGCGAGCACGAGCGTGTCGATGCCGCGCTGGCGGAGCTGGGTCTGGACGTCGTTGCTCCAGAAGCCGGAGAGCTGCTTGTGCGGCGAGAGGACGAACGTGTTGTCGTCGGGTTCGAGTTCAGGGACGAAGTCGGCGCCGTCGCCCGCGACGTCGAACATCCGCGTGTCGAACATGATCTGGTCGATCGTGTTCAGGTGCTGCCACTCCTCGTACTCCGCGTCTTCGTACTCGTGCGGGGAGTAGATGACCGGGATGTCGCCCTCGCGAGCGGCCTCGCGGAGGCGACGGAGCTTGTCGACGACGGCGTTCTCCTCGACGGTCTCGCCGACCTTGTCCCAGACGACGCTCTCGGGCTTCAGGAAGTCGATCTGCGGGTCAGTGATTAGCACGGCCGTGCTGTCGGGGTCGAGTTCGAGTTCGGTCATGGTTACCTACAGTAACTTACTATGAAGGATGCGGCAATAAAGGTCAGACAACCGATAGGTAACCGGGTTACGGGGTGGTAGGGTCGACTCGTCGTCACGAAGACGGGAGGTTCGAGCCGCTGCACCAGCGGGCGATAGCTACATCACGCCGAGTCCGCCGAGAACGAGCCGAACTCCGACGACGGCAAGCAGTCCCAGCACGACGCCGCGTCGCAGTCGTTCACCGACGCGGTCGCGCACCCGCTTGCCGACGGCCACGCCGACCAGCGCCGGGACGGCGGCGGCAACGGAGCCGGCGACGACGACCGTGCTTGGGTAAAGCCCGAGGAAGGCGGCGAGCCCAACCCGGACGGCGTTGAGCCCGAGAAAGACCATCGCCACGACGCCGACGAACAGCCCGTGCGAGAGGTCACAGCTCCGGACGTACGCGACGAGCTGGATGCCGACGTTGGTCCCACCGAACAGCAGCCCGGAGACGCCGCCGACGCCGACCATCGCCGCCGGCCGCTCGACGAAGCAGCCCTCCCGCGCTCGCTCCAGGAACGGCAGGGGGACGGCCTGCTGGTTCGTCGCGACGAAGGCGAGCGAGATAGCGCCGAGCGCGACGCGTAACGGAGCCGCAGGGACCCGGTCGAGCAGCGCCATCCCGATGACGGTCCCGACGAGCGCCGAGCCCAACAGCGGCGCGAATTGCCGGCCGCAGGTGCGCAGCTGTGACGGGGAGAGGTCACCGACCAGCGAGACGTTCACCGCGAGGATCGGGAGGATCATGAACACGACTGCGGTCGCCGGCTCGACGACCGTCGCCAGCGCCATCGTCCCCACGACGGCGAAGCCGAAGCCGGCGACGCCGTTGACCGCGCCGGCGACGACCACGATGAGCGTCAGCGTCGCGACGAAGGTCGGTGTGAGCGGTAGCGCCACGGAAACCGCTTCGACGGGCGAGGACTTAAAAGCGGAGCCGGGATTGCGCCGTCGGGGCGGATCCGTCCCGTCTATCTCGCCAGTCTCGTTCCGTCTCGTTCCGGCTCGTTCCGTCCCACCCGGTCCAGCTCTGAAGACGAGCCAGTACGTTGTTACCCGGTCAGCATCTATCCACAGGCGAGGATGTTCGATCGACTTCTGCGATGGCGACACCGGTTACAGCGTCGTATTCGCCGGTTCGATCTCAGCGAGCTCCTTTCGCGCACCGGGTGGGTGACGCGGCTCGACCGGTTCCGGTACGCGACGGGGCTCGCGTCGGCGCTCGTCGTCATGGGCGTCGTCACGGCGCTTTCGAACACGACGGAGCTGCTCTCCTTCCTCCTCTTTCCGCCCCTTGCGGCCGCCACGTACCAGCTGTTCGCCCATCCCGGGGAGGCGTCGTCGTCCCCGCGCAATCTCGTGCTCGGGCTGACGAGCGGGGCGATCGGTGGGTGGGCCGGCGTCGCCGTCGCGCGCGGCCTCTTCGAACTCCCGGCCGCCGAACCGTTCGTCGTCAGCGTCCCTGCCGCCATCCTGACGATCCTGTTTACCGGCGTCCTGCTGTGGTTCGTCGACGCCGACCTCGCGCCCTCTTTTGCTGCCGGACTGCTCGTGCTGCTGCTTGACGTCTCGCCGCTAATCTACGTACTCAACGTCGCGGGGGCAAGCCTGCTCGTCGCCGTCGCGTTCCACGGCTGGCAGCAAATTGTGTACGACCGGCGGGCCGAGCGGCTGTTCGGGATCTCCAGTAGCCGCGGAAACGTCCTCGTGCCCGTTCGGTCGGCCGCGGACGAGGCCGTGATCCGGTTCGGCGCCCGGATCGCTGCCAGCGACGACGCGGCCAAACTCCTGCTGGCGAGAGTCGACGACGGTGGGGGTACCGGCGACGCCGACGTCAGCGACGAGGAACTCGCGCAGTTACGGGACTCGGTCGAGTCGGAGATCGGCGTCGACTGCGAGGTGATCACGGACGACGAGTCAGGGGACGTCGCTCTTTCCGCGCTCTCCCGACTCGCCCAGGAGACGAACACCGACCTCGTCGTGGTTCCGTACGAGACCGCGGGCGACCGGCTCGCCCCGTTCATCCGTCGCCTCTTCCGGGGTGACGCGGACGTTATCGTTACCCGCCTCTCCGGGTCGCGAACCGAGTGGTCACGGATCCTGGTGTCGGTCCAGCGAGCAGGCCGAATTGCCCATTCGATGATCGAATATGCCCGGCAACTGGCCGGGCAGTCGGGGCACGTCAGCATCTCCACGTGTATCAGTGACGAACGCGAGCGACGCGCCGCCGAACGGATGTCTGCAAACCTCGCCGAGGCGTTCGCCGGCGGGTTCGAAACACGGGTGGCGAACGACTGGGTCGAGTCGTTTCTGGCCGACAACGGGCCACAGTACGATCTCGTCTGCGTCGGTGCCGGTACCGATCGCGCGCCTGCCTCTCGATTCCTGTCGCCGCCGACCTTCCAGCGGCTGGAGGACCTCGACGCCGACCTCGCCATCGTCCATCGAAACTAATCGCCCGACATCGTGGCTGTCGCCCAGCCGAAGCCGCTGTCTTCCTGATCTCGCTGTGGTGGCGTCGGCGGTGGCGGTGGCGTCGACACGCCGTTTCAACAGTAATGAGTCGTAACCGGGTAACGTAGGGTAATCTTATACGGTGGCGTCCCCTGTGTCAAGACATGACAGAAACGACGGACCCTCCCGAAGTCTGGTGTGCCGGCGAGGAGTGGTGTCCGATCACGACGACGGCGACGCTCATCGGTAAGAAGTGGCATCCGGTGGTCATCCACCGACTGCTCGACAACGGCCCGCTCGGGTTCAACGCGCTCAAGGAGGAGGTCGACGGCATCTCCAGCAAGGTCCAGTCGGACGTGCTGGAAGACTTGGAGGAGAAGGGGTTCATCGACCGCGAGGTCGTCAGCGAGAAGCCGTACCGCGTCGAGTACTCGCTCACCGAGCGCGGTGAGTCGCTGGAATCCGTCATCCTCGCGATGCGTGACTGGGGCGAGGAGCATCTCTCGCCGCCTAGCGACCAGGAATCCCGATGAACGTCATCTCGGTTCTGCCGAAGGACGCAATCCCGAGCATCGACGACCCTGAGTTCGGCGACGTGTACTTCGGGGACCCGGACGACGACGTACTCGTCGTTGAGAGCAACGGCGACGCCGATGCGGACGGCAACGGCAACGCCGACTCCGATGCCGACTCCGACGCCGAATCCGACTCCGACGCCGTTGCCCGCGCCTACCCCGTCCGCATCCTCAACTACCACGAAATCGTCAACGACGAGGTCGACGGCGAGCCCGTCGCGATCACCTGGTGTCCGATCTGCGGGAGCACCGTCGTCTACGACGCCACCGTGGACGGTCGCCGGCTCACCTTCGGCGTCTCCGGCAAGCTCGCGGACGACGACCTCGTCCTCTACGATCGGCAGACGGACTCGGAGTGGAAGCAGTCGACGGGCGAGTGCATCGCCGGCGAACTCGAAGGCGAGCAGCTCCGCGTCAGACCCGGTCCGCTGACGACGTACGCGGCCTTTCGCGAGGCGCATCCGGACGGCCTCGTCCTGCAGCCGGTCGACGACGGCGCGGGCGTCGCGCGCGACTACGACCCGTCCGGCTACGACGCGTACGCGTCCGGCGAGGGGTTCGGGCTCCGCGCCATGCGCGGCGAAGGGCCGAACCGGGAGTGGGACCGCGACGACCTCGACCCGAAGACCGTCGTCCTCGGCGTGACCGTCGACGGCGACGCGCTCGGCTTCCCGCGGCCCCGCGTCGAGGCCGCCGGCGGCGTCGTCACGGCAACGGTCGGCGGGACGGACGTCGTCGTCATCGCGACTGAGGAGGGGCTGCACGCGTTCGAGCAGCCCGACTTCGAGCTCGTCGTCGAGGACGGAACCGTCGTCGGCGACGGCACGACCTGGTCACTCGCGACGGGCGAGAGCGAGGACGGGCGTCGCCTGCGACGGGTGCGGACGCGTCGGCTCTACGCGTTCACGTGGCAGGACGACCACGGTGCCGACGCGTTCTATCAGGAATAACCAGGTATCAGAGTGGGCCATTCCTGTTAGGCGATGGACTAGATCCGCGAGTATACTAGTTGGCAGTCTCACGGTAACTGCGATCGATTGATTGCGGAGGTGAGAGTTGGGAGCATGCTCCCACAGGGAGCGCGCTTGCTGCTTCGCCTGACTCACACCCTTATATTTATAAACAATTTCCCATTAGGAATAGTATGCCCAATGCGAAAACGACGATCGCACTTGAGTATCCGTTTCCAGAGAACCGGGTATTCCGGTATCAGGCGATGCAGGACGTCTTGTCGGCCCTAATCGAAGAACCGTTCGCCGAGGTGTCCGTTAGCAACCTTGCGGCGCGTGTCGACGCGGATCAGTCGACTGTCTCGAAGGCGGTCACGCTACTCGGTGACCTCGGCGTTGTCGAAACGCGCCCCGACGGGCGGAAAGAATTGGTCAGCATCAACCGTACCCGATTGAACAAGCCCGACCCGGTACTGTCGATCTCACAGCCGGAGTTTCAAAGGCCAGTTCGGGCATTTCTCGATCGACTCGAGTCGTCTGTCGACGACATCGTCGGCGTCGTTCTGTTCGGCAGCGTCGCAATGGGTGAGGCTGACCGCATGAGCGACATCGACCTGCTCGTGATCGTTGACGGTGACAAGACTCAAACCCGACGAGATGTCCAGTCCATCGTCCGCGAACTCGAAAACCAGAAATTCGAGGGGAACCGCTACTCGTTCCAGACGCTCGTCGAATCGACGGAAAGCGCGAAACGGATCGGAGACCGATTGCGTGATCAGTTCGACGACGCAATAACACTCATCGGCTCGGAAGAGTTAGCCGAGATTCGAGAAGGGGTGTACACGGATGGTCAGTGAGGCGGTCCGGAACGCTCTCGACACAGCCGAGCGGACCTTTGAACGGTCTCCACGGAACGTCGAGACAGGACTCAACGTCGACTCCGCAGAAATGGTCCAGTTGCGACGAGCCTGTCGATTGCTCGACGCTGCCACGTTTCTCCTCGAGGACGGCTACTTTACTGTCGTTATAGAATCAGCCTTCGTCGCCATAGAGCGCACTATTCAGTTCCGGTTGCTCCACGACGGAGCGATGCAGGAAGACGAGGTGATCAGCAGCCACACAAGACTATACCAGCGCGGTGCGAGCGTCGGACTCTACGACGAATCGCTTGCCGACCGATTGGCGGACATGTGGAACCAGAATCGTACGAAAACGTACTACCGGCTCGGCGTCGCCACCGAAGCCCAGGCTCGGTCGATGCACCGACTCGGAACGGCTATTCACTCCGATCTCGTACAGGGGAGTCGCGTCAAACACGAATGCATCTGTGAGTATTGAATAACTCCAGCAGACGGCCGACGCAGTCGCTGACGATTCTTATCGGTGTCTAATAAAAACCGACGCGCCACTCGACCCGACGGTCGAGTGGGTACGTCGCGTTACTCCGAACCGAACATCTGGCGCATCATCGGGTGCATCTCCATGAGCTGCTCCTCGGCGATCTCCTCGTACAGCTTGTACGTGATGGAGACCGCGAGCAGGAGCCCGGTACCGGAGACGCCACCGACCGTGCCCAGCATGTTGGCCATGACGGCGAGGAACCCGACCAGGGCACCGCCGATGACGGTGACCTGCGGGATGTATCGCTCCATGACCTTCTCGACGACTTGCGGGTTCTGTCGGAACCCGGGGATCTGCATCCCGGAGTTCTGGATCTGCTTGGCCGTTGCCTCGGGACCCATGTCGGTCGTCTCGACCCAGAAGATCGCGAAGATAGCGCCGCCGACGACCATGACCGTCAGGTCGATCGTCACGCGGATCGCGATCATCCACGGCTCCGCGGCAGCCTCGCCGAGGAACCACATCCACTGGGTCGGCTGCTGAACCGGGTTGAGGTAGTAGAACAACCCGGAGACGGGCTGGCCCTGCTGATAGACGCCGAGCCAGGTGGGCATGCCTGCCCACGTCCGGTTGAGGATCTGCCCGAGGAACTGGATGTTCGCCTGCAGCGCGCGAACGAGGATCATCGGGAGGACCGACGCGTAGATGAGCTTCACCGGGAAGCGGCCACGCGCCCCCTTCACGCGTGCGTGCGAGAGGGGGATCTCCACCCGGACGGACTCCGCGTAGACGACCACGACGAAGATGAATATCGTCGTGAACGCCGCGAGGAGGTTCCCCGGGGAGAACAGGAGGTTCTGGAGCCCCTGTGACGTGAAGACGGAGCCGATCTCCAGGCTCCCGAAGAGGATCCCGTACCAGCTGGCGAAGAAGCCGGTTCGGCCGAGGGCCGACCAGCTGAAGAAGCCGCCGACGATCTGCTGGCTCACCGAGGCGATGATGAACAGGCCGACGCCGGATCCGACGCCCCACTTGCTCACGATCTCGTCCATGAAGAGGACGAGGATCCCGCCGATGAACACCTGCAGGAAGATCAGCGACTGGACGGCGAAGATGCTCACGCCCAGCGCCTGCGCGACCTTCGGATCGGCCGGCAGGAAGCCGCCGCCGAACACCATCGGCGCAGCCGTTAGCGCGGCGACGATGACGACCAGCAGCTTCTGGAGGCCCTGGTAGAGGACCTGGTCACGCGGGTCGTTCGTGTCCAGTCCGAGCAGATTCGCACCGCCGAGTAGCTGGAGCACGATGGACGCCGTGACGATGGGACCGATACCGACCTGCAGCAGCGACCCTTGCTGGCCGGCGAGGATCGAGCGGAACTGTCCGAAGAAGTCCGAACTCTGTCCCACCGCCAGCCCGAACGGATTGATGTTGGTGAGGAAGAAGTACACCATCAGGATACCCGCCGTCCACGCCAGCTTGCGCTTGAAGGGGACGTGCCCCTCCGGGCGCTGGACGGTCGGCATCCGGGTGAGGACCGGTTCGGCGGCGTCCTTCCAGCTCATGTTACTCCTCGTCAGCCTCGTCGTCCGAAGTATCTTCCCCTTCCGACTCGGCTTCCTCGGCTCGCTCGGAAAGCTCGGCGGAACCGCCGGCTTCCTCGATGAGCTCGCGAGCACCGGCCGTGAACGCGTCGGCGACGACGTCCAGCTCCTGTCGGACCTGGCCGCCACCGAGCACCTTCACGACGTCGGCCTCGTGGCCGTCGTCGACGACGTCACGCGCGTCGAAGACGTACGTGCCGTCCTCCTCCTCGGCGACCCCGTCGGCAGCGTACAGCGCCGCGTCCTCGTCGAGCTTCTGGACCTTCACTTCGAGAACATCCTTCTGGGTCGACTGCGGGCGCTTGAAGCCGTACTTGCCGAGCGGTTCGTAGTTGTGGAACTCGTGTTTCGAACGGCCTGCGTCGCCACGACCGCCGCGGTGACCGGCTCCGCGACCGTTCTTGTGGCTGCCGCCGCCGTGCGTTCGCGTTCCACGCTGTTTGCGTTTCTTGCTCATCGCATGTCCTCCAGCAGGGCGTCGATGGCCTCGGTCGAGTGTCGACCGAGCTCACCGCCCTCTTTGGTGGGGTGTTTCACGCCGTCGTGACCGCTCCGCGGCGGGTGCAGACGGACGGCGGGCGAGATGCCCTCGTCTTGCAGCTTCGTCTCCTCGTCGACGAGCGCCTCCGCGAGGGAATCGAGGTCGTCGTACTCCGTGTTCTCGGCGACCCACTCGTCGTCGAGGTCGGCGTCGCCCTCGAGGGGCTCGCCACGTCGCGCGAGCGTCTGCGCGACCTCCTCGACGGAGGGTTCACCGTAGGCCACGTAGTCGTTGACCTTCGTGATCATCCCGCTGTAGGCGTCCGTTTCGGGGACGAACGTCGCGTGGTTGACGCGACCAACGTTCAGCATCTCCAGGGTGTCCTGGATCTTGCCGTTCATGTCGACTTCACCGCGAACCTGAACGATAGCCTGCATCACTCCCTCACCTCTTCGTAGTGCACTTCACGGGCGTGCTCGGGCGTCCGAGCCTGCGCCGCGTTCCGCAGTGCGTTGAAC
Source organism: Halopenitus sp. (assembly GCA_042219525.1). GTDB lineage: Archaea > Halobacteriota > Halobacteria > Halobacteriales > Haloferacaceae > JBDGPU01. The sequence continues at coordinate 9,230 of JBDGPU010000172.1, forward strand.
GTTGCCTTCGCGAGGTTGACCGTCGTGCGCGTGTTGCCGTTCGAGCTGGTCCAGGCGTCCTGCACGCCGGCGAGCTCGAGGATGTTGCGCACCGTCTCCGCGCCGGCAAGCCCGAGCCCCTGCGGGGCGGGCTTGATCTCGACTTCGACGGAGCCGGCCTTCCCTTCCGCACGGCGCGTAAGGGAGTTGGTGCCGCCGGGCTGGTCCTCCCAGGACCCGGAGCCGCGGTCGACCTTGATGATGTTCAGCTTCGCCACGTCGATGGCCTTCTCGATGGCGCCACCGACCTGGTCGTCACGGGCCTGCGCGTAGCCGAGGTAGCCGTCGCGGTTACCGACCGCCACGACACACCGGAACTTGACACGGCGTCCGGAGTCGGTCATGCGCTGGACCATGTTGATGTCGAGCACTTCGTCTTCGAGCCCCGGCAGGAGCTGGTCGACGATCTCTGCTTCCTTCATCGGGAGACCGGACTCGAGCGCCTGCTCCATCGACGTGATGTCTCCATCCTGCACCTGTCGACCGAGTCGCGTTCGAGGCTCCCACCCGTTGTTGTTACTCATAGTCCTCCTGGATAGCTGCGAGCACGTCGTCGAAGTGCTCGGGTAGGTCGGTAGCTGCGAAATCCCCGCTGTAGAGCGGCTCGTCGAGCTGCTCCGCGTACTCGGCGATGTGCTCGCCGCGGTTGCGCGACCAGTCCGCGAGCACGCTCTCGCTATGGGGGATATCCAGTCCCGCGTCGATTGCGCCTTCCTGTACTGCGAACACCTTGTTGCCAGGCGTCGCCGTGTTGAGCCCGACGTCGAGTACGGCCTCGTCGAGGCCATTGTCGACGGCGCGGGCGCCCGCGAGGAAGCCGGTCAGGTACGCGCTCGGGAGGTTGCCCGTGGGGGCTTCCCAGTCGTACTCGTCGAGTTCCTCGCTAGAGGCGGCCGCGTGGGTCTCGTCGCCGTCCGAACTAGGGGTAACCAGCTGCGCCCTGACGTGGGCGTTGCTCACCCGAGCGACCAGGCGAGGCTTGCCCGATTTCAACAGGCGCAACCTCTGGTGGTAGTCAGTTCGGACCTCGCGACGGCGCCGCATCGGCACCTTGTATCGTGGTCCTGTTGCCATTAGTCGGTCACCTCAATGTCGTAGGTGGACTCGATGTGGGCCTCGAGTCGCGCGACGTCCTCGAACTCTCCGCCGCTTGCCTTGTCGTACACTTCGCGGTACTGCGAGGCGTCGAGGAGCTCCTCGTCGTCGCGAAGTTCCTTCAGTCGGGCCCGCTGTGCGCGGATCCGCTGCATCCAATCCTCCTTCGAGTCCTCGCGTGCGCCGGAGGCGCCCTTGCGGGTACCGGCGCCCTTGCGGTGGCCGTACGAGCGCTTCTCGGCGCGCTCGCGGGCCTGGCCGCGCGAGTTACCCTGCGTGTCTTTGGCACGGATCGTGCCGTCGTCGATGAGCTCGCGGATGTCCTCTCGCGTGATGGCATCCTCGAGTTCTTCCTGTGCGTCGGGGTCGAGCCAGACGCGGTTCTCGCCAACGTCGAGTTCGTCGGCGGCGAGCCGCTTCTGGGCTTTCAGATCACTCATTGCTCGTCAACCTCCACTTCGATGTAGGTCGGGTTGAGCACGCGGATCCCTTCTTCCTCGGCGATGTCCTCGATGCGCTCGCGCTTGCGACCGCCGACGGACCCGCCGATGCGGACAGCCTGCGAATCGCCGTCGATGCCGTCGAGGTCGTCCGTGTTGTGGACGAGGACCTCTTCGAAGCCCGACGGGTGGAGTCCGCGTGCCTCCTTCGGCGTCCGGAAGCCGGCCTGCACGGTGTCGCCCTTGCCCTTCATGCTGCGGCGCATCTTGGACAGGGTACCGCGCGGGCGGCGCCAGGACGTGGAAACGCGCTTCTTCTTGTGGTGGTCCTGTCGGTTGAACTGCGGCTTGCCCTCGCGCAGCTTCTGCGTGAGCGCACGCGCCGTCTCGTCGTCGAGATCCGGCGTCTTGTCCGCGTGACCGCGGGGCTGCAGTTCGGTTTCGACTGCTTCCTCGGCCGCCTCGGCCTCGGCTTCCTCCGGTGCTTCCTCCTCGATCTCGGCTTCGGCCTCCTCTTCGACCTCGAGGCCGCCAACGTCGGCTTTGATTCGCGCAGCGAGCGCGTTGCCGATGCCGTCGACCTCGGCCAGTTCCGACTGGGAGGCCGCTTTCACGTCTTCGACGGATTCGTAGCCGGCCTCTTCGAGCGCTTCGCCCTTCGAGGGACCGACGCCGCTGATGTCTTCGAGTTCGTCAGCCATTTAGGCACCTCCGAGCGTCGGTTTCTCGACAATGTACACGCCGTCCTGGAAGACGCGCGAGTCCTTGTCGGTCACCTTCGTCAGCTGTTCGATGTCGGCGGCGGTCTGGCCAACGTCCTCGATGGACGGGCCGGTGAGCGTGAGCTCCTCGCCGTCGATCTGTACGTCCGTGTCTCCGCGGATCTGGGCCGTACGCGGGGCCTTCTCTCCGAGGAAGTTCTCGATGACGACCTCGTCACCCTCCACGGTTACCTGCATCGGGAAGTGGGCGTAGAAGACTTCCATCTCGTACGTCCAGCCCTCGGTAACGCCGTGGATCATGTTGGTGACGTGGCTCTCGAACGTGCCGACGGTCGCGTTCGTCTTCGCGTCCGATTCCTCGGAGGCGATGACGACCTGTCCGTCTTCCACGTCGACGGTCACGTCCGGGAACCAGAGCCGTCGCGTGACGGACCCGTTCGGACCCTCGACCGTGAGGTCGAGGTGGTCGATCTCGGCGGAGACGTCGTCCGGAATGTCGATTGCTACTCTGTTCATTGTTAGTAGACGTATGCGATCACCTGGCCACCGATGCCCTGTTCGCGGGCCTCGTAGTGGCTCATGACGCCGTGGCTCGTCGTGACGATGAGTGCCCCGTAGTCACGGGCGGGGAGGTATCGCTTCTCCCACTTCTCGAACTCGTCAGCACCGGCGGAGTAGCGCGGGTTGACGGCGCCACATTCGTTGATCGCTCCTTTCAGTTCGACGTCGAAGAAACCGGATTTGCCGTCGTCGACGAACTCGAAGCTGTCGACGTACCCGCGGTCGTAGAAGACCTCGAGGACGGATCCGATGACGTTCGACGCGGGCTCTACCGTATACGACAAGTGCCCCACGCTCTCGGCGTTATCGATGCCGGCGAGCGCGTTGGCGAGGGGGTCGTTTCCTGCCATAATTAGCTGTACTTCCTGAATCCCATGTCGCGGGCGACCTCGCGGAAACACTGTCGGCAAAGGTTGATGTCGTACTTGCCGACGAGGCCCTGCTTACGCTCGCAGCGCCGGCACTCGACGTTCTGGCCGGTGCGCTTCGTGGCGTGCTCGCCCGTCTGTTCGTTCTCACTCTCGCTCATTCAGCTACCTCCACGTCGAAATTCGCTTCGAGGAACGCGCGTGCGTCCTCGGCGGTCATCCGGTGGTTCGACGGGATCGTCGCGGTGGCCTTGTCGCGCTTGGAGACGCGGTAGCCGGGCCGGACGATCGCGGCGGTCACGTCGAGACCGTAGATGCCGATGGTCGGGTCGTACTCCTGGCTCGGGAAGTCGGTGTGGTCCTCGACGCCGAAGCTCAGGTTGCCGGAGTCGTCGAACTGACTCGCGGAGATCTCGACCAGGTCGAGCGCCGTCTCGAGGAACGCGTGTGCGTCCTCGCCGCGGAGCGTCACCTTGGCGCCGATCGGGTCACCCTTGCGGATGCCGAACTCGCCGACGGTGCTCTTCGCGGTCGTGCGGACGGACTCCTGTTCGACGATCTCCTCGATGATCCGCTCGGCTTCCGCCAGCGGCTCACCACCCTGGCCGACGCCCATGTGGACGACGACCTTGTCGAGTTGCGCCTCGCGCATCTCGTGGGTTGCGGTGTCAGCGTCACTCATTCTTCATCACCCGTGAAGTTCTCGTCGATGACGACGACGTACTCCTCGACCGTCTCGAAACCACCGTCGTCCGCAGCAACGGTGACGGTGTTCGAGCCGGAGCCGAGGGTAACGTCGATGTCGTCGACCGTGCCGACGCTCCCGGCGTGCTGGCCGGCAACGGCGGTGACGAGGGCGCCCTCTTCGTACGTGAAGTGGGCGACGATCTCCTTCGACTCGTTGTCGATGACGATCGAATCGTTCGTCGAGTACTGGTCGGCCTCGTCCGCGTCCACGTGGATGGTCGCGCCGTCGTGGAGCGTCAGCTGGAAGTCGCCGCCGCCGACCGTGGTCTTCTCCTCGATCTTGCCGAGGCGGCTGCCTGCTGCGTCCTCGTCGATGGGGGTCAGCGCGAGCCGACCGCCCTCGTCGGGGAACACGCGGTAATACTCGTCTCGCTCGACGAACGCCAGGATGTCGAACATCCCGATGGGCCGCTGTTCGTCGGAGACGGCGTCGCCGTTGACCAGAACGGAGTCCTGGTTGAGGGCGTAGCGCGCTTCCTTGCGGCTGTCCACGTATTCGAGCACGTCGCGGAGCAGGATGACGAGCGGGACGCCGGATTCCCCGTGCGGGCCCGCGTCAGCCTTCACCGTGAACGTGTCCGTTTTGCGTTCGACCGGCCAGGAGTTCGGTACTGCCAGTCGTTTCTGATGGTTCGTCATTCGTTATCCTCCTGGAGCCGCGCCTCACGGCGCTCGTCCTCGAGGTCGAGCTCGGTCACGCGGACGTTGCTCGCTTCGAGGGGACGGGCCACTTCCTCGCCGTCGGCCTTCTCGATGGTGACGTCCTCCACCGCGATGGTGGTGTCCGTCAGGTCGACGTCGACGACCTCGGCTTCCGTGCCGGCAAAGTCGCCGCGAAGGATCTCGACGGTATCGCCCGCGTTGACGCGGACGTTGCGCTGGCCGTACTCGTCGCGGAGCTCCTGCGTGAGCGTCGCGCGAACGGCGTTCTGGCGCTCGTGGAGCGGCGCGGTCTCCGTCTGTTTTCGCTGTTTGCTTGGCTGTTCACTCATGGTTTAGACGATCATGGTTGCGGTGGACGCAATGCTCCCGAACCGTTCGGCGACCTCGCGAGCGATGGGGCCCTTGATCTCCGTGCCCCGCGGCTCCTCGAGGTCGTCGATGACGACGGCCGCGTTGTCCTCGAAGCGGACGCGCGTGCCGTCGGGTCGGCGGATCGGCTTGCGCTGGCGGACGATGACCGCCTCCAGCACCTGCCGCCGCATCTCCGGGGTACCCTTCGTGACCGAGACGGTCACTTTGTCGCCGATGCCGGCCTTGGGGTGCCGGTTCTTCGCGCCGGAGTAGCCGTGGACGCTGACGACCTTGAGCTCGCGTGCGCCGGTGTTGTCGGCGCAGTTGATGAGCGAGCCCTTCTCCAGGCCCTGCGTCACGTCAGCCTTCAGTGCTTCCATCAGGCATCACCCTCCAGCACTTCGACGACGACGTGGGATTTCGTCTTCGAGAGCGGTCGCGTCTCCGCGATCTTCACTTCGTCACCTTCCTCGAGCGGGTCGAGCACGCCGGGCACGTGTGCCGGGATGCGCGACCGACGCTTCATGTACCGGTCGTATTTCGGTACGAAGACGTCGTATTCTCGCTCGACGATGACGGTCTTTGCCATATCCGTCGAGACGACCGTGCCCTCTCGGACCTGACCGCGGACGGATAGCTGCCCGTAGAACGGGCACTTCTCGTAGTCGTAAGCCTCCGGGTTTTCGGGTTCCGAAGGCATTGGTACGTCAATTCCTATCGCCATGTGTAGACACCTCGTTCGGTGCGCTCGGCGGGTCGTGAGAGCAGTCGATCGCCATCCACCGTAACGTAGACCACGTCCTCGCACTCGCTTAGGAAGCGGCTCGCCTCGCCCGTGGCAGCGCCGTCCGCTGCCGTATCATTGGACGAGGACGGGGCAGACTTGCAGGGGCGGACCCCGGCAGTTTCCGACCCGAGTTCGAACGTGGACCCCGACTCCTTGGCGAAGTCGGCGGCTTCATCTGTGGCTGTATTCACGGAATCCGCGTCTGGGACCGCAAATTCGAACGTCGTGCCCGCCTTGGGCACGCGTTTGTCCCCCGACTGCGTGCGCACCGTGATGGTGCGCTGACTCTCGCGCACGACACGCCCCTCGATGCCGACGTAGTCGGCACTGGCGGCGTCGGCCACCCGAACCGGGAGGCCGATGAGTTCGTGTCGCGGGAGCGTGTCGGGGGTAATCATCGTTAGGCTTCTGTCTCGGCTTCGAAGTCGCCTTCCTCGCGCTGGATCGTCTTGATCCGCGCGATCGTCTTCTTCAGTTCGTTGACCCGCCCGGGACTTTCGGGCATTCCGCCGGCAGCCTGCTGCGCCTTCGTGTTGAGCAGCTCGGTTTCGAGCTCTTCGAGCTCGGTCTGGCGTTCGGCAGCGGTCATGTCCCTGATTTCGTCAGGATAGAGGATGGCCATGGTTTAGTCCTCCGTTTCCGTCCCTTCCGATTCCTCGGCTTCCGCCGATTCCTCGGTTTCTTCGGCCTCCTCTTCTTCGGAGGCGAACTCCATCTCCTCGACGATCTCCTCGGCCTCCTCCTCGATTTCGGCCTCGAGATCCTCTTCGGTCTCGACGTCGCCCTCGGGGGTCGTCGTCTCCGTGACGTCCTCCGGCGCGGTGTCGGTGGCGTGGGAGGCGGTCTCCTCCGTCTCCTCGACGACTTCCTCGACGATCTCCTCGTCGATTTCCTCCTCGATGACGTCTTCGGGGCCCTCGGTGGGCACCTCGACCTCTTCGCCTTCACCGACGTCCGGAACCTCTTCCGGCTCTTCCTCGAGCAGGGCTTCGACGCCCTCCTCTTCGGAGATCTGCTCGACTTCCGGCGCTTCGACGTCCTCGTGGATCTCGAAGTCGTCCGGCAGCTCAGCACCCGGCGGGATGATCTTCACGTCCACGCCGATGGTGCCCAGCTTCATGACGGCGACGCCCTGACCGTGGTCGACGACGTCCTCGGCCGGCTCACCGTTGTGCTTGATGTAGCCGCGGTTGAACTTCTCGATGCGCGAGCGGGCGCCGGTGACCTTGCCGGACAGGACGATCTCGGCGCCGAGGGCGCCGGATTCCATGATCCGGTCGATCGTGGTGTGACCGGCCTTGCGGAAGTACCAGCCACGTTCGAGCGCGTTGGCGAGGCGGTCCGCGACGATCCGGGCGTTGAGGTCCGGCTCGTCGACTTCCTGGACGTCGATCTGCGGATCATCCATGTCGAACTCCTCTTCGAGCGTGGTGGTGATCTTCCGGATGTTCTTCCCGCCCTTCCCGATGACCATCCCGGGTTTCTCCGCCTTGAGCACGATCTGGGTGCCCATCGGCGTCTTGGCGATATCCATCCCGCCGTAGCCGGCGCGACCGAGCTCTTCAGCGAAGAACTCGTCGATCTGGGCGCGCTGCAGCCCGTTCTCGATGAACTGATGTTCGTCTGCCATTATTGTTCTGCCTCGGGTTCTTCGATGATGAGCTCGACGTCACAGAGCGTGGTGTTCCACGGGGAGGCACGGCCGAACGCGCGGGGCTTGCGACCCGACCGTTCGCCGACCTTGTGGGGCGCGACGTGTGCGATAACCATCTCGTCGCTCTCGAAGCCCTGTTCGGTCGCGTTGTTCTTGACGTTCGACAGCAGCTTGAGGAAGTCCTTGGAGGCCTTCTCGGGATAGCGGCCTGCGTCCCAACCGTCGATGTCGCCACGGTGGGCGACGCCGGTGTTGTGCTGCTTGAAGGGGACGGACTGCTCCTCGTCGATGACGGCCTGGAGGTACTCCTCGGCCTCCGTGACCGTCTTGCCTTTGAGCTGCTTGGCGATCGCCTTGCTGTGCTTCAGGCTGATCGGCCGCTCTCGGAGCATCGCTTTCGCGGTGGTCTCCGGGTCGGCCTCGACGCTGTAGTTGATTCCCATGAGTTACTTGAGGGGCACGAACTTCGAGGACCGGGTCGCGCCGATGCCGGCCTGTCCGTGTTCGACGGACGTTCGCGTGAGCTGGAACTCGCCGAGGTAGTGCCCGATCATCTTCGGGTCGACCTCGACGCGTTCGAAGCCCTGGCCGTTGTAGACGGCGAAGGTGAGACCAACGAACTCCGGCAGCACCGGCATGTCGCGCAGGTGCGTCCGGATCGGGTTGTTGGCCGTGCCCTCTTCCGTCCGTTCACGGGCGGTTTCGAGCAGCTTCTGCTGCTCCGGGCCCAGTCCACGGGTGATAGTTCGCCGCTGGCGTGCGGGAAGCAGTTCCGCGACCTCGTCGAGGTCCATCTCCTGCAGCTCGTCGAGCGAGTGACCGCGGTAGGCGAACTCCTTGCCCTCGCGGCCGATGCGGTATTCAGAACTCATTTGTTGCCACCTCGTCCGGTGCTCTTGGATGCGATGTCACCGACCTTCCGTCCCGGCGGGGCGTCCCGCGAGACCGATTTCGGCTTGCCGGGGTGCTGGCGGCCACCGCCACCGAAGGGGTGGTCGACCGCGTTCATGGCGACCCCGCGAACGCGCGGGTACTTCGTGCCGCGCGCCTTCATCTTGTGATGCTTGTTGCCGGCCTTGACGAACGGCTTCTCCGTCCGTCCGCCACCGGCGACCACGCCGATCGTGGCACGGCACTGCGGGTCCAGTCGTTTGACTTCGCCGCTCGGCAGCTGGACGACCGTGACGTCACGGTCGTGCGTGAGCAGCGTCGCAGAGACGCCGGAGGCACGGGCGAACTTCCCGCCGTCCCCACGGTTGGACTCGACGTTACACACGGGCACGCCCTCCGGGATCTCCGCCAGTGGGAGCGTGTTGCCGGGCTTGATCTCCGCGGAGACGCCGACCTGGATGGTCTCGCCGACCGTGACGCCCTCGGGGGCGAGCACGAGTCGACGGTCGTCATCCTCGAACTGGATCTCGGCGAGCGGCGCCGAGCGGGCGGGGTCGTGCTCGATGCCGACGACCTCGCCGCTGATCGTGTCTTCGTCTTCCGCTTTCTTGTGCGACAGTTCCGCCTTGTAGCGGTGGGACGGGGCTCGGAACGTCGATCCACCGCGTCCACGCCGCTGTCCCTGAATTCTTCGTCCCATTATCAGAACACCCCGATCCGCGAGGCGATTTCAGTCGCGTCGTCGGCCTCGGAGAGTGTGACAGTCGCCTTCTTCTCGGCCTCGGGCGTGATCTGCGTGTTGACGTCGATAATTTCGACGTCGTAGCGCTCTTCGATGGCGTCACGAACCTCCGTCTTCGACGCGTCGACGTCGACGAGGAACTGGAGCTTGTTTTTGAAGTCCATCTCGTTCATGGCCTTCTCCGTGACGAGGGGGTGTTCGATGATACCGCTCATCGGTCGGCCACCTCCTCGACGGCGCTCTCCGTCCAGACGGTGAGGCGTCCGGGCTGCGCGCCGGGCGCGAGGTCTTCCGCGTTGACCTCGTCGGCCGTCGCGACGTCGGCGCCCGCGAGATTGCGGGCGGCGCGGGACGGCTCCTCGCTGGTGACGAAGAGGACGGACTTCGGCTGGCTGTACTTCCGGCCACGGGCCTTCCCCTGACCGGCGCGAACGGAGCGCCCCTCGTCGGCGCGCTCGACGTCCGCGTGGAGCCCGGCGGCTTCGAGGAAGGCGACGACCTCCTGGGTCTTCACCAGGTCCTCGAAGTCGTCCGAGACCACGACGGGGAGCTCCGCGTCGTCGTCGAACTCGTGACCGCGGTCCGAGACGACCTCGGCATCCGTGGTGGCCGCGATGGCCGACCGGATGGCGAGCTGGCGCTCCTTGTCGTTCAGCTGCTTCGTGCGATCCTTCTCGGCTTTCGGCGGGTGCGCACGGCGACCCGAGACCACGCTCGGCACGCGGCGGGCCTGGCCGTTCTCGCTCGGGATGTGCGCCATGCCGCGGCCCGAGCCTGGTGACTCGGCCGGGGTGCGCAGTCCGGCGAACTCGTCCGCGCCGTAAGCCTGCTTCCGGTTTGCCTGGGCGACGGTGACAGCGCGCTGGATGAGATCCGGTCGGAACGCGGTGTCGAAGACGTCGGGCAGCTCGAGGCTGCCGTCAGCTTCGCCGTCCAGGTTACGTACTGTTGCCTTCATGAGTTATCCCTGGTTGGATTCGGTCGAAACGTACCGGACCTCGGGGTCGAGGCGCGGCTGGTCTTTCGGTCGGACGGCCGGACGGAAGCGCAGAAGGCGCTGGTCCGGACCGGGCAGCGAGCCCTTGATGAGCGCGTACGACCCGTCGACTTCGCCGTAGTTGACGAAGCCGCCGTCGACGGAGGCGTCGTCGCCTTCGCCGAAGTCGATGAGGCGCTTGTTGAGCTCGGTGCGCTGGTGGTACCCAGTCTGTCCCTGCTGCGGGACGGTCGAGCGCACACGCGAGGGGTTCCACGGGCCGAGGTTACCGATCCGGCGCCGCCAACCCTGACGGGCGTGCTTGCCCTTTCGCTTCTGGACGCCCCATCGCTTGACGGGGCCCTGGGTTCCCTTTCCTTTCGTGATACCTGAGACGTCGGTGTACTCGCCGGCTCGGAAGACGTCGCCGAACTCGTGGGCGCCGCCTTCGTCGACGAGGTCGAGCGCGAACTCGGCGCGTTCCTCGATGGAACCGCCGCCAACGCGCGTCTCCATGACGTCGGGCTCTTTCTTCGGAACGTTCTGGAGCTCCGAGGGGACGGTGTGGGTGATGACGCGAACGTCGTCGACCTTGCCGTCGTCCAGGAGGTCCTGGAGTTCCTCGGCGTCCTGTTCGAACGTGCTTTCCGCCGGCAGGTCGAGGGCGCGGTCGAGTTCGTCGTGGAACTCGTGCGTCCAGATCTCGGTGACCGGCTTCTGTCCGTACGGCGTGTCTTCGTAGGCGCGCAGGGCGACCGCGTACATCGGCGGCGTCTCCACCACCGTGACGGGGACGGACTCTTCCATCCCCTCGCGCGGCGAGTCGGCCTCGTCGTTGACCATGACAACGTGGGTCATGCCGGCTTTGTAGCCAGCGAAACCCTGTAGCGCAGGTGCGCCTTCGTCGTCAGGCCACGAGCGGATGCGAGGCACTTCGCTTTCGGCGCGGACGCGCGGTCCGTAGCCCAGCGAGCCTTTTCGTGGTCGGCTTGGTTGTGGCATGTGTTTACTCCGTGAGTGTGAGGGGGCTGAGTGAGGCGAACATCGCTTCCTCCGTTCGCACCACTTCGGTCCCCTGCCGCGGGATCGTGTTCAGCCAGAGGTCGAACCCCGGATCGGGTTCGACTGGGCCGCCGTTGGCGGCCCGAACGTCGTCGGGCGACAGCCCGAACATGGCCGGAAGCCCTCGTTCCGGCGCACCGAACGCGACGGCCAAGCCGTCGCGCTCGTGTGCGTCGGTGGCGAGCTCGCCGAGTCGCGAGACGGAGAGATCCTCCCCGTGTCGCGACGTCGCGATAGCCAGCTCGCTTTGCGCGAGCGCTTCCGATAGGTCCGCTCCCACGACCTGGAAACCGTCCTCCGGCTTCCCGGTGATGCGGGCGCGGACCGGTTCTCTCGAAGAGATCCTGATGGTGACGCGCTCCCCTTCCTCGACCTCCACGTCGGAGGGCACGAGGAGGGAGATCGGGTGTTCCCCGAGTGGGGAATTGACCCGGACGCGGCCTTCAGGTCCGACCTCGGTCACGAGTCCCTGTGTTGACGACTCGTCCCCGGTTGGGGTCGAGCCGGTCTGCCACGAGACGCGGAGCGGGGGAAGCACGCCGGCGTACTCCAGCTCGTCGCGTTCGCCCCAGAGCTCCTTCCGGAGGTCCGGCGGCGTCGCGGCGTATCTGAGTACGGTCCGAACGAACTCGCCGCTCCATCGGCGTTCGCCTTCCCTGTCGGGGAAGACGACGAGCCGGCTCGCCCGAAAGACCGCGGCCGCACGGGCCACGTAACCGAGCTTGCGAGTTGCCTCGCGTTTGTCCTCGGCTTCTCGGACGAGCGAGGACGGGACACACAGTGTGAAGCCGTCCATGGGTCGCCTCGTCGCTAGACTATCATTAGATTCCAGGCCATCGGGTAAAAGGATAGCGGTCGGTGTTTTGCCCTGTGGAGCGTTCACACGGCCCCTAATGGCCATTTCCGGCGTTCGTGGACCGGTCCCACGCGCCACGTTCGATCCGCGCGTTTGGGGCCAGCGCCGTCGACGTCGATCGGTCAGCGTCGGCTGCGTCGGCGATCTGCCGGCCCAACCGGAACCTCTGCCCCCATCTCCCACGCGTGAGCGCACGCTATCTACTATAGAATAGCCCTCCGAAGAATAGCCCTCCGAAGAATAGCCCTCCGACAATGGCTAGAAACCCCGTCCGCCGGCGGAGTCCGCCGGCGGCTGCCGGGCAGAACGGAACACTTAAATCTGAATCGGCGGTTACGAAGTAATGCAACGAGAGCGCACCGGTAGTGTAGTGGTATCACGCGACCTTGCCATGGTCGCAACCCGAGTTCAAATCTCGGCCGGTGCACATTTCTCAGCGAACTCACCTCGACCAGCGATGCGGCTCCGTCGCTCCGTATCGTCCGGCCACCACCACTTTTTGAGTCGCCTGGGTTGGCTCGGACATGCCCCGACGAGTCCCGACGCTCGCGGTGCTCCTGCTGGTCCTGCTCGCCGGCTGCGCCGGCGCGGCGCCGTTCGCGGACGACGCCGACACCGGGACCGTCTCGCTGTACCTCTCCGACGAGGAGAACGCCATCGACGACTTCAGGCATCTGAACGTCACCATCACGAAGGTCGGGCTCAAGCGAGCCGACGGTAACTGGAGCCGCCGCGACCACGACCACGGCGACCACCGCCATCGACACCGCGACCGCTGGGTCGTCACCGACGTCGACAACCGCACGGTCGATCTCACCGAACTCCGGGGCCCGAACGCGACGCTGCTCAGCAACCTCACCGTCCAGAACGGAACCTACAAGAAAGCCTTCGTCCACGTGAGCGCGGTGAACGCCACCCTGGAAGACGGGAGCCAGGTCGACGTCGAACTCCCGCGTGACCGCCTGAAGGTCAAAGACGAGTTCCGCGTCGAGGGTGGGCAAACCGTGGACTTCGTCGTCGACGTCACCGTGGTCGAGCGAGACGACGGCTACGTCATCGTTCCCCGGGCCAGCCAGTCCGGCGACGACGTCTCTATCTGCCGGAAGGGTGGAGCGTGTCACTGCGGCGGGCACGGCGGGATGAACGAGAGCGACGGCCACCACGGGCACGAGCACACGCACACCCACGACGGCGGTCATCACGGCGACGGCTGCAAATGTAGCGGCTGTTAGGTGTGGATCTCGTTGGGGGTTGTCCACTTTTCTTCGGTTGCACGGACAGCGTCGCTGGCGACACCACTCGGCATGCCCAGAAAGCTCCAGCTACTGATGTGGTCGCTTACTGCTTGGTTTGTTCGGCTATCGTCACTAACGACACCACTCAGCATATCCAGAAAGCCCCAGCCGCTGAAGCGGTCGCTTTCTCCGTGGTTTGGTTGGTAGTCGTCGTTGGCGACACCACTCAGCATGCCCAGAAAGCCCCAGCCGCTGAGCGGTCGCGCTGCTC
>JBDGPU010000196.1:0-22177 GCA_042219525.1 Halopenitus sp.
CAGCGACTCCCCTCCGGCGCGACCGGCCATCGCCCTTTCAGTCCGCCAGGACAGCACCGCGCCGCAACTGCACAGCAACCGCATGCCTCGGCCCTCCCAGCCCGGCCGGGGCGCGCCGGCCCCGCCTCGGAAGACGTTCCGGGCTGCCTGCAGTAGCGGGCTGCCGGGCTGCGACATCCGTCCCTCCGTTCGCTTCGTCGCCGGCGCGCGTCGCACGCCGGCTGCCCGAGAGACCTGCGGTCTCTCGCTGCTCACGGAGACACCGCCGCGGCGCGCCACCGGCCTCCCTCGCATGCGTTGCTCGCGCGCGCCAGCCGCCCCGCACCGCACGCCGGACAACCGGCGAACGACGACGGTGACTCAGCCGCCGCTGGCGACGCCCGGACACCACTCCCGGGTGGGACTGAAAGGGGCAGCCGCTGAGCGGGACGCCCTGAGACGCTAGCACCGCAATCCCGGCGAAGGAGCGACCGGAGGGAGCGAGTGAGCCGGGTGAGGAGCGCAGCGAGCAGCGCGACCGCTCAGCGGCTGGGGCTTTCTGGGCATGCTGAGTGGTGTCACAAGCTCCGAGAATCAAGAAGCCACTTAAAACGGGAATCCTGGTCAATTCAACGATCGGACCGACCAGCCCCACATCACGCCTTTTGACATCCTCCCCGCCCTGAAGGGCGAGGATTCCCGAGCGGTGGGATATTACGGTTCGCAACCCACCTGTTCCCTCGGGTGGAACGACCCAGAGGTTTGATTGAACAGGTTGGCTACTGGCCGTGCCAAACGACCGTTACTCATATCCTCTGTTGGAGGACTCTGAGTTATCTTTCTCCGAATGTTCACCGCACCATTCACGTCTGCGTTCATCGTCGCACCACACGACTCGCAGACGTACAATCCACGCTCCACACGATTCGCGTCACGCTTCCGGCCACAACACGAACACGTCTTGCTCGTGTCGCGCTCGCTCTTGCGGTCTACGAGGATGCCGTGTTCCTCGGCCTTGTATTCGAGCAAGCGTGTGAAGCGGTCGAACTCCCAGCCGTGGAGTTTCTTATTCCCACGCTTGCCCCAGTTCCGTGAGTCTCCGTTCTCGTCTTCACGGATCTCGCTCAAGTCGCCAACAGCGATGCGACCGACTTCGTGGTCAATGCACTGCTCTACGACGTGCTTGGCGAGGGCGTGCAAGAAGTGGTCTTTCCGCCGGGACAACTTCTGACGGGCACGAAGCGCACGGCGTGACGGGCCGTTCTCGCCTTCAGTGTCGTACTCGTCGCGGGTGAAGTAGTGCTTGTCTTGCTTGAGTACGCTCCCCGGATACAACTCGGCGTCCCCATCGTCGTAGGCGATGGCGACGTAGTTCTTGATGCCGAGGTCGATACCCGCCGTGTTGTCGCCGGGAGCGTCCTCGACGGGAATTTCGACTTTGCAGACGAGGTGGAGTTCCCAGCGGTCGCCGTTCCAGACGGCTCGCACCTGCTGGATGTTCTCCACGGTCACGTCCGGGCGTGTCTCGTACTCACAGAGGATGAAGTCTGAGCGGTGGTTCTTCAGGTTGAACCCCTTACTCAGACGGAGTTGGTTGTGCTTTTCGTCGTGCTTGATGCCTTTCTGCTTCCACGTGACAGTGGAGCGTGGGTGGTTGTCGCCGTGTTTGCGGTAGCCAGGTGGGTTGGCGTCCTCGTCTCCGCGTTGGCGTGCTTTGTACCAACTGGTGAACGACTCAGCAAGCTCTTCGAGAACTCGCTGACTTGACTGAGAATGTAGGTCACTGTATCGTTCGTGTTCCTTGAGTTCGGATTTGAGTTCGCCGTCGTCGGGGATTTCCCCGTCTTCATCCCACCGGCCTTGCGTGTAGTATCGGGCGACGTTCCACAGTTTCGACGCGGAGAACCCGCACTGGTCGAGGTCGTCACTCACCTGCTGGTGGTTGACGACTTTCGCTCGATAGGTGCGGGTTGTCTCCAGCATCGGACTGTGTACATAACCAGTTATGGAAGATTGAATCGTAATACTACCGACTGGGCGTGGAATATCCAGTAGTGCCATCGAACGTGGTTAAGAGAGGGGTTGGCGGGTGTATCCCCGCCCTGAAGGGCGGGGTTTTAGCCTTGCAACATCCATAAGGCCACGAACACCGCAAAACGGAGTATGCTCACCTTCATTGGACTCGGCCTCTACGACGAGCGGTCCATCACCGTCGAGGGCCAGGCCGCCCTCAGAGACGCGGACCGCGTCTTCGCGGAGTTCTACACGAGCCGGCTCGTCGGCGCCGACGTCGCGGACCTCGAAGCGTATCACGACGTCGAGATCGAGGTTCGCCCGCGCGAGGGCGTCGAACAGGACCCGGAGCCGATCCTCGACGCCGCCGAGAGCGCGGACGCGGACGTCGCCTTCCTCACCGCCGGCGATACGATGATCTCGACGACGCACACGGACCTGCGCCTCCGCGCCGAGGAGCGCGGCATCGACACGCGCGTGATCCACGGCGTCACCGCCCAGTCCGCCGCCTCGAGTCTCACTGGGCTCCAGAACTACCGGTTCGGGAAGGCCGCGACGCTGCCGTTCCCCTACGCGCACGGTGCGGAGGGGGTCCCGGACAGCGTCATCGAGACCATCGAGGCGAACCGCGAGCGCGGGCTCCACACGCTCGTCTACCTCGACATCAAGGTCGGCTCCGGGCCCCGCGGGCGCCGCGACGCGGACCACGAGGAGTACATGAGCGCCGACTACGCCGCCGAAATGCTCGCCGAGGGCTGGGACGACGTCCTCGCCGTCGCCGTCGCGCGCGCCGGGAGCCCGGAGGTCGTCGTCGAGGCTGACCGCCTCTCCGCGCTGACAACCCGGGACTTCGGCGCACCGCTGCACATGCTGATCATCCCTGGTGACCTGCATCACGTCGAAGCCGACGCGCTGGAGGGGCTGGCGGGTGCTCCCGAGGAACTCGTCTGAAAAAACAACGCCAAAACCGCTCTTTTCTCCCCGCTACAGTCGCGTGCCGGTCGGGTCGGCGCGCTCGACCGGCTCGCGCGGGAGATCCATCGACTCTAGCAGGTCGTGCTCCTCGCCCGTGAGGACGTATAGCACGTCCTCGAGTACGATGACGAGCTCGGGGAGCTCGCGAGCAACGAGGTACGTGATGCCGACCAGGGCGACGACCGCGAGCAGCTGGCTGATGATGCGATCGGAGATGAGGAAGGAGACGCGGTAGGGGTTCTCCGCGCCGAAGAGGAACAGCACGACGTCGGGGTACCAGTGCATCAGCTGCTTGCCGTAGGCAATGTTGATGAACGTCGTCCGGGCGATGTTGAGGACGTAGATTATCGGGACGGCGACGCCGAGCGCGCGGACTTTCCGCACCAGGGGAGCCTTTACCGCCGAGATGAGCCCGCCGAAGATGGCCATGCTCCCGATGCCCGTGCAGGCGAGGACGGTGTGGACGAGGATGCGACGGTCGCCGCCCGGGAGCAGCCACTCGAAGGTCGCCTGGTAGCCCGCGGGACTCTCGATTAGCGTCGGCGTGTAGCCCAGGAGGTTGATAGCCCAGAGGGTCTGGCTCGCGACGAGTTCGATCAGCACTCTCCTGGGTTCCGGGATCGTTACGCCGGCAACGGTCATCGCGGGGATGGCCGTGAACGGGAGGTAGATGAGCAGCATAAACATCACTGCCCGGGTGAGCAGGAATAGCGTGTCGCGGCCGGAATACAGGAGGTAGCCGGCGTACGTACACGCGGGCAGCGCGACTAGCGCGAGGATGGCTTCGATCCAACTCTGGGCATCGAACGCGAAGTACGGGACGAGTGAGAACCAGAAGACGCCGAAGATCGCCCACGTGATCGCGGCGAGGGTCCGGCCGCTCTCGTGGCCGCGCCTGGTCAGCAGCGTTGCCGTCAGGAAGAGGAGGGCGACGACCCACGCGAACTGGATCGTGTCGGGCGTCGACGCGGGTTGTAACTGGGCGACGACACCGAGCATGGCTGTGGATCGGTGGTCAGTAAATAAAGCCCTTGTCGTTAGCCGTAATCGCGACGCACGAGCGACCGGCGCCGGGCGTCACCGACGACGTGCCGGTGGCCGGATTATGCCTTGTCACCCGCGTCGCCCTCGTCGGGACTCCATTCGGAACCCACCCGGTCGTAGCCCATCATCGAGGGCCCCTCGTGTTCCGTGAAGACGACCTTCATGTTCGGCGTCGGCACGTCGAACTCGTCGGCCGCGAGATCCATGACCGCACGGGCGAATTTCCGCTTTCGGTCCGCCGACCGGCCCTCCCGGATGTCAGCGTCGAGAAACAGGAGTCGGTCGTCGTCGGTTTCCCGTCCGAGGGAAAGCTCCGCGTTCGACCGCTCGCGAATCACGACCGCGGCGTGGCTCGTTCCAGTTTGCATGACCTCGCTGTACAGCTCGCGGACGGTGTCCGCGAACTCGGTCTTCTGCGCTGGCGGGAGCTCCAGGGTCGTGTCGAACTGCAACAGAGGCATTGTCGGATACTGGGAGAGAAGCCCGATAAAGCTGGTTCTGTGGGATTCCCGGAGAAACAGGCCGAATATGCAATTGAAATCCGCTCTTTAACGTTGAACTCGGTGCCACTAACCTCGACGACTGTTCCATGAGACGATTCCTATTCGCGTTCGATGGCCACGTAAACCTCTTCGTGCTCAGCCTGCCGGCGAGTGGTGAGATGGAGCAGGGGACGCCGTGCCTCTCCGGGGAGAGTTCCTCGATGACTGTTCTGGTGGAGTCTTCCGGCTCGTCTATTGCCGGCTTAACGGGGCAAAATCCATGAACACGCTGTCGACCTCTATGAGCTGAACCAGTGGAGTAAGTGGTTGCTCCGAGGTGAGGGTCGACGTGATCGATCGCATCCGCCGTTACAAGCAGTCGCCGGAAGCTTCATGTTCGAATGTATACAACGTATACATATGAGTTCGAAGAACGTCCGGCTCGACGAGGACGTTTATGAGCGCATCAAGAGCAAGAAACGGCCGGACGAAACCTTCTCCGAGGCAATCGACCGGCTCACCGGCGGCGCGTCCCTGCTCGAACTGACGGGAATCCTCTCCGACGAGGAGGCAGACGACTTCCGGCGCGTCGTCGAGGACATCGACGCCGACGCTCGCGAGGACATCGACGAGGTTGTCGCGCGGTTCGAGGAACGAGACGATGATTCTTGACACCTCGTTCCTCATCGACCTGATGAACACCGACGAGGACGCGGTGGCGATGGCGACGGCAATAGAGTCCAACAGTCAACCCCAGCGGATCCCGGCGCAAGTCGTGTACGAACTCTACGTTGGCGTCGGCTACACCGAGACACCATCCGCGGAGGTATCCAAAATCCAGTCCGTGTTGGAAGCACGCCCGACCGTCGAGGTGACCGAGGAGATCGCGAAGCAGGCCGGGCGGATCGACGGCCAGCTACGTCGAACCGGTGGCCGCGTTGGAGAGGGGGACGTCGTCATCGGCGCGACGGCGATCCGGCACAATGAACCCGTCATCACAGGGAATCCCCACGACTTCTCACAGATCCCCGACGTCAAGGTCCGTTCCTACTGAGACGTTCCGCAAGCCGAGTTTGAGATCCGATATAGCGGACACCAGGCCGCAATCCGTGTCCAAGAGAAGTCCTTTCTATCATCTCACCGATCCTTTGAGCACCTATTCATCGTCGATCTGTCTCCCGGAGAACGATCTGTCGTTTACAGCAACGCTACGCGGGATGAGTGCAATAAAAAAGCGCCAAGCGGCTGACCCGCGAGGGTCAGTGGTTAGTCCGAATCGTTAGTCGTCACGACGCGTCGCGAGGAGCGCGGCGGCGAGCATGGCGACCAGCGCCAGGATGGCGCCGAATCCGGGCGTCTCAGCCGCGGTCGTGGTCTCCATTGCTTCCGTCGTCGCCGGCGCTTCCGTCGTCGTTGTCGTCGTGGTCGTCGTCGTGGTCTCCGTCGGCGTGGCCGTCTCAGTCGGCGTCGCCGTTTCCGTCGGCGTTGCCGTCTCAGTCGGCGTTATGACCTTGACGATCTTGCCGTCGGCGGTCGTCGTCGGGACGCCGTTCCGGATGGAGGCCGTGAACGTGTCGCCGGCGCTCTGCGCGCTGAAGTCGAAGGTGGCCGTCCAGGTGCCGTCTTCCTGCACGGTCACCGTCTGGCTCTTCACGAAGCGCGGCGTCGTGTCGCCGCTGGACTGGACGCGGACCGTCAGCTCCGTGCCGGGTGCGACCGTTGTCGTCCCGGTGATGGTCGACTCGCTGGACGCTTCGGCTTCGACGGGCGTCGTGTCGAAGGACGCCGACCGCTCCGCGACCTCGAACTGGTCGACGACCGTCTGGTCGTCGGCCGTGTCGCCGTCGAGGAGCTTCTGGTCCGTCACCGCGATGGAGACGTTGTACACTTCCTCGGCAGCGAAGTCGACGTTCTCGAAGTTGCCGGTCCTGGTAACCACGTAGTAGGTGTCACCGGACTGGAAGACCGCGTCGACGTCCTCAGCGGCCACGGTGGTCGACTTCGGATCCTGATTCGCCTGCGTGGACGCCTCGGTCTGATTCAGCGTGACCGTCAGGTTTCCGTCGTCGAGCGCGGCCTTGAACGCGGCCGTCGTCGTGTCCTGGTCCTGGGCAGCGAGGACGCCCTCGATGCCGCTGGCGGTGAACTCGTGGACGATGGCGTCGCCCTTCGCGACCGTGTCCGTCTTCGTGATGGACCCGTCCGCGACGGCGGCGGTCACGTCGTCGACGTTGGAGAGGCCGTCAACCGTCGCGGTGGATGCGGTCCACAGGTCGACGCTTTCGGTCGAGCGCTCGTCGAGAACGAGCACACTCAGGGCCTGCGGGTTGTCGGCGGCCGCGGCCGCGTCGCCCGTGCTGACGCGGAGGTCGTAGTCGCCCGCGTCGAGCAGGTCGGTGACGCTACCGGACTCGTCGACGCTGTTGACCGTGTCCTCCTCCGAGGTCACGACCATGGACGAACCCTCGCCGGCCAGGTAGCTGTTGAACTTGAGGGTGACCATCCCGTCGCCGTTCTTGTCGGTGAAGGAGACGTTGGCCTGGTAGCCGATGTCCTCCTCGTCGCCGATGATGAGCGTGCCGTCGCCGCCCGCTGCGGCCTCGGTCAGCTCGATCTGAATCTCCGCGACGTCACCGCGGTCCTCGACGGTGGTGTCGTTGACGAAGGCGGCTTCACCCTCGCCCACCGCGCTGACCGTGAAGTCGACGGAGTCCTGTGCCGTCGTGTCCTGCACGTCGAAGGTCAGCGTGTAGTCACCGGGCTCGATGCCGGTGAAGTTCGCTTCGAAGGAGTCGCCGTCGCCCGCGACGACCGTGACGGCGTCGTCCGTGCCGTCGCCGTCACTGTCGTAGGCGACGCCGCCGGTGATCTGCTCGAGCTCGGAGACCGTCAGGTTCTCCGCGGTAACGACGTGCGTGAACGTCCCGCCGCGGTTCGACGAGACGGTCACGTCGGTGAATGCACCGCTGCCGTCGTTGTCGACCGAGGTCGACGTCGCGGAGACGTCCACCGTCTGGACGGTGAGTTCGAAGTACCGGTTGACCGTGTTGCCGTTGCTATCCTGGCCGCGGACGACGTAGTCCGCAGACTGAAGATCGGACGTGTCGATGATGACGTCACCGTTGCTGTCGGTCGTCACCTGCCGGACGAACTCGGTGCCACTGTCCGTTTCCCGACGAAGAGTCACGTCGGAGTTCGCCTCGTAGCCGCTCGCGCGGACGGTCTGGCCCTGGTAGACGAGCGTCGGACTCGAGGAGTCGCTGCTCGCCATCTTGTCGGCCGACGTTCGGATACCGAACTGACCGGTAGACCCGTCATTAGTACTGGTCGTAAAGCCAACCGGGTAGGTGAGCCCGCTAACGGGAGCGTCTGCTTCGGACGTATTCAGGCCAGTGAGCGTCAGCTGCTCGATCCTGAAGGAGTTCACTCCAGAGTCCCCGTCGACAGTGACTGTCACTATCTGATTATTGGGGCCGATGCTGGTGCTGTTGACCTTCCCTCCTGTGATGTCACCGTCCGAGATGCTAACACCGAGGTTGCTCGTCGTAACGTTATTTGCCGACAGGTTTGACACGTTGAACGATACTGAGACCCCGTCTTGGCCCTCAGATTGGAGGTCGACCGAGACGTTCTGTATTTGCTGTTGGGAATCGCCGACGCTAACACTCTGGGGTTGGCCAGTTGACGTGAAGGTCGGGTTGTTAGAGTTCGTGATAGCGAACGAAACCGTCGAACTGGTCGAGCTCCCCGTACTCCCGCCGTCAGAGTATAGTTCGTATTGAGCGTTGTCCGTGACGTTGGCGCTCGACGCGTCAACGTTGACTCCAAGAGTGACGCTGATAGCTGACGTCCCCTTGACTTTGGACTCGTTGATCGTGACCGTCACGTTACCGCCACTCTCGACCACGGCGCTAACTCCGGTTGTGTTAGCGTTCGTGTTATTTATATCTATGAAGGATAGCCCCGCATCAGGTGCAAACGTAATGTTCGCATCAGCAGAGCCAGCCCCGTTGTAATCAGTTCCGTTTACTGCAGTGAACGAGACGGTCTGATTGACCGGACTGTTCGCCTTGTCGATGCTCTCAGCCGATTCGTTTGTGACCGCAGCCGCGCTTCCCGCAAACGAAATGGGAACCGCGAATACCGATAAAACCATGATCGCTGCCAGGAACACGGCACGTCCCTTGGAGCGATAGTTTTCTTTCTCTGACATGTGTAGTTTGTTGTCTAAGTGGTATCAGTAATTCCTGCGACCGAACGAGACTGGTTGCCCGTGAGTAGTCGCTACTAATACCATGGGTAGGGGTACAGTTTCAACGTCGAATGTATTTACTAAATACTTTGTGCAGTTTCCCGGCGTGTTTCAGTAACAGTCCACAGCTCTCGGGTTTCGTTTCAGGACGGTTAACGGCCTCCGCAGTGCTATCAGAGCTTCTCGGTCCTGCCGCTGGCGGTATGAATGCAATAAAGGGATCGTCAAGGAGCTGACCTGCGAGGGTCAGTAGTTAGTCCGAGTCGTTAGTCACGACGCGTCGCGAGGAGCGCGGCGGCGAGCATGGCGACCAGCGCCAGGATGGCGCCGAAGCCGGGCGTCTCAGCCGCGGTCGTGGTCTCCATTGCTTCCGTCGTCTCCGGCGGCGCCGTCGTGGTCGTCGTCGTGGTCGTCGTCTCCGTCGGCGTGGCCGTCTCAGTCGGCGTCGCCGTTTCCGTCGGCGTCGCCGTCTCAGTCGGCGTCGGCGTCGCGGCCGTCACGACCTCACCGTCGGCCGAGGTCGTCGGGACGCCGTTGCGGACGGAGGCCGTGAACGTGTCGCCAGCGCTCTGCGCGCTGAAGTCGAAGGTGGCCATGAAGGAGCCGTCAGCCTGCACGGTCACGGTCTGGCTCTTCACGAAGCGCGGCTGCGTGTCGCCGGTCGACTGAACGCGAACCGTCAGCTCCGTGCCGGGTGCGACCGTAGTCGTCCCCGAGATACTCTGGTTGCTGCTGGCCTGGACTTCGACAGGCGTGCTGTCGAAGGAGGCCGAGCGGTCGGCAACCTCGAACTGGTCAACAACGGTCTGATCCGCAACGTCGTCGCCGTTGAGGAGGACCGAGTTGTTGACTGCGAGAGACACGTTGTACACCTGTCCGCTCTTGAAGGATTCGAGGTTGTTTGCGAAGGTGGTCGAGTCCGTGACGACGAAGTACGTGTCACCGGACTTGTACACGGCGCTGACCGAGTTGACGACCAGACCGTTCGGGTCCTGGTTCGCCTGCGTGGACGCCTCGGTCTGGTTGAGCATCGCGGTCAGGTTGCCGTTGGACAGTGCGGCGTTGAACGCGGCCGTCGTCGTGTCCTTGTTCTGCGCGGCGAGGATGCCCTCGAGCCCGCTGGCCGAGAACTGGTGGACGACGACGTCGCCCGTGGCGACCGTCTCCGCTTGCGTGACCGTGCCAGCCTCGACGGCGGCAGTCACGTCGGCGGCGCTTTCCAGAGCGTCAGCGTTGCTGTCGGACGCGGTCCACAGCTTGACGCTGTTCGTCGAGCGCTCCTCGAGCACGAGGACGCTCAGCGACTGCGGCTGGCTAGCGGTCGTTGCGTTGGACGTGCTCGTGCTGACGCGGAGGTCGTAGTCGCCCGCGTCCAGCAGGTCGCTGACGCCGGTCTGGCCAACGTTGGTGACCGAGTCGCCATCAGAGGAAGCCGTCACGAGGGGCGCGTCAACGCTGTCCGTGGCGGCCAGGGTGTTGAACTCGAGCGTGACCGTTCCGTCGCCGTCGTCGGTGAAGGAGACGTTGGCCTGGTAGCCGATGTCCTCCTCGTCACCGATGATGAGCGTACCGGACGTGCCGGCAGCGGCTTCGGTCAGCTCGATCGTGATCTCCGCAACGTCACCGCGCTGTTCGACGACCGTGTCGTTGACGAAGGCGGCCTCGCCCTCGCCGATTGCCGTGACGCTCACGTCGGCAGTGTCCTGAGCGGTCGTGTCAGCAACGTCGAAGGTGAGCGAGTAGTCACCGGACTCGACGCCGGTGAAGTTGGCGGACAGCGAGTCGCCATCAGCGGCTTCGATAGCGACGGAGTCGTTCTCACTGTCGGCGTCGCCAGTGTCGACTGCGGTTGCGCCCGCACCCGAGAAGATGTCCTCCAGCGTGGAGGCCGAGAGGTTCTCGGCGCTGACGTAGTAGGTGAACGTGCCACCGCGGTTCGAGGTCACGTCGAAGGTCGTCGTCGCATCGTCACCGGTATCTGCGACGGACGAGTCAGCGGGCGTGACGCTCGTGGTCTGGACTGCGACCTCGAAGTACGAGAATTCGTTGCCCTGGGAATCACGGAGGAAGTAGTTCGATCCTCCCTGCAGGTTGGACGTATCAATGGTGATGTAGCCATCGCTCGTTGCGTCGACTTCACGAACGAAGGAACTGCCAGTATCCGTCACCCGACGGATTTGGAGTGTTTCGCCGCCGGTGATATTACTATCATCGGAGAAGACCTGCTGGCCCTGGAAGACGAGAACGGGGCTGCTGGCCGATCCACCGGTGGCATCGTTATCTTGATTCACGATAGTCAACGTTGCCAGCGTGGACTCAATGTCAGTACCACCAGAGTCGTCCACAGTGACATTGATATTAGTTTTCTGGTCGGAAGGAACATCCGGATAGGCGATCTCAACGTCGCTCAGATTGAAGTAGGCCGTCTTGTTGGCCGAGCTGGGTGAGGCTGTGAACGTAATCGTTCCGTTCTGAACGTTCTGGTTCGATGTACTGATGTTGCTCGACACGCCGCTGAACGACTTAATTTGACCACCGTTATCCAGATCAACGGTGAATGTGACTGTTTGGCCACTATTATTATTATTCAGGTTCTCAACAGTGAAATTGAGGCTATCGTGAACTACTGTACTCTCATCGTCAACCGTTCCATCAGCAGGATTGCTGAGGGTAACGTTGCTCGTGCCGGTAGCAGCGGCCGCCGAACCTGCGAATGCGGCGGGAACCGCGAACACCGACACAATCATAACCGCTGCAAGGAACAGCGCGCGTCCCTTGCTGCGATAGTTTGTTTTGTCCATCATAGTTGTGTTAGCTTTCAATCGGCAGCAGTTTCTTTCGTACAGCCTTCGAGACGCGCACGGCATCGTCGCCAACTGAGTCGACAGCAACCAACGGTCGGGCTCAACTGTGGGTACTCGACACTGCCACCATGGGTAGGGGTACGGTGTTAACGATAATCAGATATTATATATGCTTTATGGCAACTTGATGTGTTAACGTTTGACACTTGATGACTTCGGCAGTGCGTCCTTCAGTATCCAATTCGCTTATAATTGGGAAGATACCCTAATATTGAACGGCTATTTGAGGTTCTCGAGCTGGTAGGTTTCAGAGTAGAAGACGCTATTCGGTATGAGTGCAATAAAGAAAACGGCAAAGAGCTGACCCGTGAGGGTCAGTGGTTAGTCCGAATCGTTAGTTGTCACGACGCGTCGCGAGGAGCGCGGCGGCGAGCATGGCGACCAGCGCCAGGATGGCGCCGAAGCCAGGCGTGGAGCTCGACGAGGTCGTCGTCGTCGGCTCTTCCGTCGTCATCGGCGCTTCCGTCGTCGTGGTCGTCGTGGTCGTCGTGGTCTCCGTTGCGGTTGCCGTCTCAGTCGGCGTTGCCGTTTCCGTCGGCGTGGCCGTCTCAGTCGGCGTCGGCGTCGCGGCCTTCACGACCTCACCGTCGGCCGAGGTCGTCGGGACACCGTTGCGGACGGAGGCCGTGAACGTGTCGCCAGCGCTCTGCGCGCTGAAGTCGAAGGTGGCCATGAAGGAGCCGTCAGCCTGCACGGTCACGGTCTGGCTCTTCACGAAGCGCGGCTGCGTGTCGCCGGTCGACTGAACGCGAACCGTCAGCTCCGTGCCGGGTGCGACCGTAGTCGTCCCCGAGATACTCTGGTTGCTGCTGGCCTGGACTTCGACAGGCGTGCTGTCGAAGGAGGCCGAGCGGTCAGCAACCTCGAACTGGTCAACAACGGTCTGGTCCTCGGCGGTATCGTCGCCCAGGAGGACCGAGTTGTTGACTGCGAGGGACACGTTGTACACCTGTCCGCTCTTGAACGAGTCAACTTCGTCGAAGTTGCTCGTGTCGGTGACGACGAAGTACGTGTCACCGGACTTGTAGACCGCGTCCACATCGTCAGAGTCGAGGACCTGACTGTTGGGGTCCTGGTTCGCGACCGTGGACTCCTCAGTCTGGTTGAGGGTGGCGGTCAGGTCTCCGTTGTTGAGTGCTGCCTCGAAGGCAGCCGTCGTCGTATCCTTGTCCTGCGCGGCGAGGATGCCCTCGAGCCCGCTGGCCGAGAACTGGTGGACGACGACGTCGCCCGTGGCGACCGTCTCCGCTTGCGTGACCGTGCCAGCCTCGACGGCGGCAGTCACGTCGGCGGCGCTTTCCAGAGCGTCAGCGTTGCTGTCGGACGCGGTCCACAGCTTGACGCTGTTCGTCGAGCGCTCCTCGAGAACGAGGACGCTCAGCGACTGCGGGTTGTTTGCGGTCGTGCTGTTACCGCCGGTGCTGACGCGGAGGTCGTAGTCGCCCGCGTCCAGCAGGTTACTAACTCCGGTCTGACCGACATTGTCGACCGAGTCGTCATCAGCTGCAGCCGTCACGAGCGGCGCGTTAACGCCATTCGTGGCAGCGTAACTGTTGAACTTGAGCGTGACCTTGCCGTCACCGTTACCGTCGGTGAAGGAGACGTTGGCCTGGTAGCCGATGTCCTCTTCATCACCGATGATGAGCGTTCCACTGCCACCCGCTGCGGCCTCGGTCAGCTCAACCGTAATCTCAGCGACGTCACCGCGCTGCTCAACGACGGTGTCGTTAACGAAGGCGGCCTCGCCCTCGCCAACGGACTGGACCGTGATGTCGGCAGTGTCCTTGGCCGTGGAGTCGACAACGTCGAAGGTGAACGTGTAGTCACCGGCATCGACACCGCTGAAGTTAGCGTTCAGCGAGCTACCGTCGGAAACGCCCGTGATCTTCACCGTGTCGTTGGCGGAGTCGCTGTCAGTGTCGACTGCCGTGCCGGCGTCGAAGATGGTCGCGACCTCCGAGACCGTGAGGTTCTCCGCACTGACGTGGTAGGCGAAGTCGCCACCACGGTTTGACGTAACGTCGAACGTGGTTTCAGTGTCGCCGGTGTCAGCGACGGACGAGTCAGCAGCCGAGACGCTCGTCGTCTGGACTGCGACCTCGAAGAGGGAGGCGTCTCCCGTCGAGCTGCCACGGAGGAAGTAGTCTCCCGATCCGAGGTCCGAGGTGTCGAAGCTCACTTCGCCGTCGGCGTCGGCCGTCAGCTCTCGAACGAAGTCGGAACCACTGCTGGTGTTCCGCCGAAGCTGGACGGTCTCGTTAGGCTGGAACGCATCCGAGTAGATAACCTGACCCTGGAAGACGAGATCGGTATCGGAACCGGTCACGTTCGCGTCAGTATCGCTCTCGGAGACCGCAGATTCGGTGATGGAGAACGAGGCGTCCGCCGTGTCACCACTTCCGCTGCCTGCATTGGAGTCAATGGTGTAAGCCGTGCTACCAGTGGTCGCGGAAGAGGCGTCCACAGTTAGGTCGAGCGTGACACTCAGATCCTGCCCCTTACTAACATTACTGGTGTTAATGGTGACTTCAACCGTACCGGAGTTGACTGCTGCCGAGACGGTTCCTGAAGACGCGTTCGTCGAGCTGACTGTCGCGCCAGTAATGTCAACGTTATTTACTTCCGAGAATGTCACCTCAACCTTACTGGTGTTTGCGTTTGCGTTGTAATCTGTACTGTTTGAAACATTGAAACTTACCTGTTGGGTCTGTGTTCCATCAGACACGTCGAGATCTCCCGCACTCGTACTCGCGCTGGGGACCGCTGCGGCGGGTGCCGCTGCGAAACCAACGGCAATCACGGAAACGAGTGTGATTGCAGCGAGGAAGACCGCGTTGGCCTTGTTGCGATAGTTATTTTCGTTTGTCATAGTTGTATTAGCTTTCAACCGGCAGCAGTTCCTTTCGCACAGCCTTCGAGACGCGCCCGGCATCGTCGCCAACGGAGTCAGCAGCAACCAACGACCGGACTCGACTGGGGGTACTCGATACTGCCACCATGGGTAGGGGTACGGTCATACCCAATATGGCTCGTTATAAATGCTTTGTGGTGTAGGCGGCCTTGTGAACCTCTAACAACCCCGAAATCGGGCGGTAGAGCCGATATAGGGTAATTTGGTCTATTTATATCACCTATGGCCGAACGCTAAAGGAGGCAGAGAGTTCGAATGCAACTGTCGAGTGTGATCGTCGCTCGTCCGACAGAGATGCGAAAAATAGCGGCGTGGATTTCAGCTCGATACTGCGGTCCAAAACGACGGAGCGCCGAAAACGCTCAGTCGCCGGCTGCGTCAGCCGCCAACTTCGTTAGTCGCGACGCTTCGCGAGCAACGCAGCGGCGAGCATGGCGACCAGTCCGAGGATGGCGCCGAAGACTGGCGTCTCACCCTCCGTGGTCGTCGCCTACTTCCGACGGTTCGCTCGGACAGCACCAACTCAGTCGTCAGCCGTGTCGGCACCACTTCGATGCTCGATCCTGCGCACATCCAGGGGTGCGCCCCCGTGATCGAGGACGCACGCAAGATGGAACGCGGGGAGTACGTACCCCCCTCCCCCCCCCCTGCCCGGGATGCGACATAAACGGGAGCCCACGCGAAAGCCACGAGGTCGCCGTGAGGAGGCGCTCCCGACTGGGTTTTCCGTTCGTGTTGGCTTCGTCCATTGCCCCCACAGCGCCGCCTCGGACTGAAGGAGCCGGTATCAACTCCAAACTCCGCTGGACGGCGCACATGTAGAGTAACATGTATAGTTGCTGAGCCAGTACGTACTCGTATGGCAATTGAAGACGGACCCGAGGTAACGAAAGTCAGCGATCGGGGAATGGTCACGATCCCGGCGGCCCTCCGCCAGCGTCTCGACATCGAGCCTGGCGACAAACTCCGCTGGACTGCCGACGAGGAGGGAACCCTCTCCGTCGAGATCGTCCATCAACGCGAGGGCGTCTTCGATGATTTCGAACCCAGAGACGTCGGTGAGACGAACGCCGTCGAAGTCGAGGGCGAGTTCGGGGTGAAGTGATGGCGGTCGCCCTCCTGGACACGAACGTACTCTTTGCCAGTGCCAGCGCCCGTGACGAGTACCACGACCGCGCCCGGGAGATCGTCCGGGGTATCGACCACGGTGAGCTTCCGGAAACCATCGTCACGAACTACGTGATTGCGGAGACGCTGAATCTCACCGGCGAGAAGCTCGGTGCGGACGCGGCGACCCAGCTGCTGGATCGGCTCATCGCGGGCGCGCACTTCGAGATCACACACGCTCCAAAGGCAGATTACAACGCTGCACAGGCCCTTTTCCGCCGGTACGGTGAACTCTCTTTTGTTGATTCGACTATCGCGGCGTACATGGACCGGGAAAATGTCGAGTACCTGTACTCTTTTGACGACGATTTCGACACCGTCGAAGGTGTCACGCGCCTGGAGACCGCGAACAACCCGTTCAACTGAATGAAAAAGTGGTCGGCTTGTTCGTGCTGCCGCGGCGGACGAACAGCACGAGTGTTCGAATCCTGACCCCCACGCGCGTGACTCGGGCCGTACGGTGGGGAGGAATCGCCAGCTGCGTTAGTCGCGACGCGTCGCGAGCAACGCAGCGGCGAGCATGGCGACCAGTGCGAGGATGGCGCCGAAGCCCGGCGTCTCACCCTCCGTCGTGGTCGTCGGCGGCGCTTCCGTCTCCGTCGGCGTCGTCGTGGTCGTCGTCGTCGTTTCAGTTGGCGTCGGCGTCTCCTCCGTCGGCGTCTCCGTCGGCGTCGCCGTTTCCGTCGGCGTCGGCGTCGGTGCCTTGACGATCTCGCCGTCAGCGGTAACAGTGCCGGAAGCGAAGTTCCCGCCACGGATGGAGGCGGTGAACGTGTCACCGGGGCTCTGGGCGCTGAAGTCGAAGGTGGCCGTGAAGGAACCGTCCTTCTGTGCCGTCACCTTCTGACTCTTGACGAAGCGCGGCTCAGTGTCACCCGTGGACTGCACGCGGATCGTCAGGGTGGAGCCGGGCGCGATCGTCGTCGTGCCGGTGATCTTCTGGCCGCTGCTGGCCTGGGCTTCGACGGGCGTTCTGCTGAAGGAGGCAGCTCGCTTCTCGACTTCGAACTGGTCCATAACGGTGTGAGCGGATGGATCGTCGCCGTCGAGGAGCCGCGTATCCGTGATCTGGATGGACACGTTGTAGACCTGGCCGTCGGCCATGCTGACGTCGAAGTTGTCCGAGTCGGTGACGACGTAGTAGGTGTCACCGGACTTGTAGACGGCGTTCACGTCACCGGAGTCGATCACGTCACTCCGCGGAGCCGTGTTCGGCTCCGTGGAGGCCATGGTCTGGTTCAGCGTTACGGTGAGGTTCCCGTTGTCGAGCGCGCTCCGGAAGGCCTTCGTCGTGGTGGCAGCATCCTGTGCAGCCAGGAGGCCTTCGAGACCGGACGCGGAGAACTGGTGCACGACGGTGTCACCGATCGCAACCGTCTCAGCGTCCGTCACCGTGCCTGACTTGACGGCCGCGGAGACATCCGATGCGGACGAGATGCTACTCACAGTGTCGTCGGACGCGGTCCACAGCTTGACGCTGTCCGTCGAGCGCTCCTCGAGGACGACGAGGCTGAGGTCCTGCGGGTTGTCGGCGGTCGTGCTCATCGTGCCCGTGCTGACGCGGAGGTCGTAGTCGCCCGCGTCGAGCAGGTCGGTGACGCTGCCGGATTCGCTCTGCAGCGTCGCCGTGTCCTTGCTGGAGCCCACGACCATCTTGTCGTTCTCACCGGCAAGGTAGGTGTTGAACTTGACCGTCACCTTGCCGTCGTTGTTGTCGTCGCTGAAGGAGACGTTGGCCTGGTAGCCGATGTCCTCCTCGTCACCGATGATGAGCGTTCCTTGGCCACCCTTCGCGGCTTCGGTCAGCTCGATCGTGATCTCGGCGACGTCACCGCGCTGTTCCATCACTGTGTCCTTCGCGAAGACGGCCTCACCCTTCCCGAGTTCCTGAACGGTGATCGAGGCTGAGTCCTGCGCGGTGGTGTCGACTACGTCGAAGGTCAGGTCGTAATCGCCGCCCGCGACGTCAGTGAAGTTGACGTCGCGTTCGTCGCCCTGACTGACGTCCTCGAGGACGATGCCGTTACCGGACTCTGGGTTCTGGACCGCGTACGCGCTCTCGCGTGTGAAGATCTTCTCGAGTTCGGCGTCCGTCAGGTTCGCCGCGGTGACGCGCACGTTGAAGGAGCCACCGCGGTTGGTGTCAACCATCACCTGTGTGACAGAGCCACTTCCAGTGTTGGCGACGCTCGAATCAGCGAACGTGACGTCGAGGCTCTGGATTGCAACCTCGAAGTCAACTTCTGTGCCGCTTGTCTGGCCCCGCAGGAAGTAGTCGTCCGCAGCGAGGTTCGCGCTGTCGACGACGACCTCACCGTTGCCGTCCGCGGTGTACTCCTTCACGAAGGTGCTGTCTCCCGGGACACCGCGCCGGAGGACCACGCTCTCACCGGAGTTGAAACCAGTTGCGAGGACAGACTGTCCCTGAAAGACCAGGGATCCATTAGTCGATGGATCGACCGTCGTATCCCCCTCCAGATTGAGGGTGAATGGGTTCATCGCCACGCCACTGCTGCTGTCGACGTGGTCATTCTGACCGTCCAGTGAACTGTCGGAAGTCGTTCCGTTCGTGAACGCGGTGTAGTACGTCAGCCCCGGCGCACCCTTGGCGTTGCTGGCGTCGATCTGGGTCAGGTTGACCGTATTGATCGTGACCGTTGAACCGTTAATATCGGTCAGTTCCAGGCGGACAGTCGTGGACCCGTCGTTGTGATTGACGTTTGTCTGTCCGGCCGTAGCGTTCGTTGCGTTGAACGTGCCAACGCCGAGCGAGTCCAGGTCAACACCCTGGTCGCGCAAGGCGGTGACGTTAATGTACACGTAACCTTGGCTGTCACTGGATGTGTTGTTTATCTGAATGTTGTTGATTGTCTGTACAGTCTCGCTCGAAGTCATGTTCTCCGGTGAACCAGGATTGGTGTTGGCTTCAATATCCCCGGCCGCTGCCGTCCCCGCAAACGAGACGGGAACTGCGAGCACCGAAAAAATCATGAGCGCAGCCAGGAACACGGCACGTCCCTTGGTGCGAATAGTTGTGTCTGTTGTCATGGTTGTGTTATCTTGGTCAGTAGCGGTTTCTTTCGCCCCGTCGCGTCGCCGACAAGCTCTCCACCGAATCGCCCGACAGGGGTTACTCGATTCCACCACCTTGGGTAGGGGTACATTCCTTACATCCGGAGTGGTAATGAAGTGTTTTGTGGCCGGATCACTGACACAGAACGAAAAATGAGGTCGTAGGAGTGCTAACATGGTCGTTTCGCGAGTTATTTTGTGTGAATTGAAATCAACGTGAGGGAAAAGTGAGTCCACCGATACTGTGATCGCCCTCGTTGGTAGTCGATGACTCAATTCCGTATTTGAGTAATCTTTTTTGAAATGTCGAACTTGCGTTGCGGTACGGGACGACCCAGAGCGTCGCTACCCCTGACGACGCTTCGTCCCGTCACTGCCAGACCCCGACCACCCGCCGGGGGTTCTCCCCGGTTCACCGTGTAGAGCCCGTGGGGCAACGTTTTTGACGCTCCTTGTCCATATCTCACACGTCGGGGGTCTGGCATGCCTTCTGGAACTCCCCGACCGGTTCCGCACCGTCGGGGCTCGCCGCCCGGTCCCGACATCCGGAATCGCCTGAACGTACGACTCCTCCCGGCACGTCGGCGCGAGAACTTCGTGAATTCCGTGTTTGGAGACC
The DNA here is from genome assembly GCA_042219525.1 of Halopenitus sp. GTDB lineage: Archaea > Halobacteriota > Halobacteria > Halobacteriales > Haloferacaceae > JBDGPU01. Next base: position 19,379 of record JBDGPU010000196.1, read on the forward strand.
CTGAGTGGAGAGTTCTTAAATAGCGACTCCCAAAGAATTTTTAATATTATAAACATCATTATCGTGGCATGGTAGCACGAACCACACTTGAGGGGCTGTTCACCGATATGGTCACTGCTCGTCACTACGAGGAGCGGCTCCAGGAGGAGTACCTCGAAGGCAAGCAGCCTGCGTTCGACATCTCCGCCGGCCCGATTCCGGGGGAGCTCCACCTCGCCGCGGGCCAGGAGGCCGCCGCGGCCGGCGTCTGTCACCACCTGCGCGACGACGACACGGTAACGGCGCCGCATCGTCCGCATCACGTCGCGATCGCGAAGGGCATCGACCTCGAGCGGATGACCGCCGAGATCTTCGGCCGTGAAACTGGCCTCGGCAAGGGGAAGGGCGGCCACATGCACCTGTTCGACCCCGACGTCAACTTCGCCTGTAGCGGGATCATCGCGGAGGGCTGCCCACCCGCGGTCGGCGCTGGTCTCGCCGCGAAGAAGCGGAACACGGACAGCGTCGCCGTCGCGTACCTCGGCGAGGGCGCCATCGACCAGGGCGGGTTCCTCGAGTCGCTGAACTTCGCGAGCGTGCACAACCTCCCGGTCGTCTTCGTCGTCGAGGACAACGACTGGGCGATCAGCATGCCGAAAGACCGGGTCACGGACGTCGAGGATGGCTCTGATCGGGCAGACGGCTTCGACATGCCAGGGTACCGGGTCGACCACGACGATGTCCTCGACGTGTACGACGCTGCCGAGGAAGCCATCGGGCGTGCGCGCGACCGTAATGGGCCGACTCTGCTCGAAGTGCAGGTCCACCGCCGGATGGGTCACTTCATGGGCGACCCGGAGACGTACCGGCCCGAGGAGGACCAGGAAGCCGCCACCGAGCGCGACTCGGTCGAGCGTCTCGAAGACGACATGCGTGCGCACGGCTTCGACGACGAAGAGATCGCGACCCTGCGCGAGGAAGCCGAGGCGCGCGTCGAGGACGCCATCGAGTGGGCCAAGCAGCAGCCGAAACCCGACCCGGAGGACGCCTACGAGGACGTCTGGGTCAATCCCCCGTCGGGCGTGACGGACAGCGAACCGGACTTCGACCTCGCCGGAGGTGACGACTGATGGCCAACCCCGTCGAACGCGAACTGACGATGAGCCGGGCGATGGTCGAGGCTATCGCGCACGAGATGGAGGCGAACGAGGAGGTGTTCTATATGGGCGAGGACGTCGCCGACTACGGCGGCATCTTCGACAGCACGGAGGGGCTCCTCGAGGAGTTCGGCCACGACCGCGTGATGGACGTCCCGATCAGCGAGACGGCGTACCTCGGCGCCGCGGTCGGCGCGGCACAGGAGGGCATGCGGCCGATTGCCGAGCTCATGTTCGTCGACTTCTTCGGTGTCGCCATGGACCAGATCTACAACCAGATGGCGAAGAACACGTACATGAGCGGCGGCAACGTCAGCGTCCCGATGGTCCTTACCGCCGCTGTCGGCGGGACGTACAACGATGCCGCCCAGCACTCCCAGACGCTGTACGGCACCTTCGCCCACCTGCCCGGGATGAAGGTCGTCGTCCCCTCGACGGCCTACGACGCGAAGGGGCTCATGCACAACGCCATCCGCGACGACGACCCCGTCGTCTACATGTTCCACAAGCGACTGATGGGCATCGGCTGGCTCCCGGCCCCGGACGGCCCGAAGACGCCGGTCCCGGAGCAGGACTACACCATCCCCTTCGGCAGCGCGGACGTAAAGCGCGAGGGCGCGGACGTCACCATCGTCACGCTCGGCCTCCACGTCCACCGGGCACTCGATGCAGCGGAGTCCCTCGCCGAGGACGACGTCGACGCCGAGGTCATCGACCTCCGGACGCTCGTCCCACTCGACACCGAGACGATACTCGAATCGGTCAGAAAAACACGACGGCTCGTCGTGGTCGACGAGGATTACCGCTCCTTCGGGATCACCAGCGAGATCGTCGCTAGCGTTGCCGACGAGGACCTCGCCGCGCTGGAGGCCGTCGAGCGCGTCGCCCTGCCGGACGTGCCGATCCCGTACTCGCGTCCGATGGAGAACGAGGTCGTCCCGGACACTGAGGACATCGAGCGCGCAGTCCACGAGGTTCGATGACGGACACGGGCGTTCGCGTCGCCGTGCGAGCCGAAGGCGACTGGGAGAGCGACGTCGAGGAGGAAGAGGGCGTCGTCGTCAACTGGTTCGGCAGAGAGGGGCAGAGCATTGAGGCCGGGCAAGCCCTCTGTGAGATCCAGGTCGAGAAAGTGAGCATCGACATTGCGGCGTCCGTCGACGGGACGCTGGACGAGATCGTCTGCGAGGAGGACGACGAATTCACCATCGGCGACACGCTGGGCTGGATCCGACCGGACTGAAGGCGCTGGTCGGTGTGTGGTTTCACGAATTATTTTTGAACCCGATCCACTACGCGATTGCGGTTATAAACGAAACCGGTCGTCGTCGCCGGCGACACCACTCGGAATGCCTAGAAAGCCCCAGCCGGAGACCGGTCGCGCTTATAAACAGAGTTCGCCGTCGTCGCTGTCAAGACCACTCGGCACACCTCGAAAGTCCCAGCCGCTGAGCGGTCGCGCTGCTCGCTGCGCTCCTCACCCCGCTCACTCGCTCCGCTCGTTCGCCGGCTCAGTGCTTTCTTCGCAGGGCGTCCCGCTCAGCGGCTGCCCCTTTCAGTCCCGCCCGGGAGTGGTAGCCGGGCGTCGCGCGCGGCGGTTGCCGGGCAGTCGCGGCGCGGGTGCGGTGGCGCGCGCGAGCAACGCGTGCGAGGGAGGGCGGGG
>JBDGPU010000151.1:0-21840 GCA_042219525.1 Halopenitus sp.
CAGGGCGTCCCGCTCAGCGGCTGCCCCTTTCAGTCCCGCCCGGGAGTGATGGCCGAGGTGTCGCTCGCGGCGGCCACCGGGCCAACGGCGTATGCTGGACAGCCGGCGCGCGGTGCAGGTGCGGTTACGTTGCTGTCGCGGTTGCGGTCGCTGTTGCGGTGCTGTCCTGGCGGACTGAAAGGGCGACGGCCGCTCTCGTGAACGGAGTGAACGAGACCATGGAAGTCGCAGCCCGGACCCGTCCGTCGGGCGGTGCAGAGAGACGCAACGGAATGCCCGGACCGTCTTCCAGTGGTCGCACCGGAGGGCAGTCGCTGAGACAGGCACTATCTGGACCGGGCGGTGCTGAGAGGTCCAGATTTCCTGCTCAGCGACCGCGAGCGGCCGAGGGCTTTCTGGGTGTTTGTGTTGCCGTCGAGCGCAGCAGCGTCTGCACCTTTAAACACGGTATATAAGTAAGTGCGATTTTACACTCTATAGAGGTCTGCAAGACTACCGGTAATTGCAAAGTCACACCTGATTCATCGCTTTTTTGCCCTGGAACGATCGGGAGCAATTACCGGGGTTGTACCACGGATGGTGCAAAACCGTATAGACTGAACCATACCAGTTGTTCGAGCCAGTAACCCGCAAGTCCCCGAGAGTCTCAGCGAGTCTCGGGTACGATTCAAATACAAGACCAGCGACAGTGCTGATACCCTATCCAAACGAACAACCCCAGGGTGTGCCTACTTTTACCACTGTCTCGCTCGTGAGACTCAGCATGTCGACCGACGATTCCGAAAAGGCGGAAGCCGAGTTGGTCGACCTCCTCGAACGGCTCGGCTTCAGACAGTACGAGGCTCAGACCTTGATTAGCCTCTCCCGGCTCGGGACGGGGACGGCTAAGGACATCGCGCGCGTCAGCGACGTGCCGCGAACCCGGGTCTACGACGCGGTCGACGCGCTCCACGAGCGCGGGCTCGTCGACGTCCAGTACACGACGCCGAAGAAGTTCACCATCGTCTCCCGCGAGACACTCGTCCGAAAGCTCAACGTCGAACGCGAGCGAACTATCGACGAGGTCTCGAAGCTGCTCGAACGACTCGGACCCGAGGAAGCGACCCAGGAGCAGTTCGGCGTCTGGACCGTCACGGGGAAAGCGGCGGTCGCCGAACGGATTACGGGCTTTCTGGAGGAGGCGGACGAGAAGATCGTCCTGATGACGACGGACGACCTGCTCTCGGCCGACCAGATCGACGACCTGGCGGCGGCACACGAGCGCAACGTGGAAATCTATCTGGCCGGAATTACGGAAACGGTCCAACAGCGCATCCAGTCGGAGGTCCCCTCGGCGGAGCTGTTCGAAACGCTCTGGGAATGGGCCGAGACGCCCGCCGGGAGCCTTCTAATCGTCGACGACCAGTCCGCGCTCGTCAGCGCGCTGGTCAGCGACGGGGTCAACAGCCACGAGGAAACCGCCATCTGGGGGAGCGGCCAGCGGAACAGCCTGGTCGTCGTCCTCCGGACCATCTTCACCTGGCGACTCAGCGAACATTTGCCAGCGGAGGGGACAGCCGCGGAGAGCGAACCGGATTAGGCGACTTGAGAGCTACTCGCCGCCGAACATTGCGTCGGCGTCGCCTGGCGTGTCGAAGTCGTGGAAGTGCTCGCCCTTCTCCTTGGTGAGGATGTTGAGCCCGGCGGCTGCGCCGTCGCCCGCGGAGATGACGGCTTGCCACTCCTCCGCGCGGACCATCGCACCCGTCGCGTACGCGTTCTCGACGCTCGTCTCCATCGTCACGTCGACGTCGACGACGTCGCCGTCGAAGGCGCAGCCGAGGGCCTCGGCGAGGTCCCGGTTCGCGCCGGTCGCGAGCACCACGTAATCGGTCTCGTACTCGCCGTCTTCCGTCGAGACGGTGAACCCGGCGTCGGTCGACTCGACGTCAGTGACCTCCTCGCCCTGGCGACGCTCGACGCCGAAGCTGTCGACCTGCGAGCGGAGCGTTTCCAGATAGGCGGAACCGTCCTGCGAGCCGATACCCGGGTAGTTGAACAGGTGCGCCTTGTGCATCCACGTTCCGTCCGTGTCGAAGACGGTCGCGTCGACGCCGTTCTTCTGGGTAAACAGCGCGGCACTGAGCCCGGCGGGACCGCCGCCGATGATGGTTACGCTTGCCATGTGGTGTCGTATCGTCCCACAGTCTGATAAAGCACCGTGTGATAACAGTTGACACAACGCAACCGTTATACTCCGGAGTGTTCAGGGTTTCCGTATGGATGGCATCCACGACGTCGGTGGCATGGATGGCTTCGGGTCCCTGCCACCGGACGAACCCGACGGGCGGTCGCCGTTCCATCACGGCTGGGAAGGCCGAGTTCAGGCGGCCTACGTCGCCGGGCTGGGCAACGACGTGTTCAACCTCGACGAGTTCCGCGACCAGCTCGAACGACAGCCACCCACCTACTACCTCGATACGCCGTATTACGAGCGCTGGCTGACCGGCATCTCGGAGCTGTTCGTCGACGCCGGCGTCATCGACCGCGAGGAACTCGCCGAGCGCACGGCCGCAATCGAGGCCGACGGGACCGATCCCGCGGCCGACACGACCGATCCCGCGGCCGACGTCGACGGCGGGCCGAGCCTCGAAGACCTCGTCGATGGCGTGATCGAGACGTACCAGTCGGGACGCGAGGAGCAGGAGCCCACCTTCGACGTCGGTGACGAGGTGTACGTCCCGAAGGAGCATCCCGAGCATCACACCCGCTGCCCGCGCTACGTTCGCGGTGTCGTCGGTGAGGTGACGGCCCATCGCGGCACGCACGTGCTCCCGGACGCGAGCGCCCGCGGCGAGGACGTCGCGGAGCCGCTCTACAACGTCTCCTTCGACGCCGCCGACCTCTGGGGCGAGGAGCACACCGACGCCAACGCCGTCCGCATCGAACTCTGGGAAAGCTACGTCGAACCCGCAGACAACCATGAGTGAGGACCACCAATCCACGAATTCGGAGCCCGCATCGACCGACCTGCGCGATCGCGACCCCGAGGCTCGCGCCCGGGCATTGCAGTCGCTTTTGATCGAGAAAGGCCTGCTGAGCAGCGAGGCCGTCGACGACGTCATCGCGACCTACGAGGACGGCGTCGGCCCGCTCAACGGCGCGAAGGCCGTCGCGAAGGCGTGGACCGACCCGGAGTATAAACAGCGCCTCCTCTCGGACGGCATCGAGGCCGTCGCCGAAGTCGACGCCGACGTGAACGACGAGGTGATGGAGCTCCGCGTCGTCGAGAACACGCCCGACACGCACAACCTGGTCGTCTGCACGCTCTGCTCGTGTTACCCCTGGGCTGTCCTCGGGCTCCCGCCGACGTGGTACAAGACGCCCGCCTACCGCTCGCGCGCCGTCGACGAACCGCGAGCGCTGCTCGCCGAGGAGTTCGACACTGAGATCGACGACGACGTCGACGTGCAGGTGTGGGACAGCAACTCGGAGATCCGGTATATGGTCCTTCCCCAGCAACCCCCCGGCACCGAGGACCTGAGCGAGACGGAGCTCCGCGACCTGGTAACTCGCAACTCGATGATCGGGGTGGAGCGGCTGGCGTGACCGACTCGAATCCCGAGCCGGCTGCGGTTGGCGACCTCGCCGCGGGACGGCCGAATCCGGGCGAGGACGCCCCGACGTTCGAGGCGCCCTGGCAGGCCCGCGCGTTTGCGCTCGCCGTCGCGCTCACGGACGAGGACGACCTCCCGTGGGACGAGTTCCAGACGCGGCTCGTCGAGGCCGTCGACGAGGACGTCGCCGCGGGCGAGCGCGGCGAAGCCGCATACTACCGCCAGTGGCTCACGGCGCTGGAGCGGCTCCTCGTCGAACGCGACCTGCTGGAGCCAGGCGAGCTGACCGAGCGCGTCGCGGAGTTCGACGCCGGCGACCGGTCGGCCCACGAGTTCGTCGAGGGCGACCCCCGCGGGCACGCGGACGACCTCCCGGAAGGGCACGCGGAGGGTAGTGGACACGATCACAGCGACCACGATCACAGTCACGAACACGACGACCACGGTCACGACCACAGTCACTGAAGCCGCTTCGAGCATCACCCCTTTCGTCGTATCGACCGCGACACACACGACCCACGAGGGTACTCTGCGCATCCGAAGTCGGGGCTGACGAGCTACGACGCGACGTCGTAGCCGGCGTCCCGGATGGCGGCACTGAGGTCGTCGTCGGAGACGTGCTCGTTGATGACGACCTCGACAGTGTCGTTCTCGTGGTCGGCGTTGGTTCGGCTGACGCCCTCGACCGTGCCGAGCGCGTTCTCGACGTTCTCCTCGCAGCCGTCACAGGACATCCCGCTGACCGCGATGGTCTTGCGTTGCATGCGAGTGCGTTCGGGCTGCCTCCCAAAGGTCGTTTGGGCGGAATCGTCGGCGGCCTTCCTGCCCACGGCTCCAATCGTGACTACGGCACAACGCCTATCACTCCTGAAGCGGAACGAATGGACATGACATTCGACCCGATGGACCAGGGACTCGACGCCGACGAGGTCGAGGCTCGCGTGGACGAGCCGATCGAGAACAACGAAGTCGTCCTCTTCATGAAGGGTGACGCCCGCATGCCCCAGTGCGGCTACTCGAAGCGCGCCGTCGGCCTGATCGGCCAGTACCGCTCCGACCTGGAGACCGTCGACACGCTCCAGAACCTCGACGCCTTCCGCGAGGCGCTCGAGGAGCACAGCGGCTGGGAGACGATCCCCCAGACCTTCGTCGCAGGCGAGTTCGTCGGCGGCAGCGACGTCCTCGCGGAGCTAGACGAACGCGGCGAGCTCGCCGAGAAGCTCAACGCCGATCCGGACGAGAACGACGACAGCGCCGCGACGTCCCCGTCCGACAACGGCGGCGTCGACGCCCCGTTCTAACTCGCGACCCTTTTCGACATCGTCCTTTCCAGCGCCCAACACCTTTCAGGTAGGTCGACGAGGGTCCCGTATGGCTCCAGTCAACGAGCGCGACCTCGACTGGTCGACCGTCGAAGGGGCGGAGACGGCGTTCAAGCGCAAGCAGCTCGGCGCGGCAGCCGGGGGCGAGCAGCTCGGTTGCAGTCTCTACGAGCTGCCTTCCGGCGAGCGCTCGTGGCCGTATCACCACCACACCGCCAACGAGGAGGCACTGTATGTCCTCAGCGGCGAGGGGACGCTCCGACTCGACGGCGACGAGCACGACCTCGCCGCCGGCGACTATGCCACGTTCCCGGCCAACGACTCCGGCGCGCACCGGGTCGTTAACGACACTGACGAACCGCTCCGATACTTGCTGTTCTCCACGATGACCGAGCCGGACGTGATCGCGTATCCGGACCTCGAGACGATCGGTGTCTTCGCCGGATCACCGCCCGGTGGCGACGGCGAGCGGGCTATCGAGGGGTACTACGAGCTCGACGAGACGGTCGACTACTGGACCGGGGAGTAGCCAATCAGCCGAGGCGTTCCGGATTCACCGCTCCGCCGTCGAGCGCTCGAACTCGGAAGCCCGGCCGGGTTCGGAATCCGAGGCGGTGACAGAGTCCAGATCGAGGTCGTCCATTCGACGGATCGTTTCCGCGAGCCGTGAGTCGTCGGGCATCGCGTCAAGGAACGCGTCCGAGCCGAACTCGACGTCGCCGTTGATCGAGAGAAATCCGAGATCGGCAGGTGGCCCGTCGAGCCCGCTCAGGAACGCGACTCGGCGCGCGGCGGGCACGTTGGTTACCCTGGCCGCCGGGTCGACGGAGGCGTACAACGAGCGATTGTTCGCGACGTGGCGGACGGTGATCGGCGTTGGTGCGAACAGCAGGAGCAGGTTGACCCCGACGTCGTCGCGGTTCAGCTTCGGGCGGATGTTGTGGGCGGCGTCCTGGTAGAAATACCGCTCCATGCGTCGGTACTGGCGGAGGATCTCGTTCGCGCCGGTCGCGTGCCGGATCGCGGCGTCGCCCTTGAGTTCGACGAGGTAGTCGACGACCTCGGGGGTGCGCGTCCGGACGTACACGTCGGCGACGCCGCGGACTCCGTCGTGGTTGTACGGCTCCTCGAGGTTGACCGCGGCTTCCGGTTCGGTCGCCTCGAAGTGGTCGACGACGCGCGTCGCCAGGTCGTCCTCCCGCATCGCCTTCACGTCGGGGACCGAGCCTGAAAGATGCAGGGGTGAAATGAGGGATCGACCCAGCGCTGTCACGGATATTTCGGCCGCTTGCCGGAACGTTCCGAACTGGCGAGTATTCTTTTATCCGCTGCGGACCCACTGCCGGCAATGGCTGCCATCTGTTTCGACATGTACGGCACGCTGTGTAACACCGGCGTCGTCGTCGACACACTCGTGGACGAGCTGGAGGTTTCCGAAGCGCTCGTGACCCAGCTCGACACGTCCTGGCGGACGAAGCAGCTGGAGTACACGTTCCAGCTCGGGCTGATGGACGAGTACGAGCCGTTCTGGCAGGTGACGCGCGACGCGCTGGATTTCACCCTGGCCAGGTACGACCTCGACCCGGACAACGAGACGCGACTCCGGATCATGGCCGGCTACGAGGAGCTGACGCCGTTCCCGGGCGCCATCGACACGCTGGAGGAACTACAGGACGCCGGGCACACGGTCGCCGTCCTCTCGAACGGAAACCCGGCGATGCTCGAGAGCCTCGCGGACGAAGCCGGGCTGTCGAACCATCTCGACGCCATCATCAGTGCCGACGAGGTCGAGACCTACAAACCGGCCACAGAGGTGTACGAGCACGCCGCCGAGCGACTTGATACCCCGGTTGAGGACTGCTGGCTCGTTTCTGCGAACACCTGGGACGTCACCGGCGCCGGCAACGCCGGCATGCAGACCTGCTGGGTCAACCGCATCCACGACCCCCACGAGCGCATCGGCCCCGGCGTCGACGCCGTCGTCCCGGACATTCCGGGTGTTCTCGCCGAAGTCCCCTGAGACGGTTGGGAGTTGCTCGGGGGAGACGGTTGGGAGTTGCTCGGGGGAGACGATCAAGAGGCGTCACAAACGCGGTCCCACAACTTACCCGTCTGGCGAAACGAGTGGCTGCTACACGAACCAGTATGTCGCCAGGAGATTCTCCCCAGGGCTCGGAGGACCCCCCGGATGGGCCCCCGGTCCAGTGTCCCGCGTGCGAGTCCGCCTTCCGCGCCAGCGACGCCCCCTCGTTCCTCCTTCTCGACCAGCTCACCGTCCCGCTCGTCGGCTGTGACGACCACCTCTCCCAGTTCACCGACGTCTGCGGATATACGACCGAGGGCACCGCCGAACTCCTCGACCACCGCCCCGCCGGGGGCGTTCGGTGCCCCAGTTGCCATCTGGCACCCTACAACCCGGGCCATCCGCTGATCCCGGTGCAGGACGGCGCCGTCGCCGTGCTCGCCTGTTCGGAGCACCAGTCGGAGATCATCGACCGGTTCCAGACGGGCCTCAGCACGCAGCAACAACTGACGAGCACCATCGACGCGCCGTAATCACGTCACCCCTCCGCCCTCCTGCGCCGGGAATGCTTTGTAGCGTTCCTCCGCGAGAATAGCTTCGAGCGTCTCCACCATCGCGAGCGTCTCGGCGAAGGAGGTGTACAGCGGTGCCGGACAGATCCGGACGACGTTCGGCGGCCGGAAGTCGACGATCACCCCCTCGTCTTTCAGCGCCTGGCTCACGCGATAGGCTTCCGGATGCTCGAGCGCGACGTGGCCGCCGCGTGCGTCGTGGTCGCGCGGGGTCCCGACCTCGACAGCTGGAAGCCGCTCGTCGACGAGGGCGATGAGGAAGTCCGTCAGCGCAAGCGACTTGGCCCGGACTCGATCGATGCCCGCGTCGGCGAGGACGTTCAGCGCACCCTCCAGCGGGGCGGCCGCGAGCAACGGCGGCGTTCCGATCTGCCAGGCGCCGGCCGACTCCGCCGGCGTGTACGTCATGTTCAGCTCGAACTGTGTCTCCTTCTCGTGGCCCCACCAGCCGGCGAGAGCCGGCGTCAGCCCGTGATGGCGCTCGTTCACGTACAGGCCCGCGACCGCGCCCGGGCCCGCGTTGAGGTACTTGTACGAGCACCAGACCGCGAAGTCGACGTCGACCTCGGAGAAGCGGTGCGGCACGGCGCCGACCGTGTGTGCCGCGTCGAACCCGACGTAGGCGCCGTTGGCGTGAGCCGCCTTCGCGATGCGCTCGACGTCGAACAGCTGGCCGCTCCGGTAAAGTGCGGTCGGCATGAACACGATGCCGACGTCGTCGTGCTCCTCGAGCGCGACCTCGACGTCGGCCGTATGAATGGTCCGCCCGTCGCGGCTCTCGACGACGCGGAGCTTACGCTCCGGGTCGATCCCGCGCTGGCGGAGCTGCGCGCGGATGGCGTAGTGGTCGGAGGGGAAGTCCAGCTCGTTGACGAGGATTGCGGGCGCGGCGTCTCCGTTCCTGTTCACGTTCCCGTCCCCATCCACCTCGCTTCCCGGGTTTCCTGGGTTGAACTCGCCGTTCGCGGCGTCGACGCCGTCGACGTCGGGACCGTTGCCGGCGAGGAGTTCGTCGAGGAAAGTCCCGACCAAGGTGTGGATATTCACCGTTATCGAGTTGCCGACGACGACTTCCGACTCCTCGGCGCCGACGAGCGGCGCAACGCGGTCGCCGAGGCGTTCGCCGATCTCGAACCACGGTGGGTCGGCGTCGGTCCAGCCCTCGATCAGCTGGTCGCGCCACTCGTCGACGACGCGGTCGAGGCTGGCGAGAGCCGCGTCCGAGGCCGGGCCGAGGGAGTTGCCGTCGGCGTAGAGGGTCCCCTCCGGGACGTGAAACCGGTCGGCGAACGTGGACAGCGGGTCGGCGTCGTCCAGATCGCGGGCTGTCGCGGCGGCGTCGGGACCGGGGTCGCTGGCTCCGGCGTAGGGGGCCGTCTCCGGTCGGTTCTGCGGCGGAGAGTCGTCCATACGTTCGCGGCGACCTGCGGGACCAAAGAGATACCGACGGCGGCCTCTCGGTCGCCTGCTTATAAGTCGCCGGGCGGCCGAGGGGGACGTATGACCGACGAAGACGACGAAGAGCTGCTCGTCGCCGCCGAGGCGTTTCTCGCGGCCGTCGACGAGGCGCTGAGCGAGTACGATCAGGGGTACGCCGACGCGGATGCGACGCTGTCGATCATCGAATCCCAGCTCGACCCGCTCCGCGAAGCGGTCGAGGAAGCCGAGGAGTAGGAGGGCGACCACGTCGAAAGCACGGCGCCGGAACTCGGGGCCCTTTATACGCTCGCTCCGTCAGGATCGGGTATGGTCTCGGAGATCTTCGACCCGGACGCGTGGGAGCAGGTGACCGACGAGTTCGACGACATCACCTACCATCGCGGGGTCGACGTGCCGGTCGTCCGGATCGCCTTCGACCGCCCGGAGCTCCGGAACGCGTTCCGCCCGGGCACGGTCGACGAGCTCTACGCCGCGCTCGACCACGCGCGCAAGCAGGCCGACGTCGGCTGCGTGCTGATCACCGGCAACGGCCCGTCGCCGAAGGACGAGGGCTGGGCGTTCTGTGCCGGCGGCGACCAGTCCGTCCGCGGCAGCTCCGGGTACGAGTACCAGGAGGAGGACGAGGCGGCCGAGGAGGAGTCCGAACTCGTGAAGGAGGCCCAGGCGGGGCGGCTCCACATCCTCGAGGTCCAGCGACTCATTCGGTTCATGCCGAAGCCGGTCGTCGCCGTTGTGCCCGGCTGGGCCGTCGGCGGTGGCCACTCGCTGCAGGTCGTCTGCGACCTCACGCTCGCCAGCGAGGAGCACGCCAAGTTCCTCCAGACGGACCCGGACGTCGGCTCCTTCGACGGCGGCTTCGGCTCCGCGTACCTTGCGAAGCAGATCGGCCAGAAGAAGGCCCGCGAGGTGTTCTTCCGCGGAAAGACCTACTCCGCCGAGGAGGCCGAGGACATGGGGATGGTGAACGAGGTCATCCCGCACGAGGACCTGGAGGACGTTGCGCTCGAATGGGCCGACGAGATGACGAAGAAGAGCCCGACAGCGATGCGCATGCTGAAGTACGCGTTCAACATGACGGACGACGGCATGGTCGGCCAGCAGGTGTTCGCCGGCGAGGCGACGCGGCTCGCGTACATGACCGAGGAGGCCCAGGAGGGCCGCGACGCGTTCCTCGAAGGGCGGGAGCCGAACTTCCGGGAGTTCCCCTGGCACTACTGACGCGCGAACTCGACTGGGAGGGAACGAGGACGCTGTTTTATTTCGGTCGCAGTCAGAGGCTCAGACGACTCTCTCATGCAACCCCCCACGGAAGGCCAGACGGATACGTACGAGCGGACGTTCACAGTCGACGACGTCGAGCAGTTCGGGGAGCTCTCCGGGGACGCGCAACCCCGACACACCGACCCGGACGACGACGGGCGCGTGATGGTCCAGGGATTGCTCACCGCAACGATGCCCTCGAAGCTCGGTGGCGACCGGGAAATACTGGCGCACACGATGGAGTTCGAGTTCGTCCGGCCCGTCTACACCGGCGAACCGATCACCTGCCGGTCGACGTACGACTCGGTCGAGGAACGAGACGACCGATACGACCTCACCATCGACGTGGTTTGTAAAAAGGACGACGGCGTGGTGCTGGACGCGACTGTCGAAGGGCTCATCTGGAAGGATAGCTGAGCACACCGGTTCCCGCTTTACCCTCGATCGTCTCGCTTGCCACGAGCGATGGCAACTTTCAGGAACCCGACAGCCGAAGCGTCACCAATGAGTGAACAGGTGTCGCGACGGCGCGCGTGGCTCATGGCCGCGCGGCCGCAGACGCTCCCGGCCGCGGCTGCCCCCGTGATCGTCGGCGTCGGACTCGCCATCAACGACGGCGTGTTCGCGCCGCTGCCCGCGCTGGCGGCGTTCGTCGGGGCCGCGCTGATCCAGATCGGGACCAACTTCGCGAACGACTACTACGACGCCAAGCAGGGCGCCGACACCGTAGCGCGCGAGGGATTCACCCGCGTCACCGCGTCGGGGATCATCGAGCCCTCCGAGGTGAAACGCGCGATGATCCTCACCTTCGCCGCGGCCATCCTCGTCGGTAGCTACCTCGTCGCCGTCGGCGGCCTCCCCATCCTCGTCGTCGGCCTCGTCTCCGTCGCCGCCGGCGTCGCCTACACCGGCGGGCCGTACCCGCTCGGCTACCACGGGCTCGGCGACCCCTTCGTCTTCGTTTTCTTCGGCGTCGTCGCCGTGATGGGCACCTACTACGTGCAGGCGGCCGCCCACCTCGCGAGCGCCTTCCCCCTCGGCATTCCCGCCGGGACGGTCACGCTCTCGGCGTTCGTCGCGAGCCTCCCGATCGCCGCCATCTCGACGAACATCCTCGTCGTCAACAACATCCGCGACCGGGAGGAGGACGCCGAAACCGGCAAGCGGACGCTCGCAGTCAGGTTCGGCTACAAGTTCTCCCGGATCCAGTTCCTCGCGCTCCTCTTCCTGGCCTACGTAACCCCGGCCTGGTTCCTCGCCGGCGAGCACGGACCGCTCGTGCTGCTCCCGCTGCTCACGCTGCCGCTGGCGACGAAGGTCACACACACGGTCCTCAAACACACCAGCGGCGAGATGCTGAACCCAGCCCTGGAACGAACCGGGAAGCTGCTCGCGGCGTACGCACTCCTGTTCGCCATCGGGCTCGCCGTATGAAGCTGACCGCGTTCTCGCTGCCGCTCGCGCGACCGCTCGAAACGGCCCGCGGCGAGATCACGGAGCGCGAGGGGTTCGTCGTGACACTCGACCCGGAGAGCGACGAGGTGCCTGCGCGGGGAGTCGGCGAAGCGACGCCGCTTCCCGGCTGGACCGAGTCGCTGTCGGCGTGTCGAACAGCACTCGAGCAGCGAGCCGCCGGGGAGAACGATACGGGACCGCACCTGAATCCAGGAATCCCGGCGAGCGACGCGCCCGCTGCCCGCCACGGCGTCTCGCTGGCGCTCATGGATGCAACCGCACGATCCGACGGCGTTCCGCTGTCGACGATCCTTGCGAGCGAGGCGGGGTTCCCGAGCCCTGCCGAGACGGTGCCGGTCAACGCAACGGTGGGAGACGACTCGGCGGTGGCAACGGCGACCGCCGCGCTGTCTGCGGTCGAATCGGGGTACCACGCGGTGAAAGTGAAGGTCGGCGCGAGAGCCCTCGACGAGGATGTCGAGCGACTTCGCGCTGTCCGTGACGCAGTCGGCGAGAACGTCCGAATACGGGCCGACGTCAACGGGGCCTGGGACCGGGAGACCGCCCGTCGCGCGCTTCCCAAACTCGCCGCGGTCGACGTCGCTTACGTGGAGCAGCCCCTCGAGGCCGACGATCTGGCGGGGCACGCGATGCTCCGGGCGGAGAGCAGCGTCGACGTCGCGCTCGACGAGACGCTGGCCCAGGTCGACGTCGAGACCGTCCTCGACGCGGACGCGGCCGACGTCCTCGTGCTGAAGCCGATGGCGCTCGGCGGTCCCGATAGGGCCGTCGAGGCGGCCCGAGCCGCCACCGAGGCCGACGTCGAACCGGTCGTGACGACGACGATCGACGCCGTCGTCGCACGTACCGCGGCGGTCCACGTCGCTGCGGCCATCCCGGAGGTTCGAGCCTGCGGGCTCGCGACTGGGGACATGCTCGCGAGCGACCTCGCATCGGATCCCGCCCCCATCGAGGGTGGGTCGATCGACGTTCCGGAGGGGCCAGGAATAGCTGGCACGGCTTTCGACGAGGTTAGCTGAAGTAGTTCGGGGTTTCCATTCGAAGGCCGTCCGAGGCCGGAGAAAATGGTCAGCTGCGTTCCGGAAGCGTCGGACTATCGCCCGATCAGCTGCTGTTCGATTGCCCGTCGACGACCTGCACGGCGCCGCGCATGCCCGTCGCCCGATGGCGCTCACAGTAGTAGCGGTAGACGCCCGGCTCCTGGAAGGTGTACTCGAATCGTTTGCCGGACTCGCTGTATAGCTTGCTCTCGAAGACGCCGTTCTCCTCGACGACGCTGTGGCTGCCGCCGCGACCGGTCCATTCCCAGACGATGGTCGTTCCGGGTTCGATGCGGACGGCCGCGGGGTCGAAGGCGAGTCCGCCCGCGCCGCCGACGGCGATGAGAATCGCGTCCTGGTTCGTCCAGTCGTCCGTCCCGTCGAAGTTCTCGACGTTCTCGAACCAGTCGCCGTAGGTGTCCGATTCGATACGCTGCCCCCCGTCATCGCCCACGCAACCCGCCGTCCCGAGACCCAGGGCGACCCCCGCGACGCCTCCGAGGAATTCACGTCGCGAGCGTCGGTTCGAGACTGCGGCCGGTCGGTCCATAGAGGCGTTCGGTGCTGGAATGGTGAAAACGAATCGCTCCGGGCACGGAGTAGCCTCCGAGTGCGCCTCCCGAGTCATCCCCCGAATCTGCTCCCGAATACACTCCCGAATCCGTTTCCGAATCCGTTTCCGAATCCACTCCCGAATCCGCCCTCGATTGCTGGTCCGGAAAGGATTATGTGACGGCTTCGGGAAGAGTGTGCTATGCCAGACCTCGACACGGACGCAGTGCGCCTGGAGCGCGATGGCGACGTTGCACGGATCGTCCTGACGACGCCGGACCGTCGAAATGCCCTGAGCGTGGAGACGTCGACCGGAATCATGGACGCCGTCGACGCGCTGGAGGGGACTGACGTCGGCGCGGTCGTCGTCGAGGGGGAAGGGCCGGCCTTCTGTGCCGGCGGCGACGTGGAAGCGATGATCGAGCGGCAGGAGTCGGACGTCGCCCTCGACGACTCCGTGCGCCACATCATCCAGGAGACCGGGCGGGCCATCGCGCGCGTCGCGAAATGCGAGTTCCCGACGATCGCGAAGGTGGACGGGCCGGCGTTCGGCGCGGGCGGGAACCTCGCCATCGCCTGCGACATGCAGTTAATGAGCGAGTCGGCGACCATCGGGTTCGGCTTCCGGAACGTCGGGCTCGCGGTCGACTCGGGCACGTCCTACCTGCTGCCGCAGCTCGTCGGCGACAACGTCGCTCGCGAACTCGTGTTCACGGGCGAACTGGTCGAAGGGGACCGCGCCGTCGACCTGGGACTGGCCAATCACGTCTATCCCGACGACGAGTTCGAGGAGCGCGCCGAGGAGCTGATCGCGACGATCGCCGAGGGCCCCTCGGCGGCGCTTCGCACGTCGAAGCGCCTCATGCGACTCGGGCCGGACGCAACTCTCCAGGCAGCGATCGAGAACGAGGCGGGCGCGCAGGCGGCCATCTTCGACTCGGCCGACCACGCCGAGGGCGTCGAAGCCTTCCGGGAGAAGCGGGAGCCGGAGTTCGAGGGACGCTGACGCAGCCGGCCGGCTGGTCCTCGTGCCCCCCTGAGCGCAACCCTCTTGGGACCAGTTGGCCTACGTGCGGTCATGAGCGATTGGACTGACGCCATCGTCGGTGAACGGATGGCCGTCGATCAGGAGTTTAACGAGCAGGTAGCGGCCTCCCAGTTCAGCAGTCAGGAGTGGGGGCTGATCATGACGGCCACCGAGTTCGACATCGAGAACGCCGACGACCCGGAGGAAGCCCGGATCGTCGCCGACACGTCGAACCTCCCGCAGATCATGCCTGAACTGGGAGCCATGCGTGAGCAGATGGCCGCGATGGGTGGCGGGGCCGCCGGGAACTCGGGCGGCTCCGGCGGCGTCATCGACAGCCTCAAAGACGCGCTCGGTCTCGGCGGTGGCGGTGGTGACGGAGTCGACCAGGAGGAACTCCAGGCAGCCGAGCAACTCGTCCAGGAGTACGCCGGACGGCTCCAGCAACACCTCGAATCGAAGGGAAAATGGGAGCAGGTGCGCGTCGCCTACCAGGAGTGAGCACTCTCGCGGTCTGCGACCGTGCTATCTACCCGCCGGCAACCGTGCTATCTACCTGCCGTCGACCGCGCTGAGTAACCGCCGTCAACCGTGCTATCTATCCGACGTCGACCGCGCTAATCCGCGCCCTACTCGATGTCGCCGCTGTGGAACATCGTGAGTTCCTCCGCCTCGTAGATATTGATAAGTTCCGAGATGATCTCGTCGTAATCCTCGTCCTCGACGCGAAGCTCGTCGAGCCGCTCGATAGTTTCGTCGTCCAGGTGAATCTGTGGCATGTCTCGGGTTTCACGGTCTTCCGATAAAAGCGTCGTGGCGGGACGACGGTCCCCAGCGCTATCGCCCGAGGTCGTAGAACTCGTCGTTGGGTCGCCAGTCGGCGAACGTGGCCATCCGGTTGGAGAGGTTGAAGAAGGAAGCGACGGCGCCGATGTCCCACACCTCCTCCTCGCTGTATCCGGCCTCGTGGAGACGGTCCAGGTCGTCGCTCGTCACCGTCGCCGGCGACTCGGTCAGCTTGACGGCGACGTCGAGCATCTCGCGACGCTTCTCGCTGATATTCGCCGTCCGGTAGTTCGAGATGAGCTGCTCGGCCAGCTGTGGGTCATCGCCGTAGATCCGGCAGAGGGCGCCGTGGGCAACGTTGCAGTAGAGGCAGTGGTTGACGCCCGAGACGGCGACGACGATCATCTCTACTTCGATACGGTCGAGTGGCGTGTCGTCGACGAGCGCGTCGTGGAACGCCACGAACGCCCGGAACTGCGACGGCTTGTACGCCAGCGCCGCGAAGACGTTCGGCGTGAAGCCGGCCTCCTCGGCCTCCTGTGCGATTCGATCCTGGAGGTCGTCCGGGAGGTCCTCGAACGCGGGCACCGGGAAGTTGCGCTGTGCGTCGGACGCGAGCGTCGGCGTCGGCTTGGAGTTGGGCTCGGTTGCGTCGTTGGGATTGTCGCTGTCGTCGGCCATACACCCGAATTCGACACCGGGCACAAAAAGAGTATACCGACTACTGAATCGAACCGAACCGAGCCGAACCGTCAGCTAGCTTACTGATTCCAGGCCGCAGCGTCCGGGTCGATGAGGCGCTCGTCCGTCTCGATCTCGTCGATCGCTTTCAAGTCCGACTCGGGAAGGTCGAGGGAGACAGCTTCGTAGTTCTCCGCGACGTGCTCGCCCGTCCCCTTCGGAATCGGCGTCACGCCGCGAGCGAGCTCCCACGCGAGCGCGACCTGGGCGGGCGTGGCGTCGTTGCGCTCGGCCACCGCAACGAGGGTGTCGTCCTCGAGGATCTCGCCCTGCCCGAGCGGCGAGTAGCCGACGAGGTGGTGGCCGTCGTCCGCGGCCAGCGCGCGGAGGTCGTCCTGCTGGAACAGCGGGTGGCACTCGACCTGGTGGGCCGCGATGGGCGTATCGAGGATCTCACGGGCCTCGCGGAGCAGTGTCGGCGTGAAGTTCGAGACGCCGACGTAGCGGGTGAGCCCCTTCTCGGCGAGGTCGTCGAAGACGGGCAGCGTCGCTTCCGGCTCGTACGCCGAGGTCGGCCAGTGAACGTACAGCAGGTCGACGTAGTCGAGACCAAGGCGGTCGAGGCTCGCCTCGGTCGTTTCGCGGACGTCCTCGGGGGCGAGGTTGTCGGGGTGGACCTTCGTCGCGACGACGACGTCCTCGCGCTCGACGTCGACGTCGGGGTCGGAGAAGGCTCGTTCGAGGCCCTCACCGACCGCGACTTCGTTGTCATACATCTGCGCGGTGTCGACGTGGCGATAGCCGATTTCGATCGCCTCGGCGACGGTCGCGGCACATTCCTCGTGGTCGTCGTTGCCGGAGGTTCCGAGGCCGAGCGGGAGGTCGAGATCGGTCATATCAATCCTTTCGTCGCCGCCCCTAAAAGGGTCCGCGAGCCGGCGAGACGCACAGGGTGCCGCTCCCGGAGAAGTTTTATTATCTCAGGCAAGCGCCTCGCAACTATGTCGGCGTCCCCCTCGCTCGCGACCGTCGAGGGCCAGCTCTCGTTCGCGGGGAGCCGCCGCGTCCTCGCCGTCGACCCCGACCCCGCCCTCCTCGACTCGCTACTCGACGCCTGGACCGCGGCGGTTCCCGGCGCGTTGGAGCGAGGAGAGCGACCGCCCGAAGCGACCGCTGCAGTAGCCAGGGACGATGGTGCCGGCACTACGGGCGGGGATTGCCCCGATGAGGAATCGTTCGGTGAGGATATTCCGCAGCTCAGCGTCCTGGCTCGGAAGACGGTCCTCGACCAGGTTTTCGACGACTTTCACGCGCGATGCCGGGGAAGCGGCTTGCAGGAGGCGGACCAACTCTCGCTCTCGGTACTCGAGAACCCCCAGCCGAACCAGCTCGTCGTCGTCGACGACCAGCCGGTCGCGGTCGTCGACGCGGACGCGGAGTGGGTCCCTGTCGACAACACGTCGGGGGCAGGGCGGTCACCGACCCGTGAGGAACGGGGGGATGAGGGCCTGTATCGCGACCACGTCGCGAGGGCGGAAGCGTATCCGCTTCGGATCCCATCCAGAGGAGCTCTGTATCGGGCGTTCGCGGACCGCTGTACGCCGTCAGTCGCGCTCGATCTGCTCGACCTGCTCGATGCAACGGCGACCGTTCGCCGACACGACCCCTGTGACCAGCTCGTTCGGGCGTATCTGGTCGGCGCACGCCACGGCGTCGTCAACTACGACCTTCGGCGCGCGAGCGAGGACTGCGGCCTCGCCAGTCCCTCGACGCTCTCGACGGTGAAGGCAGCGCTGGAAGCCGACGGGCTCATCGACACCGAGCCGGTTCCGCAACCGCGAGGGCGACCGCGACAACGACTCAGGGTTGGCGTCGACGACCTCGCCACGGTACCGCTGGCGGAGGTGCCGGAACTGGTCCGCGAGCTGCGGGCGGAAAGCGGCGAGTGAGAAACTGAGAGAAAGAGACGCGGCCGCGTTAGAGGCCCAGCTGCTCGCCAAGCACGACGTGCTGGATCTCGGAGGTGCCCTCGCCGATCTCCATGAGCTTGGCGTCGCGGTAGAAGCGCTGCGGCGAGAAGTCCTCGGTATAGCCGTAGCCGCCGAGCACCTGCACGGCGTCTTCGGCGACCTCGCGAGCTGCTTCCGAGGCGTCGAGCTTCGCGAGCGCCGACTCCCTGGTGACGCTCTCGCCCTGGTCGTACGTGACTGCCGCCTTGTGGGTGAGCAGCCGGGCGCGCTCCGTCTTCCGGTGCATGTCGACGACCTTGTCGCGGATCGCGTCGAACTTCGCGATCGGCTGGCCGAACTGCTCCCGCTCGCCGGCGTAGTCCTTGGCGGCCTCGTAGGCCCCCTGCGCGAGCCCGACCGAGAGCGCGGCAATGGAGATCCGGCCGCCGTCGAGTGTCTTCATCGTCTGCGTCCAGCCCTCGCCCTCCTCGCCGAGGAGCCGGTCCTCCGGGATGCGAACGTCGTCGAGCTGGATCTCACACGTCGGGGAGGAGTTCAAGCCCATCTTGTCCCAGACGGTCGTGATCTCGAACCCGTCGTCCTCGTCGGGGTCGACGATGAACGTCGAGATGCCGTCGTAGCCGGCCTCGGGGTCGGTGACTGCCTTGACCAGCACGGAGTTCGCGACGTTGGCGTTGGTGATGAACTGCTTCGTGCCGTTGAGGACGTACTCGTCGCCGTCCCGCTCCGCCATCGTGTTCATGTCGGAGGCGTCGGAGCCGCTGCCGGGTTCCGTGAGCGCCCACGCGCCCATGCCCTCGCCCTCCGCGAGCGGGCGGAGCCACTCCTCCTTCTGTTCGTCGGTGCCGAACAGCTCGATCGGCTTGGATCCCAGGGAGACGTGGGCGGCGTACGAGAGGCCGATACCGCCGGAGACGCGGCCCAGTTCCTCCGTCACGAGCGCGTACATGAGCTGGTCGCCGCCGAGGCCGCCGTACTCCTCGCTGACGGGGACGCCCATCATGTCGAGGTCGCCGAGCTCCGCGAAGACCTCCTCCGGGAACCGGTGGTCGTCCTCGATCTCCTGCGCGATCGGTTCGATCTCCTCCTCGCAGAACTCGCGGACGGTGTCGCGGATCATCGCGTGCTCCGCGGGCAGGTCGAAGTCCATACGCTGAACTTGGCCAGCGGTGGCATAAATCAAGCGAACGACCGTGAGGAATCCTCGGCGACCACATTCGTGACCCCGAACCCTCCCGGCGCCATCTTTTAACAGCCGTACGCCGTAGCAGGGACACAATGGAGCTCCAGAAGCTCGTCCGCGGGTCCGTCGGCTGGGACGACGTCGAGCGCGTCGTCCGCGAGCTGCTGGAGCGCTACGACCGCGAGGAGGGCCGCGTCGAGTTCCTCGACGCCGACAACTGGCTCTCCACGCCGTTCGTTTTCGACGACGACCTCTTCGTGAAGGTGATCACCCGACAGAACACCATCGTCCACGCGCTGTTCACGACCGGACGCAACCTCGGAGCGTTCTCCGCGGGCACGGAGGGCTTTTTCGAGCGGTTCGAGACCCCCTACGAGATGGCGCGTCACGAGCTGGAAGCGACCCGGCAGATCCGGGAACTCGGCGTCAACGCGCCGGAGCCGCTGGAAGCGCTCGAGGTCGGCGACCTCGGCGTCGTCGTCTTTGAGTACCTACCGGAGTTTCGAACGCTCGACGAGCTGGACCGAGAGCGGGAACTCGAACTGGCCCCGGAGGTGTTCGACGCGCTCGCGACACTACACGACGCTGGGCTCGCACACGGCGACCTGCGCGCGGAGAACGTCCTCATCTACGAGGGCGACCTCTACTTCATCGACGCGACCAACGTCGACGGTGACGGGCTGGAGGGCGCCCGCGCGTACGACCTCGCGAGCGCGCTGGCCGCGCTGGAACCACTTATTGGCGCTCGGGAAGCTGTGAGCGCGGCGCTGACGGCCTACTCCCGAGAGCAACTGCTGGACGCTCGCCGGTTCCTCGACTTCATCGCGATCCGCCCCGACCACGACTTCGACGCGACGGCGCTGAAGGGTGAACTCGAAAAGCGCGCGTCCGGAGACGCAGGTTCGGACAGCGAGGTGAGCGCTCGACGGGAGGGAAGCCCGCCCGGCGATGCGGCAAGCGGTTCCGACGTGGTCGAGGATTCCGACGCATACTCCAACTGAACGACGGCACTCCGCCGACGACGTCGCCGGCGCAATGATCCCAAGCAGGTGCCTTTTTACGGTGTCCAACAAGATTTGCGCGTATATGTCGCAACCCTACCAGCAATACATCGACGGCGAATGGGTCGACGGCACGGGGTCGGAGACGTTCGAGAGCGAGAACCCGGCAACGGGCGAGACGTTCGGGACCTTCCAGCGCGGGACGGAAGCGGACGTCGACGAGGCGGTCGCCGCGGCCGACGAGGCCTTCGAGGAGTGGCGCGAGCTCTCGCGCATCGAGCGCGCGGAGTACCTCTGGGACATCTACCACGAGCTTCGCGACCGACACCAGGAGCTCGGTGAAATCGTCACCAAGGAGTGCGGCAAGGAGATCAGCGAGGGCAAAGCCGACGTCACCGAGGCCTGGCACATGGTCGAGTGGGCCGCCGGCGACGCGCGGCACCCGAAGGGCGACGTGGTTCCCTCCGAGGTCGCCGACAAGGACGCCTACATGCGCCGGAAGCCGCGCGGCGTCACCGGCTGTATCACGCCGTGGAACTTCCCGGTCGCCATCCCGTTCTGGCACATGGCCGTCGCGCTCGTCGAGGGCAACACGGTCGTCTGGAAGCCGGCCGAGCAGACGCCGTGGTGCGGCCAGATCATCGCCGAGATGTTCGACGACGTGGGCATTCCGGACGGCGTCTTCAACATGATCCAGGGCTTCGGCGACACCGGCGCGGCCATCGTCGACGACGACCGCGTCGACACCGTGCTGTTCACCGGCTCCGCGGAGGTCGGCCACGGGATCGCCGACGAGGTCGCGACGGACCCCGGCAAGCGCGCGGCCTGTGAGATGGGTGGGAAGAACAACATCGTCATCACGGAGGAAGCGGACCTCGACATCGCCGTCCACTCCGCGGTCATGTCCTCGTTTAAAACGACGGGCCAGCGGTGTGTCTCCTCCGAACGCCTCGTCGTCCACACGGACGTCTACGACGAGTTCAAGGAGCGCTTCGTCGACGTCGCCGAGGACGTCGCCGTGGGCGATCCCCTCGACGAGGACACCTTCATGGGCCCGCTCATCGAGGACGAGCACGTCGACAAAGTAACGAGCTACAACGAGCTCGCGAAGGACGAGGACGTGAACGTCCTGGTCGACCGGACGGAGCTCCCCGACGAGGAGATCCCCGAGGGCCACGAGGACGGCCACTGGGTCGGGCCGTTCGTCTACGAGGCGGACCCAGACGCCGACCTGCGCTGCACGCACGAGGAAGTGTTCGGCCCGCACGTCGCCCTCCTCGAGTACGAGGGCGACATCGAGCGCGCGGTCGAAATCCAGAACGACACGAACTACGGTCTCGCCGGCGCCGTCATCTCCGAGGACTACCGCCAGATCAACTACTTCCGCGATCGTGCCGAGGTCGGCCTCGCCTACGGCAACCTGCCCTGTATCGGCGCCGAGGTCCAGCTCCCGTTCGGCGGCGTGAAGAAGTCCGGCAATGGCTACCCGAGCGCCCGCGAGGTCATCGAGGCCGTCACGGACCGCACCGCCTGGACGCTCAACAACTCGAAGGACATCCAGATGGCGCAGGGCCTCTCCGCTGACATCAAGACCCGCGACGACTGAATAGCGTCCGGCTAACGTCCGGCTTTTTGTGGTCGCTTTTTTTGCGATGATCGGTAGTCGTCGCTGGCGACACCACTCGGCATACCCAGAAAGCCCCAGTCATTGAGCCGGTCGCTTCCTGCGTGGTTTATTCGGTCGTCGTCGCTGCCGACACCACTCAGCATGCCCAGAAAGCCCCAGCCGCTGAGACGGTCGCGCTGCTCGCTGCGCTCCTCACCCGGCTCGCTCACTGCGTTCGCTCGCCGGGTTGCGGTGCTAGCTTCGCAGGGCGTCCCGCTCAGCGGCTGCCCCTTTCAGTCCCACCC
>JBDGPU010000167.1:0-21461 GCA_042219525.1 Halopenitus sp.
TTCGGGACAGCGACCGCGAGCGGCCGAGGGCTTTCAAGGAGTCTGCGGTGCTGTCAAGTGCAGCAGCGTCCACATCTTTAAATGCGGCTTTAAACTAAGAGCGGCCGAGGATTTTCTGGGTGTCTGCGTTGCTGTCGAGGGCAAGACCGTATCACCTGTTCAAATCATCGTATAAAGAGCGACCGAGGGCTTTTAAGGAGGTTGCGTTGCTGTCGAGAGCAACAGCGTCTGCTCCTTTAAATATGATTTATAAGCAAGAGCGGCCGAGGACTTCCGAGATGTCTACGACGCTGTCAAACGAGGTAGTGTCTACACCTATAAACACAGTTTAAAAAGCGAGAGCAGTCGAGAACTTTCCAGATATCGGCTCGTGTAACCCCAGGCCCGAGCCCACTTCAGATCCACTCGACAGCGTCGTCCAGCTCCAGCGGCACCGACCCCTTCTTGTACGCCTCGATAGGGTCATCCGGGCGCGCCCGGTAGACGACCGCCGGTTTGTGGCGGACGGCCGGCTGTTCGGCGACGACGCGCTCCCAGTCCGGCTCGGGGAACGACGAGCAGTCGACGAACAGCGTGACGCCGCCGGCGTGCGCCTCCAGCTGCCCGTCCGTCTTCGTCTGGGCTGTGTCGCGGACGGCGGCCACGGGCCCGCTGGCGGCGCGGTTCGACGCCGGCTGCGGGCGCGTCACCTCCACGAGGTCCGCGTGATCGTTGCCGGGCCGCTCCGCGCGGTAGTCGAGCGAGTGGCCGGTCGTCACCTCGATCTCCGGGGTGATCTCGTAGCCGGCGTCCGTGAGCAGCTTCGCCGACGTGAACTCCGCGATGGCCGCACTCATGCGAACGAGGTCGACGGATTCGGAGGTCCCGAGCTTGCCGGCCATCACCGCGCGATAGGGGTCCAGCGTACCCGGATTGAGGGTCGCCTCCAGGTAGGCGAGCGCCTCGTCGCGGTCGGCGTCGGGGAACCCGGCCGCGTGGTCGTGGAAGAAGGCGCGCGTCGACGCCGCGCCGTCCTTCGAGCAGAAGACGGGGAGGAAGAACCACGTGACGTGCGGGTACGGCTCCAGCCACGGCTCCTCCTCGAGGAGGCCCGCGGTCAGCTCGCGCTGCGCCCAGCGGCTGACCGGATACGGGACCTCCTCGAACCCGAACTTGTCCGTGCGCCAGAGGGCGCTCGGCGTCTCCGTGTTGCCGAGCCAGTAGCCCGCCGGGCCGGCGGTCGCGTCCGCCGGCGGGTCATCGTCGTGATCGGTCCAGCAGAACAGCGCCAGCGAGCCGTCGTCCATCTCGAACCGGCGCGCCGAGTAGTCGCCGGGCGCCTTGAACCACGGCGCCATCGCTTCAGCGCCGAGGTTGTCGTCGAGCGGGCGTTCGAGCTTCTCGCGAACCTGCTCGGGGGTCCACGAGCCGGCCGAGCGCCTGAACCGAAGCGGTTGAGCCACGTCGGATCGAAAGCCTGCGGGACGCTAATGGGTTCCGGTGTGAGTGGTTTCGACGCGACGAGAGGAATCGACCGCCAGCCGACGGCCCCGGCCAGCCGAAATCGGAAAATCACCTGCCCATAACGGGAACTTCGCGGATTGTGTAACATAGTGAACATTGAAGACCGTTACATATATGTGAGGATACCACTAAGCGAATACGTACCATGTCAATGGGTGCCTATGACGAGGACGAACACGAGCGGCGTGAGGAGAAAGCGTCGAGCGTCGACGCGGATTTCGACGACGAGCGGACGAACTACCGCGGTTCGGTCACCTACGACTCCGGTGAGTCCACCGAGGAACTCCTCGACCAGTTCCAGCAACTGAACGAGGAGTAAGCGTCGCGAGTGTGATCGGACGCACCTCGACGGGCACGCCCTTCTTCCGCTCTCAATCGCCACGGAGCGATAGCGCCGTCGCTGACGACGCGCTCGACCTGGAAAGAAGCCAATTGCTGCGGCCGCTGCCCTAGCCCTGGTAGCCGTAACTCTCGTCGTCGGATTCGGACTCGTCCTCGCCGCTGGGTTCCTCGTCGGATCCGCTTGTGGCGTCGCCCTCGTCGCCCTCACCGGGAGCGACTTCGTCGGCCTCCGGGAGCCGGAGGACGTTCTCGCGGCCCAGTCGGAAGCCCTCGATTTTCCCCTCGTCGCGGAGGCCGGAGACGACCTGGCTCGTCCGGGCGTCGGTCCAGCCCAACTCCTGGACGACGTCCTGCTGTTTCATCCGGCCGCCGTGTTCCTCGAGCAGGCGCAGCACGCGTTCCTCGTTGCTCAGGAGCTCCTCCGGCGGCTCGCTCGGCCCACCTCCGCCGGCCTCCTCGCCGCTTTCTTCGCCGGCTTCTTCGCCGCCTTCCTCGCCGGCCGCGGCTTCGCCTGCGGCCTCGGCAGCCTCGGCGCCGCCGGCCGCACCGGCGCCGCCGCCCGTGCCTCCGGCTGCTCCACCGGCCGCTGCGGCGGCCTCATCCGCTTCTCCCGCGGGGGCCGACGGACCGCGGCCGACGCCGCCGAGCCCGACCGCGGAGGCGACGGCCTCGCGCTGCCATCCGACCAGCAGCAGGATGATCAGCGCGGCCAACACCCCGGCGACGAGCAGGCCCGAGATGCCGACGCCCGCTTTCGTGACGACGACGCGGGGTTCGTCGCTCGCGAAGTCGACCTTGCCCGACCAGCGAACGCGGTCCGCCCCGGTTTCGTCGGGGCTCGGCTGGACGCTCTGCAGTTCGTAGCTCTCGGGCCAGGTCATCGTGAGGCTGTGGCCCTCGCTAAGGAAGAACCCGGCGAGGGCGTCGCCGAAGAGGAGGCGGTCGCCGTCGACGACGGCGAAGTTGGTCCACCGGAACTCGTAGGTCAACACGCCGTACTCCTGGGTGATCGTCTGGCGGCTCGTGGAGACCCGGATGTTCTCGATAGCCATCTCCCGCCCGGTCGTCTCCTCGGCGTTCGTGACGGTGGCGTTCATGCGCTCCCGGAACCGCGCGATGTAGTCGGACTCGTTCTGCTTGACGTCCTGCTCGAGGTCCGAGAACGCGGCCTTGCGCTCGTCGGTATCGAGGCGGACGCGGTACTCGATCCGCCAGTGGGCGTCGCCGGACTCGTTGACATCGGCTCGGAGCGTCACCTGGTCGGCGTCGACTTCCTGGGCGGCGAAGCTGCCGCCGGCGCTCCCGGCCCCGGCGCCAGCCCCCGCGCCGGTGCCGGCGGCGACCGCGAGCCCGCCGGCTGCCAGGAGGACGACCAGCGCGAGCGCAACGACGGTGCTCGGCGTCCACGTGTTCTGCGAACGTCGACTGCTGCCCGGCCGCGACATACACGCATTCCTCACTGCGGCTATTTAAAAACAATCAGATTCCCGCGGCGACTGCCGATCCCGACGAACGTCCGGTCGGTAGTTTCGCGGACGGTTTCTCCGGTCGTCCGGTCGGGCTGGTGGTGGCAGACGAAAAGCCGGCACAGGCCGGAGTACTTTTGCGCCGTCCGCGTGCACCTGCGGGCATGACTCGCGCGTCCGTCGACGTCGACGACCTCCTGAAGATCGTGCTGGGGCTGGTCATCGTCTGGCTCGCGCTGGAGGTCATCGGCGCCCTCCTCCACATCACTGGCATGGTGTTCCGCATGCTCCCGCAGCTGCTCGGGATCGCTATCGTGGTCCTCATCGTCCTGTACCTGACCGATAACCTCTAATGTTCAGCCTCAACGTCCCGGTCCCGCGGGAAGTCGACCGGTTCTCGAACGAGATCCATCCGCAGCTGGCGCCGTTCGACCGCATCCGCGACCGCCACTCGCTGTGTCTCAAGCGCTTCGGCGCCGACGACGTGAACGGACCGGGCGGGCCAACTCCCGAGAAGGAGCGCGCCCTCGCGGAGCTTCGCGAACGACTTCGCCCGCTGCTCGCGGGCACCGGCCCCTTCGACGTGCGGCTGCCCGAGGTCGATTACTTCGAGAACCCGACGACGGGGACGGCCCCGGTCGTCTACCTCGCCGTGGAGAGCGACGTGCTCGTCCGACTCCACCGCCGGCTCTGCGCCGCCTTCGACCCCATCGAGGGACTCGAAGGCGACGACTACACGCCCCACGTCACCCTCGCTCGCGGCGGCGACGTCGAGGACGCGGAGGCGCTCGCGGCGATGGACTTCGACCCGATCGAGTGGCGCGTCCACGAGCTCGAGATCTTCGACCCGGACTTCCGGGAGCCGGCGGCGTCGCTGGACCTGTAGCCGTCGCGGTCGTTGAGGCTGTAGCCGTTGCCGTCGCCGTCGCTGGACCTGTAGCCGTCGCGGTCGCTGAGGCTGTAGCCGTTGCCGTCGCCGTCGCTGGACCTGTAGCCGTCGCGGTCGCTGAGGCTGTAGCCGTTGCCGTCGCCGTCGCTGAGGCTGTAGCCGTCGCTGTCTGCCGAAACAGGGTTCCACCGTCCCTACGACCGTTCTTCCACCTGCATCGGCACGGGGTGGTCCGGGTGCATCGTCAGCGACCCGCGCAGCGACAGCGACGGGCCCTCGTAAGTGAGGTCGTAGCGCGAGTACACCCACGCGAGGATCAGCTTCGCCTCGAGCAGCGAGAACTGCTTGCCGATGCAGTGCCGCGGCCCGCCGCCGAACGGGAAGAAGGCGAACCGGGGGCGGTCGGCGCGCCGCTCGGGCAGCCAGCGGTCCGGGTCGAACGTCTCGGGATCGTCGTACCAGCGGTCCGAGCGATGGACGACCCACTGCGGAATGAGCAGCGTCGCGTCCTTCGGCACCCGGTAGCCGCCGTGTTCAACGTCCCGTTTCGCCTGCCGGAACATGGCGTACACGGGTGGATACAGCCGCATCGCCTCCTCGATCACGCGCTCGGTCAGGTCGAGCTGCTGTGCCGTCTCCAGCGTCGGCCGTGGCGGGGCCGAGCCGGTGCCGTCGGCTCCGGAGGTCGGCTCGCCGGTCTTCGCGAGCACCTCGTCGACCTCCGCCTGCACCTGGCGCTGCATCTCGGGATGCTCCGAGAGCAGGTAGGTCGTGTACGTCAGCGTGAGCGCGGTGGTGTCGTGACCCGCGAGCAACATCGTCATCAGCTCGTCGCGGAGGTTCCGCTCCGTCTGTTCTCCGCGGTCGTGCGCCCGGAGGAGAATGGAGAGGAGGTCGTTGGGGAGTTCGGCGTCACCGTGCGGGCCGGGGCCGTGAACGCTCGTCCCGGCGTCCCCTGCCGGGTCGACGGCGGGGTCGCGTTCGGTGCCCGCCCGCTCCGCGAGGACGTCCTCGATGACCCCCTCCAGCGTCCCGATGGCGTCGTCGAACTCGCGGTTCTCCTGCGTCGGGATCCAGTCGGGGAAGAGGAACCGCCGCGGGTCGGGCTCGAAGCGGGCCCCGAGTGGTTCGAGGCTGTCCTGGACCGCCCGGATCCGCTCGTCGCGCAGGTCCGAGCCGAACATGGCCGAGACGATGATCCGGACGGTGAGCCGGGCGATCTCGAGCTGGAGGTCGACGACCTCGCCGTCCGCCCAGTCCCCGAGCGCGTCCTCGGTGTGGTCGACCATCGTGTCCGCGAGCGCCCGGATCCGGCGCATGTTGAATGCCGGGTTCGCGAGCTGGCGCTGGCGTTTCCAGGTCTCGCCCTCGCTCATCAGCAGGCCATCGCCGAGGAGGTCGTCGATGGCGCGGTCGCCGAAGTCGGCCTTGCGGTAGGTGTCGGCCTCGCTCATGAGGACGCGCTGGACGTCGTCGGGGTTCGTGAGCATGTACGTCTCCCGGGGCCCGAGGTCGAACCGAACCACGTCCCCGTACGCGTCGGCGCAGTCGCGCATGAACGTGAACGGGTCCTCGGCGTACCGACGAGCGTTGCCGACGAGCGGAGAGCCACGCGGGCCGGGCGGGCGTGCGCGCATGCGAATTCATTGGTCCGCGACGAGGTTAAGCGTTATTCGCAGTCAGTTCTGTTCCACTCGTAGAACCCACCTTTCCAGGGTATTTTCGGAGTCTCACGGTCAGCTGTTCTTTATAAGCGTATTTAAACGAATGAGGCAGTCATGCTCTCGACAGCACCGCAAACACCCAGAAAGCCCTCGACCGCTCGCGGTCGCTGAACGACATATCCACGGCTCTCAGCAACGCCCGCCGTGGATAGAGGTCGGTGCAGCGACTCCCCTCCGGCGCGACCGGCACTCGCCCTTTCAGTCCGCCAGGACTGCGACAGCGACAGCACCGCAACCGCGACCGCTCGGCACACCGGCTGCCCGGCGTACGACGCTGCCCCGGTGGCCGCCGCGAGCGACGCCCAGCCACCACTCCTGGGTGGGACTGAAAGGGGCAGCCGCTGAGCGGGAAGCCCTGCGAAGTAAGCACAGAGCCAGCGAACGAGCGAAGCGAGTGAGCTGGCGAGGCGCGCAGCGAGCAGCGCG
Source organism: Halopenitus sp. (assembly GCA_042219525.1). Classification (GTDB taxonomy): domain Archaea; phylum Halobacteriota; class Halobacteria; order Halobacteriales; family Haloferacaceae; genus JBDGPU01. Next base: position 6,351 of record JBDGPU010000167.1, read on the forward strand.
AGCGCTCAGCGGCTGGGGCTTTCTGGGCATGCTGAGTGGTGTCGACAGCGACGGTGACAGATCTGGTTTATAAGCACGAGCGCTCAGCAGCCGGAGTTTTCGAGGAGGACCGAGTGCCGTCGCTGGCGACGACTCGCAAACAAAACCCTACAGACCCACTTAAAAAAGAATCGCGTCAGATCGATTCCGCGTAGGCGTCCAGCGTCTCCTCGACGTCCTGCTCAGTATGCGCATACGACACGAACTGGCTCTCGAACTGGTTCGCGGTCAGGAAGATGCCGCGGTCCTTCATCTCCTGCCAGAAGACGCGCTCCCAGCGTTCGGTGTCCGCGCGGGCGACGTCGGCGCCGTTCTTCGGGCGCTCGCCGTCGCGGGTGAAGACCGTCTTGAACAGCGAGTCGGTGCCGACGACGGTGTACTCGGGCGCCTGGTCCTCGCAGATGTCGCGGATGCCGTCGCGGAGGCGCTGGCCGAGGTCGTTGACGTGCTCGTAGACGTCGTGTTTCGCGGCGTACTTCAGGTACTCGTGGCCCGCGGCCATCGTCACGGGGTGACCGGAGAAGGTGCCGGACTGGAACACGTCGCCCGCGGGCGTGAACTGCTCGATGATCTCGGCTTTCCCGCCGATGGCGCCGACCGGGAAGCCGCCGCCGACGATCTTGCCGAAGGTCGTCACGTCGGGCGTGACGCCGAACTTCCCCTGCGCGCACTGGAGGCCACCGACGCGGAAGCCGGTGATGACCTCGTCGAACACGAGGAGACTCCCGTGGTCGTCACAGAGGTCGCGCAGCGTCTCGTGGTAGCCCTCGACCGGTTCGACGATGCCTTTGTTGGCGAGGATGGGTTCGACGAGGACGCCCGCGATGTCGTCGCCGTGCTCTTCGAACACCTCGTGGGCGGCCTCGGTGTCGTTAAAGGGGATCGGGAGCGTGTGCTGGGCGAACTCCTCGGGGATGCCGGCGGTCGACGGCGACGCGTCGCCGGCCGAGCCCTCGACGAGCGTCGACTCCTGGGCGCCGTGGTAGCCCCCCTGCATGACGACGATCTTGTCGCGACCGGTGTAGCCGCGCGCGAGCCGGACCGCGGAGACGGTCGCCTCCGTCCCGCTGTTGACGAACCGGATCTGCTCGACGCTCGGGACGTGCCGCGCGACGAACTCGGCGTGTTCGACCTCGATCTCGGTCGGCGCGCCGTACATCGGCCCCTCCGAGACGGTCGACTGGATCGCCGCCTCGACCGGCTCCGGGGCGTCGTGGCCGTACAGCAGCGGGCCGTAGCCCATCGCCCAGTCGACGTAGCGGTTCCCGTCGGCGTCGATGACGTGCCCGCCATCGCCGCGCTCGATGAAGAAGGGGTGCGGCATCGTCGCCCGGACGGAGGAGTTGACCCCGCCGGGGGTGACTGACAGCGCGCGGTCGTACAGGGCCCGCGAGCGCTCGTGGTTCATGCTCGCCCCTTGGACCGTGGATGGAAAGTAGTTTGCGAGAGGGCGGCGGCTGCCGGGGTCGCGACGATGGCCCTCGGCGTCGCGACGATGGGCTTCGGCGTCGCGACTATGGCCTTCGGCGTCGCGACGATGGCCTTCGGCGTCGCGACGCTGGTGTTGCCCCGGCCACTCAGGTCAACAGGTCCAGCGAGAGCTCGCCCGCCGACGCGAACCGCTCGTAGCTGACGTCGAGGGCAAGCCGCAGCGTCACCCGGCCACCGCCGTCGACGGTGACGGGCGCGCTCGCGCTGTCCGATTCGTTGCCGGCGGTGGCCTCGGCAACGGCGATGCCGGTCCGCTCCTCGCTGGCCCGGTTCTCGACAGTGAGCTCGACGACGAGATCGCCGTCGTCGCCCTTGGCGGTCGACCACTCGGCGATTTTCAGCCCCGGGCCCTTCACGGAGCCGTTGCCGAAGGTGAACTCCGAGTCCGGGAGCCGTTCCTGGTTGACCTCGTAGATCGTCACGTCCTCGTTCTCGTAGGCGACGTCGACGCCCTCGATCTCGCCGAACGCCGTCACGTCACCGTAGCGTTCCCGTTCGATCGGGCCGACCCAGACGTATTTGACGTCGTACTTCTCGAGGAGCGCAACCACGACCGCCCGCTCGCCAGTATAAACTCGGTCGGCGTGGCTGGCCCGGCGCTCGAAGGCCTCGACCCCGCGGTAGCCCTGCTGGTGGCTCCAGCCGGCGATGGTCGGGAGCCCCGTGAGCGTCGACGCCGGCGACCCCCAGTCGTACGCGTCCCGGGTCGGCGCCTCGACGATGGTCGGTGACCCCTCGCGCTGGTCGAGCCACTGGATCGCCGCGAGCTGGTCGGGGTGCCAGCGCTCGTGGCCGGAGAACCCGTCGATGGTCGGCTCCTCGGGGGCGTTGTCGAGTTCGACCACAGCGACCATTGCGGGGAACACTGCGCTCGCGAGCAGGACGGCGACGACGACGGCGACGAGGCCGGCTGCGCGAATTCGAGATCCGCTCGCCCCGACCGCGAATTCGGACGCCGCCCCCCGAACCCCCTCGACGCCGCGCTCGACGAGCGTCGCCGCGACGATGCCGGCCGCGACGGCCGACAGCGTCCACGCCTGGATCGCGACTTTCAGCGTCGTGTTCCAGCGCTCCAGCTCCGGGGGCCAGACCCTGGCGTGGACGAGCTCCATCGACAGCACCAGCCCAACGCCCGCGAGCAGCAGCGTCACCTCGTAGCCGGCGTCGTCGTCGAGGCGCACGACCGCGTAGCCCGCCGCCAGCAACCCGCCAGCGACCGCGAGCGCGGGGAAGTCGGCGGGCCCGAGAAAGAGCGCGGCGAGTCCAAGCGCCGCCAGCCCGCCCCCAATCTTGGCCCGGGCCGAGACGCCGTCGAGGAGCGGCCGCACCGCCGCTCGTCGCGTGCCGAGATACAGCGCGAACAGCAGGAACGGGCCGCCGTACAGCATGAGCAGGCCGATCAGGTTCGAGCGCGGCGGGAGGAAGCCGATCCCGTTGTTCGTCGGTGTGCCGCCGAACAGGAACGGCGCGGCCCAGAGGATCGACAGCGCGCCGACCCCGGCCGCCAGCACTGTCGACAGCGCGACGCGCCGGAGTTCGGCGAGCAGTCGGGGATATTCGGCCGAGCCGTCCATCGCGGGGTCGAGCCGCGGCACCTTCCCGCGGAATCGGAGCGGCAGCAGCGTCGCCGGCGCGGCGTCGGCCGTGAGCAGCGCGAGCCAGGCGACGCCCGGAACGGAGGGGAGCGCCCAGGTGTTCGTCAGCCCGAGGAAGCCACCGAGGGCCGGCAGCGCGCCGAAGAGCACGAGCCAGCGCCGGCGACGGGCCTCGGCCGGCGCCCGGTAGTAGGCGTACGCGAGCGCCGCGCCGAACAGGACGAAGCCCGTCGTGATCGTTTGTCCGTGGTGGTCGCCCTTGACGTACGAGTACAGCGGCACCTCCTGGAGCGTCCCGGGGACGACGTACCGCGTGTGCCACCAGGACCACGTCGCGGGGTCCGACTGCTGGATGACGATCTCGGGGTAGTCCTCGCGGATCGCGCCGAAGACCGGCTTGCCGTACTTGATCGCCGTCTCCGTCGGGAGGAAGCCGTAGGCGAGTCGTACGGGCGTCGTCAGCGCGCCCGCGAAGGCGACGAAGAAGGCCCCGCAGACCCCGCCGAGCGTCCGGGAAACGTCGCGCTCGGTCGACACGGCGCCCGCGAGCCCGTACGCGGCCACGACGAGAACGCCGAAGTACGTCGCCAGCGCGAGGTTGTACGCGTAGCGCATCCCGACGCCGGCGACGCTCGCGATGGTCGCCGTCGTGACATGGCCGCCGTAGTAGTAGCGCACGGCCTTGCCCGCGAACCACATGTCCTCGGGCGGCAGCGACGAGGCCCGCTTGACCGCGTTCAACAGGCCGAAGTGGAGGAACTGCTCGCCGCCCGCGGCCGTGATCGTCGGCGACAGCGACCGGAGCCCGAGCATGACCGCGAACCCGACGAGGAAGACGGCGAACGGTTCGACTGCCTGCCGGCTATCGAGCGAGACGCCCCGGCGAACGGCGAGCCCGCCGGCGACGACCAGTAGCAGGACCACGGCGAGTGCGACGCCGGGGCCGTACCGCAGCTGGCCGACCCAGACTGCGGTTAACCCGACCGTTGCGATCGAGAGGGGGAGGGCGAACGCGGCGCCTCGTTGCGGGAGGCGCGGCCACACGAGCGCCGCCAGGGGGAGCCCGGCGACGTAGAGGACCGCGATTGCGAGAAGCCAACGGAGGATGGCGATCTGCTCCATCGAGATTATGTCGGATCTTCGGCAAGACGTTTTATATGTCTTCTCCTCCGGAAAGCGGCGGTCGGCGGATGGCGGAAAAAGACCGCGCCGGCAACTGCACCGCGCCGCAGTCGCACCGCGCCGGCAACTACATCGCGCCGCAGTCGCACCGCGCCGCAAGCGAGCCGCACCGTCGTCGCCGACGCGAACCGCGACAGCAACCACGTCCGCGCCGCGCACCGCACACGCCTGAGCACCAGTCGAGGATGTGCGGTCAGTGACGAGCCTATCGGGCCCGCCGCGAATGGCCCCTACACTGCTTCTGGCCCCCGTTCACCGGTGCGTACCTGGAGCGCCTGTTCGACCGGCATGACGAACACCTTGCCGTCGCCGGGGTCGCCCGTCGCCGCGGCCTCGCGGATCGCGGCCGCGACCTCGTCGGCCGGTACGTCGGCGACGACGCACTCCACCTTGATCTTCTGGTGGAGGTCGACGACGTACTCCTCGCCGCGCCACTGGCCCTTCTTGGGGGCCTGCGAGCCGCGACCGGAGACGTTCGTCACCGTCAGCGAGGGCGCGCCCACCTTCGCGAGGGCGGTCTTCACGTCGCCGAGTTTCTCCGGACGGAGGACGGCCGTGACCATCTTGATCTCGGAGCCGGCCTCCTCGCCGCCGTCCGCGCGGACGCTGGCGCCGGAGTCGGTGCCACTGGCGGTGACCCCGCTCTCGGCGGCCATCGGCTTGCCGAACTCGGGGTAGGTATCGACGCCGTGTTCGGCGGCGTCGAGGCCCTCACGCTCGTGTTCGGGCGTGACGCGCGCCTGGCCGAGGAGCTTGAACGCGCCGAACACCGCGCCGGTTGCGCCGACGGTCCAGCCCGTGATCACGACGACGCCGACGACCTGCGCGACGAGCAGGTCGACCGAGAACCCCGCGACGCCGACGAACGGCAGCGCGAGCACGCCGAGCACGCCCGCAGAGCCGTGAACCGGGAACACTGCGCAGACGTCGTCGATCTTGAGCCGGTCGGAGACGAACTCGAAGACGAACGGGAGCTGGGCGCCCGCGAGCACGCCGACGACCATGGCGCCCCACCAGGTGACGGCGTCGGCGATGCCGGTAACGCCGACGAGCCCCGCGAGGAGCCCGTTGGCGACGTACAGCGTGTCGACCTTGCCGTTAGCGGCGAGCGAGGCGACCCCCGCGCCGATGGCCCCGCAGGCCATCCCGACCGTCGTCGCGAGCGCGACGCGGCCGACGACGTCGAAGCCGCCGAGAACGAGCTCGCCGCCCTCGACCGCGAAGACGGTCGCCGTCGTGCCGACGTTGAAGCCGAACCAGCCGAACGCCAGGACGAGCGTCCCGAGCACGGCGAACGTGATCGAATGGCCGGGGATGACGTTCGCCGACCCGTCCTCGGCGTAGCGGTCGAGCCGCGGGCCGAGGACGGACGCGGCCGTGAGGCCGGCGATGCCGCCCATGCCGTGGACGATCATCCCGCCCGCGAAGTCGTGGAAGCCGAGCGCGCTCAGGAAGCCGCCAGCCCACGTGAATCCGACGACGACGGGATAGATGACCGCCGAGAGGGCGACCGTGTAGGCGACGTACGCGCGGAGTTTCACGCGCCCCGCCACGGCGCCGGAGACGATGGTCGCCGCCGTCATCGCGAAGACGGCGCCGAAGAGCCAACTGTTGACCCAGGCACCATCCGAGGCGGTCATCACGGCAGTGAGGTTGGAGAGGCCGTAGGCGCCGCCGCCCGTGAGGCCGCCGGTGATCGCCTCGACGCCGAAGCCGACAAAGAAGTACGCCATGACGCCGACGCTCCACGTCAGCAGGTTCTTCGTCAGCTGGTTCGCGACGTTCTTCGCCCGCACCTGGCCGGCTTCCAGCATCGCGAAGCCGGCGTGCATGAAGAAGATGAGGAAGCAGGCCATCGCGACCCACAGGAGGTTCACTCCCTTCGCGAGTACCGACGGGTCGACCTGCGCGAGACTACCGAGCGCACCGCTCATGACGACCCTCCATCAGTATGGTAGTTCTTTGACTGTTCGTCCAGTACTTCCGCGAATCCGTTGTGATCCGTGTTCCGATTCACGCCAGGAGTTGGGGAAACCACCTGTATAAACCCACAGGTTGACATTCACAACATTTCTTCGGCAGAAAAAGCCGAACGCACGATATTATGACGTCTCAAACCAATATAAGGATGTAAAGCGCGCATAACCACCACAATTGTTGCTATCGAATCCAACGTTCGTTTTATCATGTGGCTGTCAGAACGGCCGCTGAGCGTCGCGCGCACCCCGGACTGATCGGTCGTCGTCGCGTGCGACAGCAGCCGTCCCGAGTTCATGTTCTCCGGACGGTTACTGGTGGTTCGCTGTCTTTCAAAGTCGAAAAGTTCCGCTTCGGAACTGGGCATTCACTAGCGAATGCAGGTGCGACGATCGATCGGAAAAGCGGGGACCGCAGAAGGGGGAACCGGGGGAAGGAGGGACGTCGGAGCGCGACTTCGGACGCTTACTCGGGCTTGAGCCCCTCGTTCTGGACGCGCATCACGGCCTCGCCGTCGGCGAGGTTTGGCGCGTCGACGAGACGGACGATCCGCTTGTCGTTCTTCGACTTGCGGAGGTAGATCCGGAACGTGGAGGCGTGGCCGAGGATGTTGCCACCGATGGCCTGCGTCGGGTCGCCGAAGTAGGAGTCGGGGTTGGAGGCGACCTGGTTCGTCACGAGGATGGCCGTGTTGTAGAGGTCGCCGAGGCGCATCAGGTCGTGGAGGTGCTTGTTGAGCTTCTGCTGGCGCTCGGCGAGTTCGCCACGTCCGACGTACTCCGCGCGGAAGTGGGCCGTGAGCGAGTCGATGCAGACGATGCGGATAGGCCACTCGCTCTCCTCGTGTTCACCCGCCAGCTCCTTCGCCTTCTCGGCGAGGAGGATCTGGTGGTTGGAGTTGAACGCCTTCGCGACGTGGATCTGGTCGAGGAAGGCCTCGGTGAGCTCCGCGAGGGCCTCGTCGTCGTTCGGGGTACCCTCGATCTCGCGGCGCTCCATCTCGTCCGCGAGGATCTCGTCGTCGAGACCGCGGACCATGTCGTCGATACGCTCCGGGCGGAACGTGTCCTCGGAGTCGACGAAGATGCAGCCGCCGTCGAGACCGCCGTGCTCCTGCGGGAGCTGGACGTTGACGGCCATCTGATGGGTCACCTGCGACTTGCCGGCGCCGAACTCGCCGTACACTTCCGTGATCGACTGGGTCTCCATCCCGCCGCCGAGGAGGTCGTCGACCTCGTCGATCTGCCAGGAGAGCTTGCCGATCTGCTCGCGTCGTTCGAGCACGGTGGCGCCCGTCTCGAAGCCGCCGACGTCGGCGGCGTCGCGGGCGGCGTTGATGATGTCGCTGGCGGACGATTCGCCGATGTCGGCCGTGTTCGACAGCTCGCCGGGGCTGGCGACCGCGATCGACTGGTAACTTTCGAAACCGGCCTCAACGAGCTTGTCGCCCGTCGCCGGGCCGACGCCTGGGAGGTCCTCGAGTTCGTCTTCGGGCATGTATTCACACCGTTGTTCGCTTTCGCATATAAACCCCCGTTAACACCAAAGTGAAAGTAAAACTGGCGGCGTGGGTCGTGTTCGCATCGTGCGTTTTCCGTGATAAACCTCCGGCTGGTCACTGTACCGAGCAACGCCGAAACGGGCTCAGAACTCGACGCGGCGCACGTACGAGAGGTCGCGAATCTCCACGAGGAGGTCACCCGGGATGCCCTCGTCGGTGATGACGTACAGTTTCGGGTCGTCGGTGAACTCCGGATCCTCACTGATGACCTGTCTGATGGAGATGTCGTGGTCGGCGATGAGTCCGGTCACCTCCGCGACGATGCCGGACTCGTCGGCCTCAGCGACTTCGACCGTGAGGACGGTGAGGTCGAGCACAGGCGCGAGGTCCATCAGGCTCGGGATGGCGGAGATGTTCCGGAAGATCCGGCGTAGCTCCGGGTCCTCCAGGATGGCGTCCGTCGTGGAGTCGACGACGCGGCGGTCGACGTCGAGCTCGCGCGCGATGCCGGTGTACGGGATCTCGATCCCGCCGGAGACGACGCGCCCCTCCTCGTTGACCGAGAAGCCGCGCTCGAGCAGGAGCCGGATCACCGCCTGCTGGCTCGGTGACCCCTCGAACTTCTCCATAATCTCGTCGAACATCCGTTGCCAGTGCTGGACCGCGCTCGCGCTTAAAAGGGATGGTCGGGACGCGGATAGCGCCGAACACACGACCGCAGCCTGCCTACTTGGCGTGCGGCACGACGACCTCGCGAAGGAACTCGACGTACTCCGCGGTGTCGACGTCGCTGGGGCGGTACACCTCGACGTAGCCCGAGCGCGCGACGTTGAGCTTGTACTCGACGCCGTCGAAGGTGGTATCGACGCCGACCTGATTCTTCGGCAGCGACTCGAGGGCCGCCCCGAAGGCGCCGTCGTCGAGGACATCGTCGCCGTGGACGACGCCGCTCTCCGCGCCGCCGTCGCGGTCGTAGAAGCCGACCTTCCAGAGCTGCGGGTCCGGGAGCGCGTCGAGGAAGGCGTCGAGGTCGAGCGTCGCGCGCTCGACGGTCCCGCCGGTCTGCGACTCGATCAGGTCGAAGAGGAAGGTGCCGTGGCCGTTCTCCACGACGACGAACTCGCCCGGGACCGAGGCGAACTGGGTGTGTCGCGTGCGAACGTCGTCGGTGCCGTCGACGACGACGTCGTCGGCCGTGAGCTGGACGGACTCCCGCTCGCCCAGCGACTGGGTCGCGGCGCGCCCCTCGGTGATGTCGGTCCCGTTCGCCGTGCGCTGGACCCCTGCTACGGAGATCTGATCCCTCAGCTCCACGCCGTCGACCGTTCTCGTCTCGCGGTGCGACTGCAGCGGCGGGAGATCCTGCCGCATCAGTCCGAGGACGCCTCGCTTCATTACGACGTACAGAGGCCGATTCCCCTAATTAAAACCCCATGTCGAACGACACTGGTCGCGGTGGCGACCTGCGCCGACTGCGTCGACTGCGCCGCCCTACAACTGCCCTTTCGTGCTCGGCGCCGCCGAGCGCCGCTCGTCGATCCGCGTGGCGTCGTCGAGCGCGCGCGCGAGGGCCTTGAACAGCGCCTCGACCTCGTGGTGCGCGTTCTCCCCCTTCAGGATCTCCGCGTGGAGCGTCAGATCGGCGTTCTGCGCCAGCGACAGCGCGAAGTGGTTGGCCATGACGCTCGTGAACTCGCCGACCGACTCCTGGGAGAACTCCCCGCTGAACTCGTAGTACGGGCGCCCGGCGACGTCGACGACGACGGATGCGACCGCCTCGTCGAGCGGGACGCGGCGGTCCGCGTAGCGCCGGATCCCGCGTTTGTCGCCGAGCGCCTCCGCGAACGCCTCGCCGAGGCAGATGGCGACGTCCTCGACCGTGTGGTGGTCGTCGATCTCCGTGTCGCCGTCGCAGTGGACCGTCAGGTCGAACAGGCCGTGCGTCGCGAACGACGTCAGCATGTGGTCGAAGAACCCGACGCCGGTGTCGACGTCCGCGTCGCCGTCGCCGTCGATCGCGAGCGTGAGGTCGATCTCCGTTTCCGCCGTCTCCCGGGAGACGGCCGCCGTGCGGTCGCTCATACCAGTTCCCTCGGGGGCCGCTCTTAAGGTGGTTGCGCTCGCCACGCCGCCACTGTGACCGACCGGCGCACAGCCGTCAGACGGTCGTCTGCCGGGGGTTGAAGCCCGCTTGCGGAGAAACCCGAAGTATGCATACCGAGCTGTCGGCAGTCGTCACGCTGGCCGGCGGCGTCGTCAGCGTGCTGGGCCCGTCGAAGGGGGCCTCAGTCGTCGGCGTCGTCCTGTTCGCGCTCGGGACCGTCCTCGGCGTCGCCGCCGTGGCCGGTTTCGTCTGTTCCGGCGCGAAATCCGGGACGGACGCCGACGCTGCCGACGCATCCGACGACGCGACTGGCGATTCACCGTAGCAGCCCCTTTCTACTCCTCGACTGCCTGCTGTGCCTCCCGGAGCGTAAACTCGCCCTCGTACAGCGCCGTCCCGACGACGACGGCTGCGGCGCCGGCCTCTCGCAGTGCCACGACGTCCTCCAGCGACGCGACGCCGCCGGACGCGACGACCGGAATATCGACGGCGTCGACGACGCGCTCTACGGCCTCGCGGTCGATCCCCTCCAGTTGCCCCTCGACGTCGACGTTCGTGAACAGGATCGCGGCCGCGCCCAGGTCCTCGTAGCGCTCCGCGGCCTCGGCCGGGTCGAGGCCGGTCCCCTCCGTCCAGCCGGCGACGACGACCTCGCCCTCCTTCGCGTCGAGGCTCACCATTACGGAATCCGGGCGCTCCGCGCTGATCGTCTCGACAATTTCCGGGTTCTCCACCGCCGCAGTTCCGAGGATCACGCGGTCGACGCCGAGGTCGAGCAGGTCGACCGCGTCGTCGGCGGTGCGGATCCCGCCGCCGAGCTGGATATCTGCCCCGTCGCCGACGGCGTCGACGACCGCCTCGAAGGCGGCCTCGTTGACGCGGTCGCCCTCGAACGCGCCGTCGAGGTCGACGAGGTGGAGCGTCTCCGCGCCCGCCGCGAGCCAGCGCTCGGCTGCCTCGACCGGGTCGCCGTAGCGCTTTCCGGTGCCGCGCTCGCCCTGCACGAGCTGGACGACTTCCCCGTCCTGCACGTCGACGGCTGGGATCACCTCGAACTCGGGAAAGTGGGTCATGGCTGAGGTACGAAGGCGTCAGGAGTTAAGCGGGACGGTTCGGATTCCGGTTCGGACTTAGCATCTCCCGAAGGTTCAAGTCCGAAACCGCGTCCAACCCTGCGCGTGACCTGAGAGCTACCGCGGGACGGGAGGCGGGAGCGCGGCAGTCGTCCCGCGAGATCGTCGTCGGACCCGGGTCGCCGACGTCGCCGCCTGCTCGCCCCGCTATAGCCTCGCCGCTATCGTCTCGGCCGTCTTCGTTCCGATGCCGTCGACGTCGGTGAGGTCCTCGGCGGAGGCCTCGCGGACGTTCTCGACGGAGCCGAACCGGCGGAGCAGTCGCTTCCGCGTCTCCGGGCCGATCCCCGGGACGTCGTCGAGGACCGTCGACACCTCGTCGCGGACCGTCTGGTGGTACTGGACCGCGAAGCGGTGCGCCTCGTCGCGGATGCGCTGGAGCAGGTGCAGGGCCTCGGAATCGTCCGGCCAGTTCCGCGGGCCGTCCGGCGTGATCACCAGCTCCTCGTCCTTCGCGAGCGCGACGACGGGGACGTCCCAGCCGACCTCGGCGAGGGCGTCCTGCGCGGCCCCGAGTTGCCCCTCCCCGCCGTCGATGAGCAGCAGGTCGGGGTCCGCACGGTCGTCCCGGTCCTCGACCGCCCGGCTTGCGCGCCACCGGACCAGCTCGCGCATGTTGGCGTAATCGTCGTTGCGCTCGGAGAGCTTCTTCCGGCGATACCCAGCCTTGTTCGGGCTACCGTCCTCGAACCGGACGTTGGACCCGACGACGGCGGTTCCCTGGGCGTGGCTCACGTCGAAGCCCTCGATTCGGTCCGGTCGGGCGATGCCGAGCCGGTCGGCCAGCGCCGCGACCTCGCCGTTGCGACCGCTCCGACGCTGGGCGTTCTTCAGCGCGAGGTCGACGAGTTTCGCCTCCCGGCCGGCTCCGGGGACGCGGACGGTGACTCCTTCTCCTTCGAGCCAGTCGATGACGTCCGAATCGGCCGGCCGCTCCGCGAGCAGTATCGTCTCCGGGAGCTCCCGTTCCGCGTAGTACTGTGTAAGGAAGGCGGACAGGACCGTTGCCGGCGAGTCGGGGGAGCTACCGGTATCGCCGGACGTGGCCTCTTCGCCGGACGTGGCCGTCTCGCCGAGGTCGTCGGCGGCTGTCTCCGGTGCGTCCAGCCGATGGCGACTCCGGTCGACGAGCTGGCCCCGCTCGCTGTGCAGGCGCGCAACGCGTGCCGTGTCGCCCTCGACGGTTGCGGCCAGCACGTCCATCGACCGCTCGTCGGACTGACTGGCGACTGCCTCCTCGCCTTCGCCGTGGAACGCTTCGACCGAGTTCAGCTTGTCGCGGAGGTTCGCCGCGCGCTCGAAGTTCTCTGTTTCGGCGGCTGCCTCCATCGATCGTCGTATCGGGTCGGCAAGGACGCCGGTTTCACCTTCGAAAAACTGCTCGGCTGCGGTCACGTCGGTCGCGTAGTCCGCGTCGTCGATCTCGCCGGTGCAGGGGGCCGAGCAGATACCCATCTCGTAATCGAGGCAGGGACGGTCCCGGTTGGCGTACTTGTGGTCGGAACAGCCGCGCAGCCCGTACGTCTCCCGCAGGGCCTTCACGACGGTTTCGACGTGCCCCTTGTTCGTGTAGGGGCCGTACGCGGTCGCGCCCTCGTCCGGGTCGCGTGTGATCTCGATTCGGGGCACCGCGTGGTCCGTGAGCTGGACCAGCGGATACGACTTGTCGTCCGTCAGGCGGACGTTAAATCGGGGCTGGAGGCGCTTGATCAGGTTCGCCTCCAGGAGCAGCGCCTGCGTCTCCGTCTCCGTCACCGCGAAATCGATCGTCTCGGCGCGGTCGACCATGCCGCGAATCCGGGCGGAGCGCGGGTCCGTGTACGACCGCACGCGCTCTCGGAGGTCGATCGCTTTGCCGACGTACAGCGTCGCGTCTTCCGTCTGGAACTGGTAGACCCCGGGCTCGCGCGGAAGGTCGCCAGCTCGCTCGCGAACGTCGGCGGTGTCCATCGATCCACGGTAGCCGCTACGCAGCTTTGAACCCTGCGGGCTGGCGCCGCGGCTTATCACGATTGATTTTCACGGAGGGAATTTTTTATAGGTCGTTCGACCACTCTCCGCCATGATGAAAGGGCTACGCGAGCGTGTACGGGCCATCCTCGACCGCGGTGGCGGTCGGACCCGACCCGACGGCGGCGTCACTATCGACTCCGAGAGCGGAACGGCCGCCGACTCGGCCTCTCACGGGAACCAGACCATGAACACGGCCGGGGCCGACCAGGACGGCGCTGAGAAAACCAACGCGGACATGATCGACTTCGACGACCAGCTCCTGCTCGACGGGCTCGGTGTTCCGACGTTCGTCCTCACCGACGAGGGTGTCGTCGCCGAGTGGAACGATCCCATCGCTGAACTCACCGGCGCTGACCGCTCGGAAGCCATCGGTGCTGCCCACGTCTCCGAGATGTTCTATCCCGACGGCCGTCGAGCGAAGACACTCGCCGACAAGGTACTGGACGCGCCACAGCGTGCCCACGAGGAGTTCGACGTCGAGCTTCGCGATCCGGAGGCCCAGCGATACGGCGACTCGAGCACGATGATCGACCGGCACGGGAACGAGAAGTACATCGACTTCACCGCCACGCCGCTGTACGAGGACGGCGAGCTGGTCGGCGTCACGGAGACCGTCATCGACCGGACGGAGAACGTCCGCGAGCGCGAGGCGACGAAGGCGCTGATCACCGAGGTCCGGGAGGCGGCCGAGGCCATCGGCAACGGGGAGCTGAGCACGCGCGCTCGCTACCGTCAGGAGTACGACACGCTCGACGACGACCTGCTCCACGTCATCGACGTGGTCAACGAGATGGCGGAGAGCCTGGAGGACCTCACCGGCCGCGTCAACGAGCAGACCCGCCAGCTCGACGAGGCCGTCGAGGAGGCGAGCGACGCCGCGACCGCCATCGCCCAGAACGTCGACGAGCAGAACGCGCTGCTGGAGGAGGGCGTCGGCGAGATGCAGTCCTTCTCGGCCGGGATGGAGGAGGTCGCCGCCACCGCGGACCAGGTCGACGCCGCGGCCGAAGCCGCGAGCGAGGCCGCGGGCAACGGCCTCGACGCCAGCGAGGACGCTCGCGAAGCGACCGAGGACGTGGTCGAGATCGGCGACGAACTGGTCGAGAGCGTCGGCGCGCTCGGCGAGCGGATGGACGACATCGAGGAAGTCATCGAGGTCATCTCCGACGTCGCCGAGCAGACGAACCTCCTCGCGCTCAACGCCAACATCGAAGCCGCTCGCGCCGGCGAGGGCGGCGACGGGTTCGCCGTCGTCGCGGAGGAGGTGAAGAAGTTGGCCGACGAGACGCGCGGTCACACCGAGGAGATCACCGAGAGCCTCGCCGAGCTGCAGGCCCAGTCGGAGGAGACGACGACCAAAGTCGAGCGGTCCCACGAACGGATCGAGCACGCTGGCGACCGCATCGATACCGTCCTTACTTCCCTCGAGGACATCGCCGAAGCCGTCGACGAGGCCGCCGACGGCGTCGCCGAAGTCGCTCGGGCGACCGACGATCAGGCGGCGACCGTCGAGGAGCTGACCGCGACCCTCGAAACCGTCCGCGACCGGTCGAATCAGACCGAGGAGGCAACCGACCGCATCGTCGCGGCAACCGACCAGCAGGAGCAGGTCATCGACGAGCTCCTGGCCCGCGTCGACGAACTGCACGTCGACGAGTAGTAGTACTGGTTGAGGATCGCTTTCTGTGTGGTTTGTTTGGCGTTGCGACCGACACCACTCGGCATATCCAGGAATCCCCAGCCGTTGAGCCGGTCGTATTCTGTGGGTTTGTTTGGTTGTCGTTGCTGGCGACACCACTCAGCATGCCCGGAAAGCCCCAGCCGCTGAGCGGTCGCGCTGCTTGCTGCGCTCCTCACCCGCCTCGTTCACTACGTTCACTCGGCGGGACTGCGGTGCTAGCATCGCAGGGCGTCCCGCTCAGCGGCTGCCCCTTTCAGTCCCGCCCGGGCGTGGTGGCCGGGCGTCGCTCGTGGCGGCCAACGGGTCGGCGTCGTATGCCGGACAGCAGGCGTGCGGTGCGGTCGCGGTAGCGGTGCTGTCGCTGTCGCGGTAGCGGTGCTGTCGCTGTCGCGGTA
>JBDGPU010000179.1:0-20985 GCA_042219525.1 Halopenitus sp.
GTGGCGCGCGCGAGCAACGCGTGCGAGGGAGGGCGGGGCGCGCCGCGCGGTGCGGGGCCGGCGCGCCCCGGCCGAGGCTGGGGAGGACCGAGGCTTGCGGTAGCTGGGCGGTGCGGTCGCGGTTGCGGTTGCTGTTGCGGTCGCGTTCCTGGCGGACTGAAAGGGCGACGGCCGGTCGCGCCGAAGGGGAGTCGCTGAGCCGACCCCTATCCGCGCCGGGCTGTGCTGAGAGGCGCGGATATGTCGCTCAGCGACCGCGAGCGGCCGAGGGCTTTCTGGATGTTTGCGGTGCTGTCAAGCACAGCAGCGTCTGCACCTGCCCTTCCTCTTTATAAGCAAGAGCGGCCAAGGGCTTTCTAGGCGTTTGCGGTGCCGTCAAGTGCAGCAGCGTCTGCACCTGTGCCCCCTATTTATCTGCGCAAACGGACGAGACCTCCCTTACCTCACCACCCAGCCACTTCGACACCCATACCGACCACTCCCGATTGTACAACGCCTTCAAGTAGGCCACTCACCCACACAAAGCTATGACTGACGCGGACGCCGAAGCGAGCGATCAACCCCCCGACATCCAGGAACTGGACGAGCAGACGGTCCAGCGCATCGCGGCGGGGGAGGTCGTCGAGCGCCCGGCCTCGGTGGTGAAGGAGCTCGTGGAGAACAGCCTCGACGCCGGCGCGACGCGCATCTCCGTCGCCGTCGAGCAGGGCGGCAAGGAGGGGGTCCGCGTCCGCGACGACGGCGTCGGCATCCCCGCGGCCCAGCTCCGGGACGCCGTCTCCGAGCACGCGACCTCGAAGATCGGCGACATCGACGACCTCGAGGCGGGCGTCGGCACGCTCGGCTTCCGCGGCGAAGCCCTGTACACCATCGGCGCCGTCTCGCGCATGACCGTCCGCTCGCGCCCCCGGGACGAGGACGGTGCTGGCGCGGAGCTCGTCGTCGAGGGTGGCGAGGTCGGCGAGGTCCAGCCGGCCGGGTGCCCGGCGGGGACGACGGTCGAGGTCGAGGACCTCTTCTTCAATACGCCCGCGCGCCAGAAGTTTCTGAAAACGGACGCAACGGAGTTCGACCACGTCAACACCGTCGTCACCCAGTACGCGCTCGCGAACCCGGACGTCGCGGTGTCGCTGGAGCACAACGACCGCGAGGTGTTCGCCACCGAGGGGAACGGCGACCTGCGCTCGACCGTCCTCGCCGTCTACGGCCGCGAGGTCGCGGAGGCGATGGTCGAAGTCGACTGGGAACCGGATGCCGAAACCGCCGACGGTGCCGACGCCGCCGACGAGGCTCCCGTCCAGCGCATCCACGGGCTCGTCTCCCATCCCGAGACGACCCGGGCTGGCCGCGACTACCTCGCGACGTTCGTCAACGACCGGTACGTGACCGCGAACGTCCTCCGCAACGCCGTCGTCGAGGCGTACGGCGGCCAGATAGCGCCGGATCGGTACCCCTTCGCGGTCCTCTTCGTCGAGGTCCCCTCGGGCAGCGTCGACGTCAACGTCCACCCACGGAAGATGGAGGTCCGGTTCGATGACGAAGGGACCGTCACCGAGCAGGTCGAGGACGCCGTCGAAGGCGCCCTCCTGGACCACGGCCTCATCCGGTCGACCGCCCCGCGCGGGCGCTCCGCGCCGGACGAGGCCCGGATCGACCCCGAATCCGACGACGGCGAGGTCAACGGCGGCGCCGGAACCGCCCACGAGCGCGCCGCCGACCTCGACGCGGGAGACTCAGGCGACGAGGAAGCCGTCGCCAACGACACGAGGGCCACGGACGACAGCCTCGCTGGCGGGACCACCGTGGACGAAACTGCCGCGGCGAGTGACGGCGAAGAGGCTGCAGGCGACGACGCCACCGCCGACGACCCGACCGTCGCCACCGAACTCGGTCCCGACGACGAGGACGCCTGGACGGTCGAGGGGATGGGCACGGAGTCCACGCCAAGCGCGGACGAGAGCCGGAACGACTCTGAGGGTGCGTCCGACTCTAGCTCACTCGGCGACGCCGCGTCGACCACGGAATCGACGCCGGGGCACAACGCTGCCAGGACGGACTCGGAAGCCCTGTCGCCCAGAAACTGGCAAACCGACGTCGACGACGAGGACGCCGATTCGGATGCGACCGAGGAAACGGAGTCAGCGACCAGGGACCCAGCCACCGACCCGCCGAGCGGCGATCCGATGGCCGACACGTCCCGCACGCGGGCCGGTGACCTGGGTGGTCGAGCCACCCCGGCGGACACCGAGAGCGACGATCCGAGCCAGTCCCCGACGCGCCACGTCGTCGACGCCGCGAGCCAGCGCACGCTCGACGGGGCGGAGACGACGGCGGAGCGCGAGTACGACGGTCTCCCGCGGCTCCGGGTCCTCGGCCAGCTCCACGACACCTACGTCGTGGCCGAGGCGCCGGACGGGCTCGTCCTCATCGACCAGCACGCGGCCGACGAGCGCGTCAACTACGAGCGACTCCAGGCCGAATTCGCCGATGGAGCCGACACGCAGGCGCTCGCGGAGCCGGTGCGGGTCGAACTCACGGCGCGCGAGGCCGCCCTCTTCGCGGAGTACACCGACGAGCTTGCCGAGATCGGCTTCCGCGCGGAGCGCGCTGGCGACCGCGAGGTCGTCGTCAGCGGCGTTCCGGCGGTGTTCGACGCCACGCTCGACCCCGAACTCCTGCAGGACGTGCTCACCTCCTTCGTCGACGAGGCGGGCGACGGCGAGGAGCCGGTGACGGACGTCGTCGACGAGCTGCTCGCGGACCTGGCCTGTTACCCCTCCGTGACGGGGAACACGTCGCTGACCGAGGGCTCCGTGGTCGACCTCCTCGACGCGCTCGACGCATGCGAGAACCCCTACGCCTGCCCGCACGGTCGCCCCGTCGTGATCGCGTTCGACCGCGACGACATCGAGGACCGCTTCGAGCGCGACTACCCCGGCCACTCGGGCCGACGCGCGGAGTGAGCGGCCCCCCGGTTCGCACGTAAATTTAAGCCGGAGCCCGCGCAAATTTGCTCACGGTATCGTCCAGTGACTGACCTCGTAACCTTCGGCGAAGCGCTACTCCGCCTGTCGCCGCCACGGGGCGACCGGCTGGAGACGGCCGACACGTTCGCCGTCGGCGTCGGCGGCCCCGAAAGCAACGTCGCCGTGGGAGCGGCCCGCCTCGGTACCAACGCCGTCTGGCTCTCGAAGCTCCCGGATTCACCCCACGGGAACCGGCTTGCGGGCGAACTGCGGCGCCACGGCGTGCGGACGGGCGTCGCGTGGACCGACCCGGCGGAGAGCCGTGCTGGCGTGGCCTACCTCGAACGCGGCGGGGACCCGCGCGGGCCGACGGTCCACAGCGACCGCGCCGGCACGGCGTTCACCACGGTCCGACCGGGGGAGCTGCCGACGGAGGTGTTCGAGTCGGCGACGGCGTTCCACGTCTCGGGCGTCACGCCGGCGCTCTCGTCGACGACGGCGGAAACGACGGCCGCGCTCCTTTCGGCCGCCGGCGACGCCGACGTAACGCGCTCGCTGGACCTCCGCTACCGGGCGTCGCTCTGGAGCCCGGACGAGGCGCGGGCCGCCTACGAAACCCTCTTTCCGGACGTCGACCGGCTGTTCGTCCCCCGGCGGGACGCGATCGACGTCCTCGGTGCGGAGGGGAACGCCGTCGAGATCGCGCACGGCCTGGAGACGGAGTTCGACTTCGAGACGGTCGTCGTCACCCGACACGACGACAGCGCGCTCGCGATCCACGACGACTCCGTCTACGAGCAGGACGCCTACACGGCCGACACGGTCGAGGAAAGCGGGGCGATGGACGCGTTCGTCGCCGGCTACCTCGCGAAGCGCCTCGACGACGCTGCGGTGCAGGAGGCGCTCAAGTGGGCGGCCGCCACCGCCGCACTCAAACGCACCATCGACGGCGACCTCCCGGTGGTCACGGTCGACGAAGTCGAACGCGTCGTCAGCGACGAGCATGACGTGACGGGCGAGCCAGTTCGTCGGTAAGCTTCCAGCGCGAACTCAGGCCGACGACGGGGGCAATGCCAGCGCCGGTAGTGCCAGCACCGGCAACGCCAGCCCCAGCAGCCAGACTGGCCGGAAATCCCTTTGGGGCACCCGGAGTAGCGCCGCCGTATGCGACGTCTCACAGTGCTCGTTGCGACGCTGCTCGTCGTCTCCATGGCCGCGCCGGCGGCGGTGACGCCGGCTGCCGCGGGCGAGCACGAGTACGACGGGAAGCACGTCAGCTTCGACATCAAGTCGAACGGTATCGCGGAATACAGCGTCAACAACGAAACGCTGTTCAGCTCGGTGAAGACCCAGGCGGCCTCCGAGGCCGCCGTCGACGTCGGTGCCGGCGTCGACGCGAGCGCGATCGCCGGGTTCGAGGGCGCCGGACTCGAGGCCACGTCGACGACGACCGCTGCGGCACGCTTCCGGACCGAGAACGGGGCACAGGTCGCCGCCCACGATACCGAACGCGGGCACCTGACGATCCACGCGACGGAACAGCGGACGCTCGTCCAGATCAACATGTCCGACCCGGTCGGGACGACGCCGAAGGGGACACTTATCGTCGTCGGCGGCGCCAAGCAAGTCGGTTCCGTCTTTATCGTCGGTGAGGGGAACCTGAGCATCACCGAGGAAGGGAACATCGTCGCCGACCTGCACAAGGGGTCCGGGCTGGTCTTCCGATCGAACGGGGAGAACCGGACGACGCAGGATCAGGCGACTGAGCGGCTGATCGAGCGCGGTGCCGCCGCCGGCGAGGTGTACGTCTCAAAGCGAAACGGTGAGGTTGTGGCCGACACGGTCCAGTACGACACCGACATCTCCGTCGAGATCGCCCAGTACGAGAAAGGGTTCGTCGAGGTCGCCGTCAACCGAACGACGGAGAAGGGGACGATCGTCATCATGGAGGTGAGCAAGAAGCTGATCGAGGACCCCGGCGCCGCCTCAGTCCGGGTGAGTGGCACGGAAGCAACGCGAGTCGATACGCATGCCGAGTTGCGCCGCTCGCTCGGCAAAGGTGAGCCGACCTACAAGGTGAGCCAGGCCACGACGAGCCAGGCGAACGCCGCGGTCCTCGTGGCCATCGACAGCTTCTCGCGGCAGACGGTCGTCATCGAGGAACGCCAGGAGAGCACGCCCGTCGAGGAGTCGGCGCCCGGATTCGGCGTCTCCGCCGCGCTGCTGGCGATGCTGACGGCGACGCTGGCTGCTCGACGCTACGCGCAGTGATTCGCTGAGTCGTCTTTCGGTGGGCGTGTTTCTTCGGTTGGACGGAGTCCGTCGCTGGCGACGTCACTCGATATGGCTTGAAAGTTCCAAACGCTGAGACAAGCGCTTTTTGTGTAGTTTATTCGTTCTTCGTCGCCAGCGACACCACTCAGCATGCTTCGAAAGCCCCAGCCACTGAGGTGGTCGCTTTCCATGTGGTTAACTCGGTCAATGTTGCTGCTGAAACCACTCAGCAGGCCCAGAAAGCCCCAGCCGCTGACCGGTCGCGCTGCTCGCTGCGCTCCTCATCCGGCTCACTCGCTCCCTTCGGTCGCTCGTTCGCCGGGATTGCGGTGCTTGCTTCGCAGTGCTTCCCGCTCAGCGGCTGCCCCTTTCAGTCCCACCCAGGAGTAGTAGCCGGGCGTCGCTCGCGGCGGTTGGTTGGCTGCCGACGTAGGCCGGCTGTGTGGCGTGCGGTGCGGGGCGGCCGGCGCGCGCGAGCAACGCGTGCGAGGGAGGCCGGCGCCGAGGCGGTGCGTTCCGGCGCCGGCCGAGGCTGGGGAGGGCTGAGGCTTGCCGTCGCGGTCGCGTTGCTGTCGCTGTCGCGGTGCAGTTGCTGTGGCGGTCCTGGCGGACTGAAAGGGCGATGGCCGCTCTCGTGAGCGAAGCGAACGAGACCATGGAAGTCGCAGCCCGGACCCGTCCGTCGGGCGGTGCGGAGAGACGCAACGGAAGCCCGGACCGTCTTCCAGTGGTCGCGCCGCAGGGGAGTCGCTGAGCCGACCCCTATCCGCGGCGGGCGGTGCTGAGAGCCGCGGATATGTCGCTCAGCGACCGCGAGCGGCCGAGGGCTTTCCGGGAGTCTGCGTTGCTGTCTAGAGCAAGACCGTATCATCTGTCCAAACCAACACAGAGCGAGCGGCCGGGGGCTTTCAAGAAGTCTGCGTTGCTGTCGAGAGCGAGTACATACTACCTCTCCAAACCAACTCCGAAGGTCACTGATAGGCTTCGAATTCCTCGCCGAACACGAGGAAGTAGCCGGTCCCGACGAGACCGACCACGCTGGCGATGGAGAACGCCAGGGTCGGGCTCCCGGTCGTCGTGACACCAACCGTTTCGATCGAGAACCCGCCGTAGATCGCGCCGCCGACGGCAGCGCTCGGGATGACGACGGTGTTCCGAACGAGGTAGTAGACGCCGGTTACGCGCCCGCCTGCTGCCCGCTCGGCGGGGCCGACGATGAGCGCCTTGTGGGCCGGCAACCCGGCGAAACGGAGACCGGAGAAGGCGAACAGGAGCGTGACGACAGTTGCGTTCGCGGGTGCGTTGATGAGCAGGACCGGAAACACGGCGTACACCGCGAACCCGAGCGCGACGATGGGTTTCAGCCCGACGGCCTCCGCGGCCCGCGCGGCGGGCGGCATCGAGACCAGCGCGACCACCATCTCGATGGCGAGCAGCACGCCGAAGAAGACCGCCGGCGAGAGGTCGAACGGGCCGAGCGAGAGCCCGACTTCGAGGAACCTGACGACGACGATGACGAAGAACACGTACACCATCCCGTTGGCGAACCGGACCAGCGTGTCGCCGACGAGCAGGGACCGGAGCTCCGGCGGGAGGTTGCGGACGTCCGCGACGAGCGTCGAGACCCCCTCGAACGTCGACCCGATCGTATCCGCCTCGGCGTCGTACAGCCGGTGCTGGAGCGCGGTGGCAACGATACCGAACGCGAATGCGACCGCAAGAATGTACTGGAACCCACCGACGAACGGGCCGGCGGAGTGGAGCACGCCCGCCGCCAGCAACGGTCCGAGGAGGAAGGCCGTCCGGCGAAACACCTCGGTGCTGGCGAACCCGCGTGCGAGCTGCTCCGACGAGACGGACTGTTTGACGATCGCGAACGTCGCGCCGAGGCCGAACGACTTCCAGGCCTGCGCGAGGAACAGCCCGACGAAGATCCAGACCCACGGTTCGAGCGTGACGCCCGCGACGACCACCGTCCCCAGGTTCGGCGCGACGAGCCAGACGAGAAACCCCAGACTCGAGCACAGCCCGAAGGCCGTCAGCGCGACCCGGGAGCCGATCCGGTCCGAGAGCCTGCCACCAGGATACGGGTACACCGCGCCGACGAAGTTCCCGAGTGTGCCGAAGAGCCCGATGACGAACGCGCTCGCGCCCAGCTCCGCCATGTACTCCGGGAGATACCGGTTGGTCATCTGGAAGCCCAGACTGAAGGCGAACATCGCCAGCGACAGCACCAGGACGTCCCCTTCGAATGAGAGGAACTGCCTGAAGGGGTCGAGGAGATCTGCCTCGTCGTCCGTCATACGTGCATCTTGACGCTCCGGTGCTTCAATCTACGTCCATCGCCGCAATTATCGAGGCTGAAAATCGGCCAGAAGGGTTTATATATCCGATGCCGAAATACCGGAGTAGACGACGCTCGCCGGGACGCGGGCTTTCTTTCAGCGGCTGCTACGTTTAGGACAAGCATTCGTGCTGGCTTCGCTTGCATCAAAATTTCCTTTCAATCCTCGATGTTCGAAATATGCGACAGAAAGTTGCAGATTACCTGGCGAACCACCCGAAGATGACCGGCGTCCTGTTCATGACCATGCTCCTGCTCAGTCAGGCGGCGCCCGCGGCGGCGAATGTTTCTGGAGCTACTGCAGGACCTTAAAGCGGTAACAATTCGTCACTCCAATATAGCTCCCCTTGTCGGAATACGGGGAGTAGTTCCAGATTTAGATAATCATTTAGCTGATCGCGTCGTATGCCCGGTTGAGTGATACGGCCTGGGACGAGATGATTTAGATTAAATTTTGGCAGATTGGGATTGATAAGCGTCCCGACACCATAAGCTCCATTCGGGAACGACTGTAACGTCACTTCCCATAAACCGTCAGAGGATTGTTCGACGTTTACCGTGTGAACAACTCCACTCCGGCTCTGACACAGCGTGGTCCCGCCGTCGCCGAGAGTGATATACTGACCGCCCGTGAGTAACGCCTGCTGGGCGACGTGGAGCGCCGTCCGGAGACTGAACCCACCGTTCATCAGACGGGCGATGATCCGGCCGAGCTGCGTGGCTGACGAGTTAGCGATGTTCGAGACTGTGACGATGCCGCCCTGGCTTCCGCTCTCGACGAGCGCCTGCCCCTGTTTATATGACTGACATGCGTTGAGCAGGAACGCGTCCACCTCGACGGACAGGTCCTGTCGAGTGAGGTCGAGGAAGCCGTCGCGGCATTGCATCCCCCGCTCGTCGACGTGGCCGATGTAATGGAGGAAATCGACGTCGGATTCCAAAACGCCGCGCATCTCCGATTCGGAGAGCTCGTATTTTACCTCGATGTCAAACTGTAGCATCTCTCGCAGTCCATATAGCTCGCCAACCTCGCCCTCTTCGCGCATCTGCTCGTCGTTGCAGACGACCACGACTGAGATGTGGGATTCGTCGGTCGACTCACGGTCGATGCGGCGCCGGTAGGCCTGGAGCGTCGCTTTGTTCGCGCCGAGCGGGACGCCGTCGCCGATCCAGGCGTGTTCGATCGTGTCGACCGATTCCGGTCGGATGAACTCGGTGTCCTCGTCGGTGAACCCCCGCTCCTGTCGCGAGAGCGTCCGGACACTGTCACGCTGTTCCCCCGCCGTCTCCTTGTTCCCCGACCGAAGGAGGCCGGAAAAGCCGCCTGTTTCGGACGTGATCTCAGAAGACTCGCCTCCCGGACAGCGAATGAGCGATAGCTCCGCCGCGACGAACGGAAGCGTCTCGAGGTTCGCCGGGTCAGGACGAATGTCTGTCGTCAGGGTCCACTGCGGCAGATCGTCGGCGATGGCTTTGAACGGGACATCGAGGTACTCGCCGAGACGCTTCGCGAGCGGCATCTCGTACAGCCGTTCGCAGTCGATGTCGACCGAAAGTTGCTCTCGCTCGTAGAGGTCGACGGGATAGAACCCCTCCGTCCGAACGATACAGTCGAAGTGGAAGGTCTGACGCAACACCTGTGACACGGTCTGCTCGAACTCCGGTTCCAGTGGGAACGTCCAGCCGTCCCCCTCGATCCGAGGCGAGTCGCCCGGAACGACCGTCGCCCCGAGGTAGAAGGCGAGCGAGACGACCGGATACAGGTAGCGATACGTCGGAGGGACGACGATGGTCACGCCGGTGTCGATCGGTTCGACGCGTTCGGGGACGGAGAATTCATCCCCGGCTTCGAGCAACGGTGGATGCCCGCGAAGCGTCGGGAACGAGCGCTCCGGGCTGGTGGTGCTCAACGACGACCCCAGCAGCGAGACGGCGTCCATCAGTGATTCCGGATCCGTCGGCGTCGTGATCGTGCCAGCGGGCGACTCGTTGAACGACCGAAAGCCGAGATCGACCTCGACCTGGTCACCGAATTCGAGCCGCGTCTCTCCCTCCGTCGAGGAAACGTTCAGCTTGCCTTCGAGGTGTAGATACATCTTCGAGGGAGCCGGGTCGATCTCGAGGTGATATTCGCCCCATGGGAACGAGAGGTCGGTGTCGCGAGCGAGGAGGCCCCCATTCGTATCGCGCACCGTTACCGTTGCGACGCGAGGGATCGTTATGCTGGACGTCTCGACCGCAATCGCGGTATCGACTGGAAAGTAGATTCGTTCGTCGTCGACGATCCGTGCCGAGACGGGATCGGCCGTGTAGAGTTCGAACTGTGCGTTCTCGACCGGATCCTTCACGCGAAGTCCCTCGTCGTCCTCGATAACGTCGGTGTCGATGCTCATTTATCAGATAGTGGTTCGCTGAAGCTGGCCCATCCGGGCCAAATTCGGATCGGTAGTGCTGATCGGTTCCCACACGCGACCGCCGGATGATGGGTAACCGGCGTCGAGCAGACCCGCGGTCATGGCGGGTAGTTCGTCCTGTAACCTTTCTACAACTGTTCATAAACCTTTTGACGGACGGCGTGGGGGTCGCCGCGGACCGAACGGATAAAGGGTGCCCCTGCCTTCTGATCGGTAATGAAAACGTTCGGCACCGCGAGTGCCGCTCCGGGGGAGACCGATACGGGGCGCCTCGAGGCTGGGGAGACGCGCGACGGGAGCCCCGTTCAGCTTCCCGTAGCCGTCATCAACGGCGCGAGCGACGGGAAGACGCTGTACGTACAGGCCGTCAGCGACGGCGACGAGCTCAACGGACTCGGCGTCGTTCGGCGAGTCGTTCCGCAGATCGATCCGGCGGAGCTGTCGGGCACGGTTCTCGTCACCGGCATCGTCAACTACTACGGCTTCCAGGTCGCCGAGCACCGGAATCCGATCGACGACACGAAGGTGAACCGGGCGTACCCCGGCGACTCGAACGGGACCACCTCCGACCGCATCACCGACGCGACGTTCCAGGCGGCCAGGGACGCAGACCTCATCCTCGACCTCCATCAGGGGTCGACGAGCCAGATGATAAACGAGGTCCGCGTCCGCTGTGGCCCGCGGCATCGACTCCACAACGACTGTCTCGAACTCGCAAAGGCGTTCGGCTGCGGGCACGTCCTCGACCAGAGGGGGCCGAACGGCCAGCTCGCCCGCGTCGGGCCCGAAAACGGGATCCCGACGGTCGACCCCGAACTCGGCGGGAGTGTCGGCTGGGACGAGGAGAGCATCCAGAAGGGCGTCGAGGGGGTCTTCAACGTCCTGCGCTACTACGACTTCCTCGACGACGAGGCGACGGTCGAGCAGCAGACCCGCGCCCGCGGCTTCGACCAGTACGGCTCCCCGGCCGGCGGACTTGTCCGGTTCGAGACGGCCCTCGGCGAGAAGGTGACGCGGGGCGACCTCCTCTTCGAGGTGACGGACGCCTTCGGCGAGCTGAAGGCCAGTGTCACTGCCGACAGCAACGGCGTGTTCTGGCGTCGCCGCCGACTCCCGCAGGTCGCGGCTGGCGAGTACGTCTGCTCGGTCGGAACCAACGTCGACACCTACTGAGATGGCCCGGGACCGTGCTGACGCCGGTGCCGACGCGGACGCCGCCCGGGACCCCGCGCGACTCGACTGCCCGGACTGCGGGAAGACGTACGACGACCGCTGGCGCTGCACTTGCGGGTCGCCGCTCCGGTTTGCCGACACGCCGCTCCCGGACGGTTCCGCGCCGGAGCCGACCGAGTTCGACCCTCGAGACGGACTCTGGAGCTTCGACGCGTTCCTTCCCGTCGGCGTCGACCCCGCCGACCGCGTCACGCTCGGAGAGGGGCTCACGCCACTCGTCGACGCCGATGATTCCCGCACCTGTGACGACCCCGACCCCGACCCCGGTGACCCCGACCCCGACTGGAACGCCGAGTTCAAGCTCGAGTACGTCTTCCCGACTGGCTCGTTCAAGGACCGCGGGGCGACGACGACGCTCACTCGCGCCCGCGAACTCGGCGTCGATCGCGTCGTGGAGGACTCCTCCGGCAACGCCGGCGCCGCCATCGCGACGTACGCGGCCCGGGCCGGCATCGACGCCGAAATCTACGTCCCGGCAGACGTGAAGGAGTCGAAGCTCGCGGCGATACGCCGCGCGGGTGCCGAG
Source organism: Halopenitus sp. (assembly GCA_042219525.1). Taxonomy (GTDB): domain Archaea; phylum Halobacteriota; class Halobacteria; order Halobacteriales; family Haloferacaceae; genus JBDGPU01. Next base: position 11,758 of record JBDGPU010000179.1, read on the forward strand.
CCGGTCCGGATCGAGGGAAGTCGTCAGGACGTGACGGACGCCTGCGTCGCCGAAGTCACGGACGGCGACGCCTGGTACGCCAGCCACGCCTGGAACCCGGCCTTCTTCGCCGGCACAGCCACGTTCGCATACGAGGTCGCCTACCAGCGCGACTGGACGGCGCCGGACGCGGTCGTGACGCCGCTGGGCCACGGCACGCTCTTCCTCGGCGCCTATCAGGGCTTTCGGGCGCTGGAAGCCGCCGGCTGGATCGACGAGGTCCCTCGCCTGCTCGGGGCGCAGGCCGCCGGGGTCGCTCCCATCGTCCGCGAACTCCACGGTTCCGAGGCTGCCGATCCGACTGGGGCCGTCAACGACGCCGCCGACGGCATTCAGATCGCGTCGCCGGTCCAGTCGGACCGGATCCTGACCGCCATCGCCGAAACTGACGGCGACGCCGTCGCGATCACGGAGGCGGCCGCCGAGCGCGAACTCGACCGGCTCCACGCCGCCGGCTTCTACACGGAGCCGACCTGCGCAGTCGCGCCCGCGGCGCTCCGGGAGTTCCGTGAGCAAGGGGTCCTTGGCGACGACGAGGACGTGGTCGTCCCGCTCACCGGGAGCGGATTGAAGACGTAGCCCTCGACGAGGTCGTCGATACGTCTCGGTGGTCGAAACGAGCCGGGGGAGCTTTTAGTCGTGTCGGCTCGTGCCACGGCCATGGTCGAGTACCCTCCCTCCTACTGTCCGGATTGCGGAAGCGGGCTGGACGCGAGCGCGGCGCCGCGGTACGACTGTCCCGCATGTGGGCGCCACGTCTATCACTCGCCGGTGCCGGCGGCTGGGGTGGCCGTGCTCGACACCGACGCGGAGCGGGTGCTGCTGGTCGAACGTGGGGAACCACCGAACGACGGCGACTGGGCGCTGCCGGCCGGTCACGCTGACCTGGGAGAAGGCCCGGCAGAAGCCGCGTGCGGGAACTCCGGGAGGAGACGGCCCTCGGCGCGACCACCGAAGCCCTCACGCTCGTCGACGCGGCGGCGACGACGCCCACCGGGACGGTGGACCGCTCCGACAAGTCGGTGATCCGGGTCACTTACGCCGTTGCTCGCGCGGAGACGACCGGCGAGCCCGCGCCCGACGACGACGTTCGGGCAGTCCGGTGGGTGGACCGCGACGCGCTCGACGACGTCGACTGGGCGTTCGAGGAGGGAGCCGACGAAGTCCGGCGGGCGTTCGACCTCGTTTGATCGCCGCCGCGATCGTTACTTCTCCGGGTGAAGCGGGGCAGCGTCGTCGCCGGTGTCGTCAGCATTCGCCCCATCGATCCCGTCTCGAACCAGCGGTTTCGCCACGTGCCGGCGCGCGCACGGCGGGACCTCGTACCAGCCGCGCTCCAGGTCGCGGTCGAGGTCGGCCGCGACCTTCCCGGGCGCCGCCGTGTCGCAGTCGCGACAGCGGTACCCCTGGTCGCGGCCTGCGGAGCCCATCGAGCGCCCGCAGTCGGGGCACGTCGGGGTGACGAGTTCCGTCTCGACGAGGCTCCTGACGGCGAACTTCTCCAGTTTGATCGTGCCGTCGTCGAACTCGCCGCAAACGGCGATCTCGTCGCCAGCGCGGAGCGCGCGCACGCGATCACGGAAGTGCTTCGTCGGTTCGAAGGCGGCGCAGTCGACCTTCCCCTCCCCGCTCACTGCGTCGTCGCCCTGCGCTTCGAGTTTGAAGAACACGTGCCCGCCGCGTTTCGTCGCGGGGTCGCTCGCGACGACGCCGTCGACGTGGTAGCCCGCGCCCTCTCGGAGCTCGCCGATCGCGCCGCGGTCGACGTGCGCGTCCGTGCCCTGATTCGTCAGGAACGTGGCGGCCCGGTCGACGGGCTCGCTGTCGATCCGCGCGGCGACCTCGCGGCAGGCGTCCGGGTCGTCGCCCCGGATCCCGTGGAGGATCGGCCCGGGGGCGTTGGGCACACAGACCGCTTCGCCCTCCTCCCGGTCGACTGTATCCCAGACGGCGGGGTACCCCCAGTCGGCCGCGGCGAAAACGGTGTCGCGGTCGACCTCGCGGGGCGTCCCACAGCGGTCGAACTCGCGGTAGGAGATGTGCTCGTGGGTCCAGTCGTCGAACGCGGCCGGGGCGCCCACGGCGGCCAGCGCGCCGATGCGTCCGCGCCCCGCGACCTCGCAGCCCTCGGCGGCGTCGCCCGCGTGCGCCCAGTCGTTGGCCTCGATCAGGTCGAGCGCCTCGTCGAGGTCGAGCTTCTCACGCATCGCCCGGGCCGCGAAGTCGACGACGTCGTCGGGGATCGCGTCGGTGGCGATGCCACGCGGGGTGGCGGTCTCCTGCGGATCCGGATCGTCCAGATCCGCGACGACGACCCCGGGCGAGGTTCGCGGGTCCGAGTCGATCGCGAGGTCGGCCAGTTCCTCGCGGGCGAGCGCGAACGCGTCGGTCGTGGCCAGGTCCGTGTGGATCGCGAGCGCCGCGTTTCCGCGCGTCTTGTGCTCGACAGCGGGATTGAGTCGAACGAGGAGTCGTCGCTGGACGGTCCCGCCGGCCGCCTCTACCCGCTCCGCGAGCCGGGTGGCGAGGTAGGTCGTGCACATCCCGTGTTCCCGGGAGTCGGTATCGTCGATAGCGACGACTGTCACGTCTTCGTGGAGGAACTGCGTGGAAAAGCCGCTTTCGTGTTCTTCTTGGTTGGTGGCGTCGTTCGCTATCCGTCGAAAGCTGCTGGCCGGACGCGCTTATTAATATAGCCGGCTGTCGGTATCTGCGACACCACTCGTCAATCCCGGAAGTCCTAGCCGCTGAGACGGTTGCACTTATAAATAAAGTCGGTTTACGTCGTTGGCGACACCACTCAGCATGCCCAGAAATCCCCGGCTGCTGAGCCGGTCGCTTTCTCCGTGGTTTGTTTGGTTGTCGTTGCCAGCGAGACCACTCAGCATGCCCGGAAAGCCCCAGCCGCTGAGGCGGTCGCGCTGCTCGCTGCGCTCCTCACCTGGCTCACTCCCTCACTCCGTTCGGTCGCTCGCCGGGTTGCGGTGCCTGAGAAGGAGTCTCAGACTAGCGAGAGCTTCGCTCTCGCGTCGCTTTCGTCGCAGAGCGTCCCGCTCAGCGGCTGCCCCTTTCAGTCCCGCCCAGGAGTGGTGGCCGAGGCGCCGCTTGCGGCGGTTTATTCGCTGTCGATCCTCGCCGGCTGGCCGGCGTGCGGCGCGGGTGCGGTGGCGCGCGCGAGCAACGCGTGCGAGGGAGGCCGGTGGCGCGCCGAGCTGTGGGTGCCGGCGCGCCCCGGCCGAGGCTGGGGAGGACTGAGGTATTGCGGTTGCTGTGCGGTCGCGTTGCCGTCGCGGTCGCGGTTGCGGTTGCTGTGCGGTCGCGTTGCCGCCGCCGTCACGGATGCGGCCCTGGCGGACTGAAAGGGCGATGGCCGGTCGCGCCGAAGGGGAGTCGCTGTCCCGAAAATCGGAGATTTTCGGGCTCCGAGAAATCTTCGATTTCTCGCGAAGCCGACCCCTATCCACGCCGGGCTGTGCGGAGAGGCGTGGATATGTCGCTCAGCGACCGCGAGCGGCCGAGGGCTTTCGAGGTGTTTGCGGTGCTGTCGAGAGCAAGACCGTATCGCCTGTTTAAATATGCTTATAAAGAGCGACCGAGGGTTTTCTGGGTGTCTGCGGTGCTGGCGAGCGCAGCAGCGTCTGCTCATTTAAGTAAAGTTTATAAGCAAGAGCGGCCGCGGGCTTTCGAGGTGTTTGCGGTGCTGTAGAGAGCAGCAGCGTCTGCTCGTTTAAGTGTAGTTTATAAACAAGAGCGGCCGAGGGCTTTCGAGGTGTCTGCGGTGTTTTCGAGAATAGCAGCGTCTACTCCTTTAAATGCAATTTATTAGCAAGAGCGGCCGAGGGTTTTCGAGGTGTCTGCGGTGTTGTCGACACATTCGTCACGAACCAATCCGCCCCGTTCATCCTACTCAACGGCCGAATTTCTAGCTGCATTCAATATAAAAACCTATCGCACCCAAATCGGAAAAATCGCAAGCAAGCGACCATACAGCCCAAACACCCACGGCACAACGCCTATATATCCGAAACGGCTATTCACGTGTATGTCACGGGCTGCACTGGTTGGCAACATCACCGCCATGCTCGAGGACGCGGAGTTCCTCGTCAGCGACCGGTGTGCGGTCCGCCCCAAGAGCTTCGACCTCGTAGCCCGCCGCGGTGAGGACCTGGTCCTGCTGAAGATCCTGCGAAACGTCGACGCGCTGGACGCGGCAACCGGCGCCGAACTGCGTCGGCTCGGCGAGTATCTCGAGGCGACCCCTATCGTGGTCGGGATGCGGACCCGCGATGAGGACCTCAAGCCGGAAGTCGTCTACTTCCGGCACGGCGTCCCCGTCATCAACCCCGACACCGCCTACGACCTGTTCATCGAGGAAGTGCCGCCGCTGATCTACGCCGCCCCGGGCGGCCTCTACGTCAGCATCGACGGCGACCTGCTCTCTGACGAGCGCGAGGAGCGCGGCTGGTCGCTCGGCCAGCTCGCCAACGAGCTCGGCGTCTCCCGGCGCACGGTCTCGAAGTACGAGGACGGGATGAACGCCTCTATCGAGGTGGCCATCCAGATCGAGGAGATCTTCGGCGAGCAGTTCTCCAGCCCGGTGAACGTGCTGGAGGGTGCCGAGGAAGTCCGCGACGCGGACCCGACGCCCTCGGAGCCGGATGCCGATCCCGACGACGAGCACGTCGTCACGGTCCTCACGCGCGCCGGCTTCGACGTCCACCCGACGGTCCGGGCGCCGTTCAAGACCGTCTCGGAGGACGAAGGGTCGAGCAGCACGTCGATGCGGCTGCTCACGGGCCACTCGACGTTCACGCAAGCCGCGGAGAAGCGCGCGCGGATCATGTCCTCCATCGGGACCGTCGCCGAGACGCGCTCCGTCTACTTCACGGAGGACTCACAGAAGCGCACCTCAGTCGACGACACCGCGCTGGTCTCCTGTGAGGAGCTCGCGGAGATGAACGACCCGGAGGCGATCCGGGACCTCATCCGCGACCGCTCGACCGCGCCGAACGAAGCGTAATCGCCGCCCGCTGATTCTATGGTTTTCACACGTCGCCAGCGACGGGGCCGTGTCTATCACGTCGCCAGCGACGGCGTCGGCATCAACCCTTGGAGACCGTCGCCAGCGACGGCGTCGACATCGACCCATGGAGACCGTTGCCAGCGATAGCGCCGTCGCTACCGGGAACGGTCGTTTATAAAAACAAATCGACAAGTAGTGGCGGGCGGCCGAGTTAGGCAGCGGCGCCGTACGTCTCGTCGAGGTATTCGACGATGTCGTCGCTTTCCGGCATGCCGTCGATGTCGTGTTCCTCGTCGATGAGGACCGGGACGCCGGTCTGGCCGCTCACTTCCTTCACTTCGTCGCGCTCGGCGTGCGAACTCGGGACGAAGATCTGGTCGTATTCGAGGCCGAGTTCGTCGAGCTTGCTCTTGACCTTCGCGCAGTACGGACAGCCTTCCAGTTCGTAGAGGGTTATGTTTGCCATCACTGATTAATAGGATAGTCGTTTAAAAGAACCCGTTGGTCGTATGTAGCGGTTCCGCATAGGCGCGAAACCGTGCCGACGTAGCCGCGCAGGCGACGTCGAACGCTGGCTTAGTGGATGACGTCGCGGGTTAGAGGATGTAGCCGCCCGTCTGGAGCACGTAGTACGCCAGGATGATGGCTGCGAGCACCCACTGGCCGAGCTGGACGTCCTCATACTCGCCCATTGCGGCCTTCATGACCGGGTAGGAGACGATTCCTGCCGCCAGACCGTCGGCGATTGAGTACGCGAGCGGCATGACGACGATGGTGAGGGCGCCCGAGACGGCCCAGGCCGGGTTCGACCAGTCGACGTCGGCGACGCCCTGGAACATCATGATCCCGACGACGACGAGCGCCAGGAACGAGGCGTAATTCGGAACGGCGGCGACGACCGGGATCAGGACGAGCGAGACGAGGAAGCAGGCCGCGATGACGAGCGCGGTCAGGCCCGTACTTCCGCCCTCCTCGACGCCGGTCGAGGACTCGATGAACGTCGTCACGGTCGAGGTGCCGACGATGGCGCCGAACGTGGTGCCGATGGCGTCGGCCATCAGCGGTTTGTCCATCTCGGGGAGTTCGCCCTCCTCGTCGAGGAAGTCACCGAACTGCGAGACGCCGATGAGCGTCCCGGCGGTGTCGAAGAAGTCGACGAAGAAGAACGTAAACAGCACGAACGTGAACGTCAGCGGGTCGACGCCGGAGAGCCCGTCGACGAACGCGCCGACGAGGGGCGTGATGTCGTACTGCGCGCTCGGGAGCGTCTTCGGCGTGACGACGCCGCGCTGGTAGACGCCGCCGAGGGTGAGCGCCCAGCCGGCGACCGCCGTCGAAAGGACGCCGATGATGATCGACCCCGTCACGCCACGGGCCCACAGCAGCAGCGTGAGCACGATCCCGAGCGTGCCGAGGATGGACGCGGGCGAGGAGGCGATGTTGCCGAGCGAGACGAGCGTCGCCTTGTCAGCGACGATGATACCGATCTCCTGGAAGCCGATGAACAGCAGGAAGACCCCGATCCCGGCGCCGACCGCGAACTTCACCGGTTCCGGGAAGAGGTTGATGACGTATTCGCGCGCGCCGATGGCGGTCAGCGCCATGAAGAGAACGCCCTCGACGAACACCGCAGCGAGCGCGGTCTGCCACGGGATGCCCAGGCCGAGCACGACCGAGAAGGCGAAGAAGGCGTTCAGCCCCATCCCGGGCGCGAGCCCGAACGGTCGGTTTGCGTACAGCGCCATCACGGCCGTCGCCAGCGCCGAGGAGAGGATCGTCGCGATCGCGATCATCTGAACGACCTCGATGAACTTGTAGCCAGGAATCGTGATCGCCTCCGCCAGGATGAACGGGTTGACCACGATGATGTAGCTCATCGCGAGGAAGGTCGTGATGCCCGCGACGACCTCCGTGCGGACGTCAGACCCGTGCGATTCGACGTCGAAGTACTCACCCAGCGAGTTTGCAAGCCCCATTGGGATGGCTGCAAGTACTTCCAAGGCGCTATAAAAACGTTCCCCTCCAGCGGGAATAGGTGTTCACGTTGCTGGATACATTTCGGGTATAGAACGCGAGAAACCCGGCAAACAGTGCGTGAACTTGCTTACTCGAACGTTTCGAGTGCCCCGACTGGCGCGTCCGTGATCTCGCGCGCGCGGTCGAGCCCCTCGTCGCCGACAGCGATGAGCGTGAAGACGCCGGTCACGTCGGCGTCGGCCTGGAGCGCGATGTCCAGGAGGAGTTCCTGCGTCTCGCCCGACCGAATGAGGTCGTCGACGACGAGGACGGTGTCGCCGTCGTCGATGGCGCGGGCCGGCAGGTAGTAGGTAAGTTCGATACCGGAGGCGAGTCGCTGGCGCGACTCGATGAACTCCTCGACGGCGGTCTCCTTCGACTTCTTGGCGTACGCGAGGCGGGCGTCGAAGAAGGACGCCATCGCAGCACCGAGGGTGATCCCGTCGGTGGCGGCGGTGAGGACGACGTCCGGTGATTCGAAGTCAAACGACTCGGCCGCGACCGGCGCGACGAGGTCGAGGAACGACTGGTCGAAGACGACGGCGGAGTTGTCGACGTAGCCCTCCTCGTCGAGTTCGACGCGCGCCGACAGCTCGTCGGCGAGTGCGTCGAGCCCGATGCCCTCGACGACTTCCCGGGCTCGCTCGGTGCCGGGGAGAACGTGGCCGTTCACGTATCGATTCAGGTCGCCAGCGGGGAGACCGGTCACCTCGGACAGCTCGTCGTACGTCCGCGTCTGCTTCAACATTCGGAGGACGTCGACCGCCTGTAACTGCAGCGCTGCCTTCTCTGCGCGATTCATGTCCGGGATACGAGTTTGCACAAATATGAACACTTCGATGCGGAGCCTGGTCGTTCTGGACACGTATGTGAACCACTCACGTGGTCAGGTTGTCAGGAACGGGCCACGGGAACGGGTCGTGAGTCAGCGCTCGCGGACGACGACGAACTCGGCGAGGTCCCGCAGGTACTCCACGGCCTCGGTGTCGGAGAGATCCGCCGCATCCAGCGCCGACAGCGCCTTGTCGGACTGCTCGCGAGCGCGGGCGTTTGCCTCTGCGGGAGTCAGGTCCGTCACCTGCACGACGGACGGGCGGTCCATCTGGACGTCCTGCCCGGTTGGTTTCCCGAGTTCCTCCGCCTCCGCGGTCGCGTCGAGCACGTCGTCGCGGATCTGGAACGCGACGCCGACGCGCTCGGCGTACTCGCCGAAGGACTCGACGATGAAGGGGTCTGCGTCGCCAGCGACGGCCCCGAGTTCGGCTGCCGCGCGGAACAGCGCGCCCGTCTTCCGCCGCGCGAGTTCCATGTACTCCTCGTCGGAGGTGGGGCGGTCCGCGAGTTCCGTCGCTTCGCCTTCGCCGAGTTCGACCATCGCCTCCGCGACGATCTGCATCGCCTGCTCGTTCGCCGAGAAGAGTGCGAACGCCTCGCCGAGCAGCCCGTCGGAGGCGACGATGGCGGGGCCATAGCCGTACTCGGCCCAGGCCGAGGGGGTCCCGCGGCGGACCTCCGAGCGGTCGATGATGTCGTCGATGACGAGCGAGGCGTTGTGCACGAACTCGATCCCGGCCGCGAAGTCGACGGCGGCATCGGGGTCGCCGCCGAGCGCCTCGCACGCGAGGATCGTCACTGCCGGCCGGACGCGCTTCCCACCTGCGAGCACGACGTGTTCCAGCTCGTGGCTGAGTTCGTCCGGCTCGACGTCGTCGATAACCGCCTGTAGGCGATCGTCGACGAGTCCAACCCGGCGCTCCAGGTACTCCATTACCGAACTAATGGGCACCCCCGAGCAAAGGTGTGACGGAACGGCGATCCGTGGGTGAATACCGGTTCGGTGGATGCGTGATTTGGGTGGGTGTGGTCGGTTCGATAACAGTGGGGTCGTATTTATAAATCGGATTGGTTATCGTCGCCTGCGACACCACTCAGCATGCCCAGAAAGCCCCAGCCGCTGAGACGTTGATTCCGTATGTGTAGGTGGTCGCGCTCCTGGAACCACCCAGCATGCCTCGAAAGCCCCAGCCGCTGAGCGGTCGCGCTGCTCGCTGCGCTCCTCACCCGGCTCGCTCACTACGTTCGCTCGCCGGGTTGTGGTGCCTGAGTCGGAGACTCAGACTAGCGAGAGCTTCGCTCTCGCGTCGCTTACT
>JBDGPU010000064.1:0-20710 GCA_042219525.1 Halopenitus sp.
TTTCTCGGTCCCTACGAGAGACTACCGAAATCGATCTGGGGCTAAACACGTACGAAACATCTTTCCAACTGAACCCTAGAACTGCTCGTCCGGTTGAACCGCCACACCATCTTCTGCCGAAATTTGGATTATAACCAAAAGTGCCCTCTATGAAATACGGTGATTCCGGACCTGCTTCCAGCTCGTATTCCTTTTGCCACCCAGTTTCGGGATTAGCAAGTTGTAGACCGGCGACTGAGAACGCTAACTGTCTACTGAATTCCTCTTCGGTTTCCGGATTGACTTTGTACTCTGCAATGGTGTCGCTGTAGTCCAGGACAACTTGCGAAATTGTATCTAAATTTCTATGGAGGAAATCTGCTTCCCTCAGCTCACTATCGATCACGTCCAAAATCTTCGTTCCAACTTCCTCAGTCGGCTCCCCGAGTTTCCCTTCATGGAATTCATTGAATGAATTGAAGAGAACAGCATCCAGATCTGGGTCCATTAGTCCCCGCGTTCTTTGCACCCAATCCTTGAATTTCTCTGGCGATCCGTGGAGTATCGGTAATTCCTTAGATTCCGGATCTTCGTGGTCCGTTTTATCATAAGATGCAGATACGGTAGGAATGAAATTCAGGTCGGGCTCTGTTTGAGTTCGGAGTAACCATTCAGTGTACTTTCTGCGGGGTTGTTCCGGGACGAGTTCGTTGATATTCTCCCATGCCTCGTAGAAAGCACTGTAATTTGAGACACTGTCAAACCAATCTGGGTCTTGTACTCTTACTGGCGGCCCTTTTTGGAAGTGGAAATCCCCGATGACGTGTAGTTCCTGGTCGATAGCCTCCTCAGCCCGACGAAGTGTTTTCTCGAAATCGCCGAAATATCCCGAGGAAGCGTAGAGGTAAATGACGGGCTTGCCTTCGATATAGAGATGCTCGTCTCTGTTGAAGAGATTTTCAGATAGGTACTGTATATCGGATATGAATTGCTGCTGGTTTTCGACCGAGTTGAAATTGGTGCGATATCCAGTTTCATCCTGCGTGAGCATTTTGCTCGATTCATAGAGGATTGATACGTTGAAGTCCTCTATCCCGTCAGCCTCCAAAAGGTGATCTTCAATAGTTTCACCGGACCAACTATTTCTGCCCCACCAGCTGAGGCTTAACCAATTGATACCCGCTTCCCGAAGCCAGTCGAAATGTTGTTGAATTACTTCTGGGTCTCTGGAGTTGTACTCCCCCAGAAGGGGTTCGCCGTCATACCCGCTGTCCCAATGCCACCCGCTCCCCCACCAACAGTAGTAATGAGTTCCAATTAGACGGTTCTCGTCGACCTTCGTAGTGGGCTTTGCTATGTAATCGGTCTCGAAATTAGTAGTCTCCGTAGTACCGGCATTATCCGTTGCGACCAATCCAACCGTGTAGGCATTCCCTCCAGCGACCTCCGTCGTTATCTCGAACTGAGTACCCGTATCGACTGTTTCAGTCTCCTCCAGCTCGCCATTGAGAGAGATCGAGACCTCCACCTGCGTTGGATCACCGTCAATCGCTCCTGAAATCGTGACCTTGCGAGGAGATGTGGTCTGGGGGTCATCCACCGCTAACGAAATATCGTTGAATGTGATATCCGTCTTCTCCGATTCTGTCTCTGTATCCTTTTGATTAGGTGTATTGGTCGGAGTTTCGGTAGATGTTCTCTCTGGTGGAGTTTCAGTGACGGTTGATTCGGAGCTGTTCCCTCCACATCCTGCCGTCACGACAGCGGTGCTACTCCCGACGAAGGTTAGGAATTTGCGTCGGGAGGGACCTTCTGACATGGCTACAAGAATTAACCTAGGCTTGAAAACACTTGTCACGATCGGCCGCTGCTGATGCTCAATTTGTGCTTCCAACCAATCGAGTTTCTCCAACAGAGATGTGCACACTCTGATCAAGCATACATAGCATTATCGGGTTTAACCATTTTAGACCTGCAGAGATTCAAATTTTGATACGAAAGCTCTCCCGAGAATCCGTATATAAGGAGGAAACCAGTAGGATGCAGCACACCATACTAACACGTTAACGTCACTCAGAAAACTATAGTCAGCCAGAATACTTCCCAACGAGATAATTGTTATTACAGCGAAAATAGATGCCCCGAGCTGGTGTTCCACACGGTCTCGTAGAAACGCATATCCTATGATACAGCCAGCCAGTAGGACAGAGAATATGTTCGGGTTTTGCAGAGAGAATGTTGCAGTCCCTGCGGGTGAATCTATATAAGTCCCCAGCCATAGCTGACCAGACAGCTGTAATAACAGTATTCCATATAGACCAGATATTCTCTTGAAATTCGTAGCCGAGTTTGATATTTGGAGCCACAAAAGTGGAACCACCGATGCCAAAAAAACGGAGATGATCAGCGGTAGTAGATAATACAAGACGTACTTAAATTCAGTGTAAATTTTAAAAACAGTATAAAAGAGAGTCGTCTGAAGACTGACAAGAGATAGTGTCTGAGTTCCTAAATATACACCTGTCAAAATCAGAAATCCAAATGCGAAACTGGTTGAATTCGAATCCACCCCTGAAAGAAGGCCTATTATACTGTTTTCAACCTCAAGAGGTTCCTGTTTTGACCGTTTCATTACATCCAGAAGAAGATAGAAAAACCCAACTAACTCTAATACTCCCCCTAACCGGAGTAAAAGCGCCATTCCTGCTGAGAATAGGTAGATATATGCGACCACTTGTCTGATTTGGACTCTTCTAAGATTAGCTGTGGTGGGAGGCTGTGCCTCAGTTGTCCCGAAAACCAATGGTATCACGATTGGTGCAGAAATGACAGATCCAAGCAGGTATAGAACCAGAATGTATTGCTGGTCCAATGTCAAACGGCCCAGAAAGGCGGGTACTTGTCCTAGCCATATTCCGAAAACAGATGTTAGGCAGAACAATGCAACGCTAAGGATACTCAAAATTTTTGAGTGATTGTATATCTCCAGTAGATCAGATTTCTGAGCTATTATGGGAGCCGCTCTTAGGCAGAACATGAATGCAATAACATAGTCTAAGAAGGAAATTACAGGCTCCAATTTTGGTAATGTATGTCCAATAAAAAGTAACCCTACCCCAACGATGTCTCGCGATATTAGCAATTCTATGATTTGAATCGCGGCGCGGCTAAAAAATATAGATAAGATCTTGATTAGCAATATCGTACCCAAGATGGCAGAAAATATCTTGGAACTCGATAGAAGCTTCCTCATTGTAACAATAGAGTGCTTGACGACACATACTCTGTCATTCTATGCATTTAACTGTGTTTGCGATATCTGATATCCAATCTCCATTTCTAGCATAAACAACGACTCGACGATTTCAGGATATGTATTACTGCAAGAAACAGATAGAGTACTTCAAAATTAAGTTAAAATAATTCAAGAGCATCAAACTCTGACCAGCCCCACCCGTGCCACCACCACCCGTGCCACCACCACCCATATAAGCCCCACCAAAGACACGTTCCCATGAGCAATCAGCACCCAACCACACAAACGGAATCCGAAGACGCCGCAATCCCGCACTGGTACGACGCCGACAGCGATCGACTCGAGGTCGTCGAGGGCGACGGCGCCACGGTCTACGACGCGGACGGCACCGCGTACCTCGACTTCCAGTCGCAGCTGTACTGCTGTAACGCGGGCCATTCGAACGAGGCGATCCTCGACGCGATGGACGAGCAGGCCCGCCGGATCCCGTACGTCTCCTCCGCGAAGCACAACGACACGCGCTCGGAGCTGGCCGCGCGACTCGCCGAGGTGGCCCCGGGGACGCTCTCGGACGTCTACTTCGCCATCTCGGGGAGCGAGGCGAACGAGACCGCCGTCGCGATGGCGCGCAAGGTCCAGGACGGGCACAAGGTGCTCACGCGCTGGCAGTCGTATCACGGCGGCACGTACGGCGCGGGCAGCCTCACGGGCGACCCGAGCACGCGCGCGTCGCTGGAGGCCCACGCCGCGACGACCGGCGCCGGGAAGTTCCTCCCGCCGCTGCCGGAGTGCTTCGGCGGCGCTGAGGGCGAGGAGCTGGCCGAGCGCGCCGCCGACCACGTGGAGTTCGTCATCCGGAACGAGGGCGCGGACTCGGTCGCCGCCATCGTGATGGAAGCGGTCGCCGGCACCAGCGGCGCGTACACGGCGCCCCCGGGCTACTTCGAGCGCCTCCGGGCGATCTGTGACGAGTACGATGTCCTGCTCGTCGCCGACGAGGTGATCACCGGCTTCGGCCGCTGCGGCGAGTGGTTCGGCATCGAGACGGAGGGCGTCACCCCCGACATGATCACGTTCGCGAAGGGCGTCACCAGCGCGTACGTCCCGCTCGCGGGCGTCATCGTCGACGACGCCGTGGGCGAGGAGATCCGGGCGGGCTCGTACGACCTCGGCCAGACGTTCGCGGGTCACCCCGTCGCCTGCGCGGCGGGCCTCGCGGCGATCGACGAGTACGCGGCCGGTCTCATCGAGAACGGCGCGACCGTCGGCGACTACCTCGAGGAACGGCTCCGGGCCGTTGCCGCCGACCACGACGCCGTCGCGGAGGTCCGCGGCCGCGGACTGCTGTGGAGCCTCGTGTTCGCCGACCCGAAGACGGGCGAGCCGTTCCACCATCCGTGGGCCCCGGACGAGGAAGGCGAGGGTAGAGAGGACGGGGACGATTCCGACGACGGCGACAATCCCGTTGCCGAGTTCCGAAACGAGGCGCAGGATCGCGGCGTCATCCTCGGCAGCGGTCGGCCCGACGTACAGGCGATCGTCTCGCCACCGCTATGCGTGACGGAGGCGGAGGTCGACCGGGCAGTCGACGCCATCGACGAGGCGATCGCGGCCTTGTTCGACTAACCTGCGCGAGCGCTGTCCCCCTTCGATGGCGCTTCGACGTCACGCAGCGAGGAACTTCTGAAGCTCCTCCCGATACGCCGCTGGGCGGTCCTCCGTCACCCAGTGCCCGGCGTCGTCGAACGCGACGACCTCGCCGCCGATATCGTCCACGAGCCGGCGCCCATCCGCGACCGGCTGTTCGTCGTCGGCGCCGCCCCAGAGGCACAGCAGGTCGGCGTCGATGGCGCCGTAGTCGATCTCGGTGGTGTGGTTCGTGTTCGTCGCCACGGCGGCGCGAGCGAACGCGCGCTGGCCGTCCGATCGGAGCCAGGGTGCCCGCATCCCCTCGGTCCACTCCGGACTGGGGTCGGCGCGTTCGAGGCCGTCGACGAACGCCCGGTCGAGCTCGTCGCGAAAGGCATCGCGGTCCATCTCGAGCGTCCGCGGCAACCCCAGCGACGTGATGTACTCGACCGGCCAGGAGCCGTACGCCGTCGCGTTCGAGAGGACGAGCTTGTCGACACGGCCCTCCGTGTGCGCGGCGTATCGGAGCGCGACGCCACCACCGATGTCGTGGCCGACGAGGTGGAACTCCTCGAGGCCGAGCCCGTCGACGAGGTCGGCGAGCGCCTGCTCCTGTGCACGGATCGAGCGATCGAACCCGTCCCGCCGGTCGCTGTTGCCGTAGCCGACGAGGTCGGGGACGATCGTCCGGAACTCACCCTCGAGCGGGGGCGCGATCTCTCGCCAGAGGAACGACCACGTCGGAATGCCGTGGAGGAAAACGACGGGCGTGCCCGTCCCGGCGTCGCGATACGCCAGCGACAGGTCGTGCCCGTCGACCGTCACCGTCGTCTCGGTCTGCGAGTCGGTCCAGGTTTCGTGGTTCACGTCGGGTCGTCGGAGCCCGACCACAATAGTGGTGTGGCGCTCGTCCGCGCGGCGCCCGATTTCGACGTCCGGTCGTCGCCGTTGCAGCGGTCGTTCAGGATGACCGGCTCCGGGGTTCAGCGTGGATCCGGCGGCCAGCTGGCTGGATCACCCCGCTAGCTCCGTGTCGGCCTCCGGAAGCCACATCCGAACCGTGGTCCCCCCTGACTCGCAGGGGGTGATCTCCACGTCGCCGCCGGACTGCTCGACGACGGCCTTTATCAGATACAGGCCCAGGCCGACCCCGTGGGTGAGCCTGGTCTCCTCCGCCTTCTCGAGGGCTTCGATCTCGATCGAGGGAATGCCGCCGCCGGTGTCGGTGATGTCGATCCGGCACCAGTCGCCCGACACGTCCCGGTCGACGTCCTCGGCTACCGACACTTCTATCTCGAGGTCCTCCGGCTCGTTGTGCTCGACGGCGTTGGCGAACGCTTCCCGGATGGCCATCTCGAGGTCCGGGTGGGCTTCCACGGCGACCGGTTCGGTCTCCTCGGTGGTGAGGTCGACCGCGGGTTCGCGATTCTGAATTCGTTCGGCCCCCTCGTCGATGCAGTGCTCCACGTCCATCGTCGTCCGCGTCTCCTCGCTCAGGACGTCCTGAATGCGTCTGGCCGTATCGCTCAACTCCTCCAGCTCGTCGAGGTGATCCAGCACGCGTTCCCGGGCCTCTTCGGCGGTCTCCTCCTCGCCCGTCAGCGCCTCGTCGAGCCATCCCTCGATGATCGCCAGCTCGTTCCGGATGTTGTGCCGAAGCGTCCGGTTGAGGACGCTGACCTGCTTCTGTAACCGGGTTGCCCGATCGGTCTGCTCGCGCAGCTCCGCCAGTCGCTGGTCGTAGGCGACGTGGAAATGCGCAATGACGGTTGCCATGGCGGTCCCGCCGAAGCCGCCGACGTGAATCAGGTACTGTGTTCCTATCGACGTCGCTCCGCCAAGCGTTTGCAGGGTCTCGACGAACGCAATGAAGCCCGCGCCGTAGAGGTATCCCGCACAGAGGACGACCGCGGATCGAAGGACGTGGTTCTCGGACGGGTCGAGCTGTCTGAACCGATAGCCGGCGTATCCGATGCCGACGCTGAGGAGGAGTGGGGCGAAGGTCTCCGCGAGAAGTATCCAGAAGTCGTGGTCGTGCGCGAAATAGTGGCCGATCCCGATTCCGAAACTCGAGAGGGTAAACAGGTAGTGAGCAGTAGCCGGATACCTCCCGAGAATATTCATTACAGTCGCCTCCGTGGATTCCTTTCCACCGCGACTAGGTTAAATATTCTGTCTGTAGCCCGCACCATTCAGAACCCGAACCGGTCGAGCGTCGAACTGACTCTGTCACCGCGGTCGTTGCCGCCGACACGGACATTGTGTCGTTGCCGCCGACAGGGATATCGCGGCCGTTACCGCCGACACTGCCATCGGGTCGTTGCAATCACCACCCTCCCGTGTGACGGCTTATCCGCTCTCCAGTCCCCGGAATTCGAACCGCGCGCCGCCGTCGGTCCCACCTGTGACAGTGACCTCCCAGCCATGGGCCTCCGCGACTTGCTTGACGATGTTCAGGCCCAGCCCCGAGCCGCGCTTCGTCGACGAGTATCCCGATTCGAAGACCCTCTCCCGCTCGGATTCCGGAATCCCGGGGCCGTCGTCCTCGACGTAGAATCCGTCCGCGAGGTCGCCAATGGTTATCGTCACGACACTGTCGCTGTGCTCCACGCTATTTCGGAGCAGGTTCTCCAGGAGCTGTCGAACTCGCGTGTCGTCCGCGCGCACGATCCGGTCGGTTTCGACGTGAAGCTCCGCCGACGCCGATTCGACGTTCTGCCAGCACTCCTCTGCGAGGGTCGCCAGCTCGACGGATTCGAGCTCGCCGATTTCCGTGCCGGCAAGCGCGAGCGACAGCATGTCCCCGATGAGCGACTCCATCCGTTCGTGGGCGCGAGCGACGGCGTCGAGGTGATCGCTGTCACACTCACTCCGAGCGAGGTCCAGCTGTCCCATCGCGACGTTGAGGGGGTTTCGCAAGTCGTGGCTCAGCGTGCTGGCGAACTGGTCCAGTCGCTCGTTCTGGCGGTCCAGCTCGTCCCGCTGCCGGACGAGTTCGTGCTCGTGCTCGAGCCGGGAGAGCGCCAGCTCGGCGGTCGTCCCCAGCAACTGGGCCAGAAACACGTCATTGTCGTCGAACGACCCCGGCGTCGTCGTGCCGAAACTCACCGTGCCATGCTCCCCGATTGGAACGATCATGAAGCCTCGCAGGGGCGTCTCCGGGTCGGCCGCGTGTTCCACGTCGTGGACGTCGTCGTAGATCGCCGGCGACCCGTCCTGATAGGCCTCCCAGGTGACACTCGCATCCCCGGGGCCGAACGCGGGGCGGGGGCCGAGTAGGTCGGTGACTTCGTCAGTGGTTGCCACGGGCGCGAGCTCGTTCGCCTCTTCGTCGTATAGCCGGACGATCGTGATCGGGAACCCGAGGATGGCCTCCGACGCAGCGGCGACGCGATCGGCGATCTCCTCGGCCGAATCCGCTCGCATGAGCTCCTGTCCTGTCTCGTGGAGTCGTGCAAGGCGGCGATTTCGCTCCCGAAGCACGGACACCCGTTCGACACGGTCGAGCGCGGCCCTGAGTGTCTGGCCAAGTAGCTCCAGGAACCGCCTGTCGACCTCGTCGAACGCGTTCGGTTCCGTCTCGGAAACGATGAAGATGCCGTGGTGGCCGAGGGGGTAGAGAAAGGCGGTCCGTGCCGGCGTCGCGTCGGCCAGACCGTCCACGTCCTCGACGTGGTCGATGTGGACCGGCTCTCCACCGTCGAACGCGTCCCAGACGACTGTTGACGTCGGCGATTCGTCGGCCCGCGCGTACGTTGGTGGCTCCCCGAACTCCGCTCGGACCTCGTCGAGGACGGCGACAGGTTCGAGGCGCTGCCCGTCGTCGGACAACAGGTTGATCCCGGCCAGCGGCGCGTCGAGTACGTCGTCCACGACGTCGATTGCGACCTCCGCCGTCTCCGCTTTCGACGTCGCGTCGATGAGGTCTCCGGTCCGCTGGATGAGCTGTTTCAGGGTTTCCTCCCGCTCCCGCCGACCGGTGATGTCCCGGGCGTAGACGACGATCCCCTCGATTATCGGGTCGTCGAGCAGGTTGCGGCCTCGCGCTTCGAGCCAGCGCCACGAGCCGTTCCCGGCCTCGAACCGGAACTCGACGGTTTCCCGTCCGCCGGGCGTCTGGACCAGCTGGGTAAACCACTCCATTGCCACGTCGCGGTCCTCGTCGTGGACGTAGTCGCACGCGTACTCGCCGGTCATCTCCGTCGAGCTGTAGTCGAGAACTCGCTCCGCCGCCGGACTCAGGTACTCGAAGTTGCCCGCAGCGTCGACGACGAGGATGACGTCCGTCGACTCTTCGATCAAGCGTTGATAGCGAGTCCGAGTCGCTTCGACGTCGCGCTCCGCCTGGTACTTCGCGACGGCGTTCTCGATGCGGTTTGCCAGGACTGCGTACTGACTGGTACCGCTTTCCTTCTGGATATAGTCGGAGGCGCCCTCCACGATGGCCTCGCTTGCCACCTCCTCACTGCCCTTTCCCGTGTAAAGGATGAACGGGAGGTTCGGATATCGCTCGCGAACGGCTTCGAGGAACTCGATGCCGTCCATGCCCGGCATGTCGTAGTCGGAGACGACGCAATCGAACTCGCTCGCTTCGAGGGCGTCGAGCCCATCGGCACCTCTTGTGGCGGTCTCGACGGCGATATCCTCGTTCTCGCGTTCGAGGAACTCCGCCGTTATCTCCGTGAAGCTCCTTTCGTCGTCGACGTGAAGCACCCGGATGTCTACGGTTCCCATCCCGTGGCCGGCGATATGCGACCACCTGTTTAGCTGAAAGAGAGGGCGCTAAGCCCCCTTCCTCAAGGAGCGAGCGTAGTGAGCGAGTAGGGAGGGGATACAGCGCCCGCATGAGTCACAGACACGCTAATCCGCACTATTAATACACCAGACTTCGTACATATTGATACGTCGCATGAGGTATAGTCCACGTTTCCGATTGTTCCCCACCACGGAGCAACGCAAAGCGATGGACTGGCAACGAAACACCGTGCGGCAACTGTACAACCACGCTCTCAACGAGTTTGACCAGATACCCGAAGACGCGGGCACGCTCCGCCAACGCGTCTGGATGGTCAGAGACACTATTCCAGATCTCAAAGACTGGTGGCCAGACCTCAAACAAGTTTACTCCACGGTCCTTCAGAAAGCCGTCGAGCGCATCCGCGACAACATCCAGAACCTCGGGAAACTCAAAGCCAAGGGCTACAACGTTGGGTCGTTGAACTGGAAGAACCCGCGTGAGTACCGGAGTTTCACGTATCGACAATCGGGCTTCGAACTCGACAAAAAGAGTGGCCCAAACGGTCGAGGCGTCCTCGTACTCAAGAAACTCAAAGGAGAAACCCGCGAAATTCCAATCCGTCTCCATCGAGACCTTCCAGATCACGACTCCATCAAAGAAGTCACACTCAAGAAAGAACCCACAGGGGCGTGGTACGTTTCGTTCTGCGTCGAAACAGAGACTCCAGAGAAACCCGCCGTCGAAGACATCGACTCTACTGACACCGTGGGCCTCGACCTCGGCGTACTTAACTTCATTCACGACTCGGACGGGCGTTCAGTTGGGAGGCTTGACTTGTCCGGTGAGCGAGAGCGTCTTGAACGCGAGCAACGCTCGCTCTCTCGGAAAGAATACGAGTCGAGCAACTGGGAGGGACAACGGCGTCACGTTGCACAGGTTCACGCTCGGATGTCGAACAAGAAGCACGACTTCAAGCACAAGCTCGCGCACTTCTACACCACTGAATACGATGCCGTTTTCGTCGAAGACCTCAACGTGAAGGGGATGCTCGAATCCTCGGAGAACGCGCGGAACAAGGCCGAAGTCGGCTGGCGCGGTTTTATCACGATTCTCGAACATCACGGCGAGAAGAACGCCTGTCACGTCGTTCAGGTTA
Organism: Halopenitus sp.; assembly: GCA_042219525.1. Lineage (GTDB taxonomy): Archaea > Halobacteriota > Halobacteria > Halobacteriales > Haloferacaceae > JBDGPU01. The sequence goes on from JBDGPU010000064.1 coordinate 10,759, forward strand.
ATCCACGTGGAACGACTAAGGAATGCGCATCGTGTGGCGTGGAGACGCGGAAACCGTTGTGGATTCGTGAGCATTCGTGCCCTACGTGTGGGTTTGAACTCGATAGGGATTGGAATGCGGCGTTGAACGTCCTCAATCGTGGACTCGATAAACTAGGAGTGGTTCACTCCGAAGATACGCCTGTGGAGACTGCGACCGATGTGTCTACCGATGGTGGCGATTATTCGTCTATCGTGGTGGATGCAAGTCGCGTCACAGAAACAGGAAGCCCCGCCCTCAAGGAAGCGACGGCAGTCGCTGAGTAGGGCGGGGTAGTTCACTATGTATGGATCCCTCACACTCTGGCGAACGTTTAAATTGGTTCAGGACTACCGAAAATATCGCTGGCGACGATGGCCGCCCGCCTCGAAGCTGGTCGCCGAGCAAGCGCACTTTCTTGAGTCGTCCCCGCATATCTGGTCGTAATGCCGAACGACCACGAGCCCACCGAGACGACGCGTCGCCCCGTCACGGTGATCCTCCTGCACGAAGGTGGCGACCACGACCGGATCGAACACGGCTCGTATCGGGCAGCCATCGAGACGGTGAAGGAGCGCGAATCCGAGGCGGCAGCCGCGAAGATCGAAGCCGCGGATGGGGAGATCGTCTTCCGGTCGGACGAGATGGACATCGACCACTGGGAGAACGAGTGGAAACGCGCCAAGCGCCGGCTCGCCGTCGACGTCGAGGAGCACGAGTGCCCGTACGACGCGGTGGGCTGCTTCGCCGACGACCTGTGCGTGCAGTGCCAGATGGACCGCATCGCGGAATCCGGATGACCCGAGCGAGGCGCCTGCCGAGAGAGATACTTGCCGCTGTCCGTGACGGCCGCCCTCGACGCCCCGATCCGTGAACCAGCGTTTCACGGTCGCTATTGCTGCCCTCCAGCTCCCTCGGCGTCGCCGACCGTCGTCGACGCCGGCACGAACGACCCCCTATGAGAACGTATAGGCCGTTTCCACCCGAGTAGTAGAAAATGAGCGACACCGACACGACCCAGCGAATGGCAGTCAGTGGCGAAAGCGACGGCGACTCGAAGTTCGTGGCCCACGCCCGCGATCACGAACTCGTGATGGACGATCCGGAAGAGATGGGCGGTGACGACGAGGGCGCGATGCCGGTCGAGTACCTCCTCGCCGCTTGGTCCGGGTGTCTCAATGCGACCGTGCGGGCGGTCGCACCCGACTTCGACCTCGAGGTCGAGGGCGTCGCGGTCGACGTCGCCGGCGAGTTCGACCCGCGCAAGCACCTCGGGCACGCCGAGGAGCCCCGCGCCGGCTATCAGGGCGTCGAGGCCGAGGTCGACGTCGACTTCGCGGGCGAGGTCGACGACGACACGCTCACCGAATTCCTCGCCGCCGTCGAGGAGCGGTGTCCGGTCAGCGACAACCTCGCGAACGTGACGCCGACCGACGTGACGCTCCAGCAGGACTGAACGGAGTCGCGAGCGGCGCTGTTTCGAATTTTTCCGCTTCGGTTCAATTTTCTCTGCCGAGTTCTTGCAGTTCTCCGCCCCGCGTCCAAACTGGGCTGGCGAGCTTTGCTCCGTATCCCGACTCGAAAACCCCTCGACCCCACCACCCTCCCCCGTTTTCCGATTGTCTCGGGGAGCAAATATTTGGGTATCGGTCACATGGACCAACATGCATCGCCATGAAACCGTGCCAAAACTGTCAGACGGTCATCGACGAGTATACGCTGGATAAACAACTCGAACCGCTGCGCGATCTGACGGTCGACGACTTCAACGTCTGTGCGGACTGCGTCACCATCGTTGCGGACGCGTGCGTCGAGTGTGGCGGCGCGGTGTACGTTCCCCGAGGCGACTCCACGGAGCCGGACTACTGTCCGGCGTGCAGGTCCGAACTGATCGACCAGACGGGCGAGGACCCGGGCTGGCACTGCGACGCGATATCGACCTGACGGACCACGACGGCGGCTCCGGGAGAATATTTTTGTAGCCTGACAGTATCGAGAGCGTATGCGACGCGTTCAGTTCGGTGACGGCGCGGAAGAGGTCGTCCTGATTCTCGGGTTCGGCAATCGACCCGAACACGACGGCGTCCAGTGGCTGATCGACCACCTGACGGCGGCCGACTACACGGTCACCGCCTTCGAGATACCGCGGACCATCACCGATTTCGAAGCCGAGTATCTCGCGCCCGTCGTCGACTACGTCGAGGCCCTCGGTAGCTACCGAGTAGTGAGCCACAGCACCGGCGGGCTCATCGCGAGGTACCTCGACGACGGCGGGGTCGAAACACGGACGTACCTCAGCCCCTGGTGGGGGTTCCACGACGGACTCGACACGCCCCTGGTCAGGTTCCTGATGAAGCTCCCCCTCTCGAAACCGATCCTTCCGGCCAGTGCCAGCCGCGCGGAACTCGGGGAACTCGCGACCGACGAGTGGGTTGCGGACGCGCCGGACTACGCCTCGCCGACCTTCCTCCGGGAGGCGAAGCGTGCGCAGGAGTCGATCCCGCCGTTCGACGAGGACGACGTCGTCTTCTACAATCCCGGGGACAAGATCGTGGGCACCGACGCCATCGAGGCCCAGTCGCCGTCGGCGAACCGGATCCAGTTCGACGGCGGCCACGAGCTATTCTGCTCGCGGAGTCGAGCTGATCACGTCGACGCGCTCCTCGCCGCAGTCGAGGGCGGCCTCGCAGCTCTCGAGGACTAACGCCGGCCACAATCCCCTTCAGCGTCCCCCAGAACATCCGCACATGCCAAGGGCCATCGTCGCGCTCGGCGGCAACACCCTCCTGCGGAGCGGCGAGGGGACGGTCGCGGAGCAGCGCGAGCGGCTGCGCGAGACGCGTGCGGCCCTGCGCCCGCTCCGCGAGCGCGACGACGAGGTCGTCTTCACACACGGGAACGGTCCGCAGGTCGGGAACCGGCTTCTCGCGGAGGAGGAATCCTCCGGCTCGACGGAGCCGCTGGACGTCATCGGCGCGGAGACGCAGGCGCAGGTCGGGTACTTGCTCCAGGGCGCCTTCGGCGACGCGTTCGGTCCGGACCCCGCCGTCGTCGTCACGCGAACGCGCGTCGACCCCGACGACCCGGCCTTCGAGACCCCGACGAAGCCCATCGGGCCGTACTACACCCAGGCGGAGGCGGCCGAGCAACCGTTCGAGACGACCGAGGTCCACCGCGACGGCGAGACGGCCTACCGACGCGTCGTTCCCTCGCCCAAACCGGCGTCGGTGCTGGAGATCGACCGAATTCGCACCCTCGCACGCGACGACGCCGGCCCGGTTATCTGCGGCGGCGGGGGCGGGGTTCCGGTGGTCGCGGCTGGCAAGAGCGACGGCTCGGTGGCATCGACGGAGACGGAGCACGACGACTCCGTAGCACCCGACGAGGGGACACGGTTCGAGGGCGTCGCTGCCGTCATCGACAAGGACCACACCTCCCGGCTCGTGGCCGAGGCGGTCGACGCCGACGAGCTCCTGTTGCTCACCGACGTCGACGCGGCGTATGTCGACTACGGGACGGAGGACCAGCGGCCCATCGGTGCGACGACCCCGCCCGAGCTCCGTGAGTATCTCGACGCCGGCGAGTTCGCGGCGGGAAGCATGCAGCCGAAGGTCGAGGCCAGCGTCGACTTCGTCGAGGCCGTGGGCGGGCGAGCGATAATCACGTCCCCTGATAAACTGGCCGACGGTCTCCGGGGCGAGGCAGGAACGCGCGTCACGACCACTGACTGAGCCAACTTGGGGCGGCTCACCCGCGGCTGAGCGACGGGATCGTCGAGTGTCTCGACGACTTTCGGCCACTTCCCATCGCCGACTGTGGGCTATTCCTGATCCGCAACCGCACCCTGGGGGTCACCCTTGTGCTGGAGGTTCCGGTTGTCCTGGTCCTCGACCGACGTCGCCGGCAACGGGTCGGTCTCGACCTCGTTTCGAGGGCGTCCCGTGTACGCGTGGCCCGGATTCTCCGCGCAGTGAGCCATCGCGTCGTGGGATCCCTCCCACGGCCCCGCGTCACACTCCTCGGCTGTACAGACGAACACTGTGTCACCCGGCATCCCTATTGAGAAAAACTCAGGTAACGTATAAAAGGCTGTAGGCGGCCGGAATCGGGGTGTTTCCACCGAACCCTTTTGCGGCACGCGCACTCAGCCCGGAATAGCATGCGCGCTCGCCCCGCCCTCCTCGTCGCCCTCATGCTCCTCGTCGCCGGGTGTGCGGGCCCCGTTGCCGCCCCGACGAACACGACCGACAACGGCGTTTCACCTGGGGTGTCGACGTCGGACGCACCGTCGACACCGAACGCGTCGTCGACGACGAACGCAACGACCAATGCATCCACCGCGTCCAGCGGAAGTGGTGCTGAGGCGAACGGCACATCCGCAAGTCCCGCGTCGCTGGCGGACACCTACGACATCAAGGTCGACCAGGCCGACCGCTTCGCGGAGTCGCCGGCGATCGTCTTCGCCCGGATGGCCGTGCTCACGAACGAGACGGCCGCGCACCCGCCGGAACGAATCCAGGTCTTCCCCGACGGGCGGATGCAGCTCGGCTCCGGCACGGTCCCGCGATTCCAGCGGCTGCTCGGTATCACGTACCCCAACCGGGAGGGGCTGGCCGCCGCGGGGTACGTCGACGGCCCCGACAGGATCGTCCTGAACCGGAGAATTCTCGACAACGCGACGACGACCGAGGCGGTTCTGGCACACGAGTCCGTCCACATCATCCAGTTCGAGCAGCAGGCCTTCTCGCTCACCTCGGACCGGGTCGGCGGCGGCGACCTCCGCGGGACCACCGACTCCCAGCTCGCCTACCGAGCGACGATCGAGGGCAGCGCCGTCTACGCGGCCGACGCGTATCACGAGGCGTACATGCGGAACGGCACCCCGCCGCGGGCGTCGATGGCGCGGCGGTACGAGAACGCCTCCGGCGCGACGAAGCTGGCACTCGGCCCGTACCACTACGGCGCCGAGCACATTGCGGCCCGCATCGACGACGCCAGTGACCTGCGAACCATCTACAAACAGCCCCCGCGGACGACGAGCGAGGTGATCCACGGCGTGAACACCGACCGATCCCCGGTCGCCTCGCTTCCCCTCGACGTGCACGAGGGCGAAACCTGGACCGAACGCAGCGACCGACGCGACCGACTGGGCGAGCTCTACTTCCGCGTCGCGCTCGCGACGGAGCTCGACGACGAGACCGCGGCGACCGCCGGCACCGGCTGGCGGGCCGACAAGCGGCTCACCTTCACCGATGGTGAGAACCGAAGCTACGTCTGGATCCTCCGGTTCTCCGACGAGCAAAATGCGACACAGGCCGAGCGCGCGATGACCGACTACCTCGACTCCCGCGCGGACCCGAAGCGAGTCGACACCCCGAACGGTTCCGTCCAGGTGTGGACGACGCCGGACACGAACGCGACGTTCAGGACCGTCAGAGTCGACGCCGAAACCGTCGCGTTCGTCATCGGCGACTCGACCTTTGCCGCCGAAACGACCCTCGAGCCTGTAACCGAAGGCGAGGGTAGCTCCCGCGACGACGGCGTCGTCGTGCGGACGCCGTAATTCCCGCTGGAACTGAATTTCGAAAATCAGGCGAGCAGCAGCGGCACAGCGTACGCGACGAGGAGTCCGACGAGGAGGATCACGGCGCCGACACCGACCTCGCGGCCGCCGAAGTCCTGCATCGGGGAGGTTACGCGCTTGTCCGACTCCGAGTCGGGAGAGTGGTCCGTCATGGGGGAGGCTGCGAGCCGCGACTACAAAAACGCACCTGAACGCCGCCGGGCGGGCGACGGCCAGGCCATCGATGGCCGCGCCACCAACTACCGTGCACCGACGGCCGCGCCACCGACGAAGACCTGTCGACTACGAGCTCTCGAAGTCGGCGGCGGCCTCGAAGGCTGTTCCCTCGTAGCGGAACTGGAACGTGCCGTCCTCGTAGCCACCGGTCCTGGCGCCGCGGGACACCGTGTTTCGGTCGGTGACGAGTTCGACTCGCTCCGTCTCCTCGCCCCAGAAGGCGAGCGTGTTCCGGAGCGCGACGTTCCGGTTCTGCATCACCTGCTCCGTGATGAGCCGGGTGTCGGGGTCGACCCCGGCAGCCCGTGTGAGCGTGAGCGTCGCCTGCGGCACCTCGTCCTCACGGTGGGGCCAGTCGACTGTGACGACGCCGCCGTCGCGCTCGACGGTCAGCCCCTCGGTCGGCTCGACCGACGCGGGAGGGGCCTCGACGTCGAGGAGCGCGGCGTGGGTTCGCTTGTCGCGACCGATGCCGATCTGGAACGCGTAGCGGCCGCCGCCGAGGTGTCCGACGCTTCGCGCCTCGTCGCACTCGACCGCCTTCCCGCCGAAAGCGGCCAGCGTCCACGATTCGGTGTCGCCCGGGGGCACCCAGGTCAACGGCACGGGCCAGCCCCACGGCGCGACGTGGAACCACTGGCCGTCGACGTGCTTCCAGAGCTTCCAGAAGTAGGGGTTCCCCGAGAGCTCCGCCCGGCCGTGGTTTCGGAGCGTGAACTCGACCGAGGCCGGGAGTTCCAGACGCTGCGCGGCGGGCTCGAGGTAGGCCGTCGTCGTTGCGTCGGCGTCGTGATACCACGCCATCTCCTTCGTGCCTGGGAGCGGGGGAACGACCGTGCCCTCGAAGGCCGACGACGTCGTGGGCCCGGGATTACCCGTCTCCCAGACAGCGAGGACGACGCCGGTGTCTACGCCGCCGTCGCCGCGGAAGTGATACCGCGCCGTCGGGAATCCGGACCCCTCCCGCCGGCCAAGCAGGGCGTACTCGAACGTGACCGATTCCCCGGCACCGAGTCGATGCGTCTCCGGCAGCCAGGGCCCGTCCGCCTCGCCCGCGAGTCGCCAGCGACCGTCCGGGGCTTGTGACCAGTCCGGAACGGTTTCGGCGATGGCGTGGTTCTCCGTGGGGGCCAACAGTAGCTCGTCCCGGTAGGTGTACGACTCGTCGTGGGGGCGGTCGCCCGGCCAGGCGGCCGGCACGGTGTCGAACAGGGGCACGCGGCGGAGTTCGAACGTGTTCGCGTAGGGGGACTCGTTCGTCAGGGTCCCCCGGAGTCGCGCCGGCCCGTCCGCGGTCGCGGTCCGTTCGAACACGACGGCGACCGAGCCGCCGTCGTCGGTGGTTCGCGTCGTCGGCGTGACGGAGACCGTCCGTGAGAGCGTTTCGAAGTCGACGAGGCTCCAGCGCTGCTCCGGCTGCAGACCGGTCCCGTCGTCGGACGGTGGTTCGGTGCCGGTGGGCGTGTCGGTCGGCGGCGTCCCCGCCGGCGAGTCCGTCGAGGACGAGTTCGCGCCGAATCCCGCACACCCCGCGCTGAGGGTCGAGCCGAGGAGGGCAAGGACTGATCGGCGATGCATACCTGAGAGGGCGTCCGGCCGAAGCAAGTGTCTTCGGGAGGCACAAAGAGCCTGTTTAGCTACTGAGGCGCGGGTGGAGGGTAGCTCAGGTGTCGGTGTGGGGAAGCGGCTTCCGGAACAGCACGCAGTCGTACGTCTCCCCACCGATCTCGTCCGTGGTCTCGCCGACCTCGGCGAACCCTCGCCGCTCGTAGAAGCGCCGCCCGGCCTCGTTGCCAGCGAGCATCGAGAGAGTGAGTCCCGCCGTCGACGGTGGCAGCTCCGCCTCGACCCGGTTCAGCAGGGCCGTGCCGATGCCCTCGTTCCAGTGGTCAGGGTCGACGTAGATCTCCTTCAGCCCGGCGTCGTCGGCGTCGACGAAGGATTTGGTATCGTCGCCCCAGCGGGCGAACGCGTAGCCGACGATGCGCTCGTCCGCGACGGCGACGAGCGCGACGCCGGTCCACGACCGAATCGCGGCCAGTCGCTCCCGAAGCGCCGCGTCGCTAGCCGGGTCGCGGTCGACCACCGATTCCGGGAGGATGTCGGCGTAGGCCGCCCTCCAGCAGCGCCGATTCACCCGGTCAGTGCCGCGGACGTCGTCGAGTCCGTGGAGCTCACGGATGTCCATACGACGACCTTGCCGAGACGCTGCATAGCCCTGTCGGTGGTGTGTGATCGACTCAGCCGCCCCGTCGAGAGAGAATCGGCGTCCGCAACGGGTCACTCGTCCTCTCGCAGGGGTCCCGTCCTCGCCCGCCGCCATCGTCGCCGTCGCGTCCACCTATCCCATCGCACTCGGTGCGTTCACCCAGCGCGTTCGCCCGGCGGTTCGCTCGCTGGTCCGCCCGTACCTCACCACCCGTTTCGGTCAGTCGACGACGCTCTGGCCGGAGTTCGAGGTCGTCGCGTCGACTGCGGTCGTTTCGACGAGGAGGCGGTCGACCCTGGCCTCCGCTCGCTCCATCGCGTCCTGAATCGTGTTCGGGTCGGCGGCGCTCGGGAAGTCGCCGTCCCAGTGGTCGGCGTGGGGGAGGTCGACGACCCAGTCCGGCGTACAGCCCATGGCGACGACGCTGTCGGCGTCTCGGAGGGTCCGCACGTCGAGGGGTTCGACGCGCCCGGTCTCGATCGTGCAACCGACTCGTCGGCCGGCGTCCGCAACGCGCTTGTGAACAAAGCCGGCGGCCTGTATCGGGCCGCCGACGGCGGTCGTCTCGTCGGTACTGCGGGCGTTCGCGACTGCGGCAGCGATACGAGCGAACCCTGGGGAGCGTTCACACACGAAGACGAGATGGTTGTCAGTCATGAGTTGAGGTGGGGACGCGTCCGCACTATGTGTGGGTTCGCGTAAACAGTCATAAACACGCCTCCCGTTCCCAGCTCGTAGGAACGCCTCACATTCGGGGGTTGGGTGGGTCGCCGTGCCCAGTCGTACCTCGGACCTTTTAGTATCGTCCGGGTCGTAGCTGCCGGTATTCAATGGCGCTTACGAAGCGAATTATTCCCTGTATCGACGTCGACGTCACGGAGGATGGCGAGGCCGCCGTCTACACGGGAGTCAACTTCGAGAACCTGGAGTACACCGGTGACCCCGTCGAGCTGGCACAGAAGTACAACGAATCCGGCGCCGACGAGTTCGTCTTCCTCGACATCACCGCCTCCGCCGAGGGCCGCGAGACGATGCTCGACGTCGTCCGCAACGTCGCCGACGAGTGCTTCATCCCGCTCACCGTCGGCGGCGGGATCCGGACGACCGACGACATCAAGGAGACGCTTCGCGCCGGCGCGGACAAGGTGTCCATTACCACCGGCGCGCTCGAACGCCCGGCGCTCATCGAGGAGGGCGCGGCCGCGTTCGGCTCGCAGTGTATCGTCATCTCCGTCGACGCCCGCCGTCGCTACGACGACGAGGGCGAGCACTACGTCGAGGTCGACGGCGAGTCCGTCTGGTTCGAGTGCACGAAGAAGGGCGGCCGCGAGGGCACCGGCAAGGACGTCATCGAGTGGGTGAACGAGGCTGAGAACCGCGGCGCCGGCGAGCTGTTCATCAACTCCATCGACCAGGACGGGACGAAGGACGGCTACGACATCCCGCTGATGAAGGCCGTCAGCGAGAACGTCTCCACGCCCGTCATCGCCTCCTCCGGCTGTGGCGGGCCGGAAGACGCGTATCAGGTGCTGACTGAGGGTGGCGCCGACGCCGCGCTGGCTGCATCGATCTTCCACTTCGGCGAATACACGATCGAGGAGATCAAAGAGTACCTCGACGAGCGCGACGTGCCAGTTCGCTTATAGAGTGTCTGGTTGATCGGACGTATTCAGTTGACCGGCTATCCTCGCTTGCGACATCACTCAGTATACATCGAAAGTCCCAGCCGCTGAGAAGCTATTATTTAAAGCGAACTCGTTCATCGTCGCGAGCGACACCACTCGGCATGTCCAGAAAGCCCCAGCCGCTGAGCGGTCGCTTTTTGCGTGGTTTGTTCGGTCAACGTTGCTGCTGAAACCACTCAGCATGTCCAGAAAGCCCCAGCCGCTGACCGGTCGCGCTGCTCGCTGCGCTCCTCACCCGGC
>JBDGPU010000152.1:0-20642 GCA_042219525.1 Halopenitus sp.
CGGGACTGAAAGGGGCAGCCGCTGAGCGGGACGCCCTGCGAAGTAAGCACCGCAACCCGGCGAGCGAACGCAGTGAGCGAGCCGGGTGAGGAGCGCAGCGAGCAGCGCGACCGCCTCAGCGGCTGGGGCTTTCTGGGCATGCTGAGTGGTGTCGCCAGCGACGTTGACCGAACAAATCACGCAGAAAGCGACCGCCTCAGCGGCTGGGGCTTTCTGGGTGGGCTGAGTGGTTTCAGCTGCACCGCTGACCGAACCAACCACAAATGAAGCGACCGTTCAACGGCTAGTTTTCGACCCGATAGATAGATCCCAGTCTCAACCGACGTATTCAGCCGTATCCGCCGCCACCTCCTCCGCCACCACCACCAAGCGGGTCGTCGATGCTGGCGTCGCCGACGCCCACCTTCATGCTCATCCCGGACAGGTCTGCGCTCCCGTGGTATCTGCAGTACACCTCGTAGACGCCGCTCTCCTGGAACGTGTGCGTCGTCTGCTGTCCTGCTGGGACGGCGTCGTCCTTGCTCCAGTTGTCCGAGGCGCTGGTGACGGTGTGCTCGTCGCTGTCGTCGTTCGTCCACGTCACCTCCGTTCCGGTGTCGACGTGGATGTTGCGAGGGTCGAACTGCGATCCCGACATTGTAACCGACGAGGTCTCTTCGACGGACGCGCTGCCACCGGGCTGAGAGCCGCCGCTACAGCCCGCAAGGAGAACGACCCCGCCAGAGGCAATTCCGTTCAGTATCGCTCGTCGTTTAGGCATGGTGTCAAGTCACAATGTTATTCCGGCTAGTAGTTATATGCTTCCGCCGATCAGTCGAGATCCCTCGCCTATCCGACTGGACCGGGGGCGTTCCACTCGGGGGAACCGGTCGTCTCGTCCGCAACTTTTTGTGATAACGAGGCGAACTTCGTCCCGTGAGTCTCCACGGGGCCATACAGAGCGTCTTGACGGACCCGGTTTTTCTGGGCGTCTGGGGCGCGCTCGTGTTCGGCGCTCTCGCCACGCTCGTCGCCGACCTGCTCCTGAAGAACGAGGCGCTGGGCAGTCTCATGAAGTTCGTCTGGGTTTTCACGGTGCTCTATTCCGGCCCGCTCGGTCTGGCTATCTACTACTACGCCGGCCGGGCTCAGATCCCGCACGACTCGGTGTGGCGGCGGGGGTTTCGGTCGGTCAGTCACTGCTACTCCGGCTGTGGCGCCGGCGAAATCACCGGCGTCGTGATCGCTCTCGGCCTCCTCTCGCTCGGCAACCTCTACGTCGCGCTCACGACCTTCGCATTCGCGTACGTGTTCGGGTACGCAATGACAGTTGGCCCCCTCCTGCAGGAGGGAGTGCCGTTCGAGGAGGCGATGCGGGACGCCTTCTACACCGAAACGCCGAGCATCACCGTGATGGAGGTCGTCGCCATCGGCACGGACCTCTGGCTTGCGGGCGAGGCTGGGATGACCGACGTGTTATTCTGGTCGGCGCTCGTGTTCTCGCTCTCGCTCGGGCTCCTGGCCGCGTACCCGGTGAACGTGCTGCTCATCCACTTCGGCGTGAAAGAGGGGATGATGAACCCCGCGGAGATGGCCTGACCGACGAACAGCAGGTCGTCGAGAGCCGCCGGACGCGACGAAGGACTGTTTCCGGGGCTGTCAGGCGTTCAACAGCACCAACAACGCCAATGCCGTCACCACAGTCACGATCATCACGCCGCGGCCGATGCCGGTGCGGATGTCCTCCGAGATGCCGACCCGCTTCGCATAAGAACGTGGGTTCGCACCGACGCGTTCCACACGTTCAATCGTTCCAACGACGCCGCGGTCGACGGCGGCGTACGTCTCGGTGACGCCGACGACGAGCCCGCGGCCGCCGTAGAACACGACCCGGTTGTACAGCGCGTCGATGTCCGGGACGCGACCGACCTTCTTCAGCGGCTGCTTCAGGATCGCGAAGCCGACGACGCCGAGCAAGGCCAGCACGAGCCCCTCGACGATGTGACCGACGGTGAACGTCTTGAAGTGGAGCTTGGCACCGTACGGCACGAGGTCGAACAGCAGGCCCGGGAAGAGCCCGTAGATGATACAGAGGGCTGCGACTGAGATCATCGCGACCGACTGCCCACGGTTCGCGTCGGCGACGGTGCCCTCGTACTCGCCGTGGAGGAAGGCGTGGTAGCCGAGCTTGATAAAGGAGAGGAAGGTGCCGACGCCCCCGGCCAGCAGCAGGTACCAGAGCGCGTCGAGGTGCTTCTTTTCCGCGGCGGCGATGACCATCCCCTTACTGACGAAGCCGTTGAAGCCGGGGAACCCGGAGATGGAGAGCGCGGCGATGGTGAAGGTGATCGCGGTGATCGGCATCTCGCGGGCGAGCCCGCCGACCTTCTTCAGGCTCTCCTCGCCGGTGCGGTAGATGACCACGCCGACGGTCATGAACAGGAGGCTCTTGTAGAGGATGTGGTTGAACACGTGGCCGAACGCGCCCGCGGTCGCCAGCGCTGTCGGAATCCCGACGCCGGCGACCATGTACCCGACCTGCGACTGGATGTGGTACGAGAGCAGGCGGCGCATGTCGCTCTGGAGCAGCGCCATCCCGGCGCCGAAGACGGCCATCGCCCCGCCCATGTACGCGATGGCGAGCTGGCCCTCCGGGAACGCGCGGTACATCCCGTAGACGCCGGTCTTCGTCGTGTAGACACAGAGGAAGACGCTCGCCGCGACGTGCGGCCGCGGGTAGGTGTCGGGCAGCCACGCGTGCAGCCCGATGAAGCCGACGTTGACGCCGATGCCCAGCGCCGCGAGCAGCGAAGGCACGCCGGCGGCAATCCCGGCCACCTCAGGGCCGCCGGGCACCGAGGCGAACAGGAAGGTGCCGACCTCGACGTAGTGCCAGATGATCGCGGCCATCAGCAGGCTCCCGCTGATGCCGTGCAGCAGGGCGTAGCGGAAGCCGGCGCGCACGGCGATACCGCCGTAGTGCCAGACGAGCAGCGTGCTCGTCACGGCCATCAGCTCCCAGAAGAACAGCAGCGAGAGCCAGTCGCCCGCGAAGACGGCCCCGAGACTGGAGCCGACGTACGACATCGCGAAGGCCGTCTGGACGTTCTCGGCCTCGCTCGCGTACGAGTAGAGGATGGCGACGGCGCCGATGAAGCCGAAGATGATCCCCATCAGCCGCGAGAACGGGTCGACGTTGAACAGGTACGCGTCGAAGCCGAACAGCTTGACCGGCAGGTGCGCGCCCGCCGGCGCCAGCACGCTCCACGGCACGACGGCGCCGGTCACCAGCACGCCGAGTGCGTGCCCCACGCGGCGGCTCAGCAGCGGCAGGACGACGGCCGCAGCGAGCACGAACAGCGCCGGGAACGCGGCCGTGAGCAGCGAGTCGGCGGCCATCAGACGGCCACCCCCGTTGCGTTCGCGACGATGAGCTCGACGATCCGCAGGAACACCGCCGCGTGCGGGACGACACCGAGCACGACCGACCCCGTCGCGGCCGCGAGGATCGGTCCCAGCATGAACCAGGTACTCTCGCCGCCGCGCCAGTTGGACTCGGTCCAGCCGCCCGGCGGCGGGCCGTGTTGATGGTCGCCCGGGTGGTCGTGATGCGCTTCCACGTGGCCGACGTGGTCGCCGTCGTCATCGACCTCGCCGGGTTCACTCTCACCGGTCCCGGCGTCACCGGTTTCGTGGTCGCTCGGGTAGCGGTCGACGGCGTACTCGCCGGGCGAATCCTGGAGGTACTCCTCGGGCGTGTCGGCGTCGGCGTTCTCGATGTCGACGTCCTCCAGCGCCTTTTCCAGGTCCTCGGCGTCGTCGACGGGGACGCCTGCGTCGACGTCCTCGAATTCCGCATCTTCTTCATCGCCGCTCTCGTCGACGGGAGTTCCGCCGTCGGTCACGAGCGTGAACTTGCCGCCGTCCGTCGCCAGCGCGAAGCGGCCGCCGAACGGGCCGGAGATCAGCGGTTTGGTGTCGCTGTCGCCGGGCGACTCGAAGAAGGCCGTGTAGACGATGGGCCAGAAGTACGCGATGTTCAGGACGCCGGAGACGAGCAGCACGACGGCGAACACCGCGCCGCCGGCGCCGACGCTGCCGAGCAGGAGGTACCACTTGCTCACGAAGCCGGCGACGAGCGGGATGCCGGCCATCCCCGCGGAGGCGACCGCGAAGGCGCTCATCGTCACCGGCATCCGCTTGCCGATGCCGGCCATGTCACTGATGGCGTCGGTGTGGGTCTCGACGTGGATGATGCCCGCACAGAAGAACAGCGTGAGCTTCATGAACGCGTGTGCCGGGATGTGCAACAATCCGCCGATCAGCGCGTTCGTCCCGCCGGCGCTCACGCCGATGCCCAGTCCGAGGACGATGTACGAGAGCTGGCTCACCGTCGAGTAGGCGAGCCGGCGCTTCAGGTTGTCCTGACGGAGCGCCATCACGCTCGCCACGGTGAGCGTGAACGCGGCGACGACGGCCAGCACGACGCCGACGCCCAGCGCGCTGACGGTGTCCGGGCCGAAGATCTCGAGGACGACGCGTGCGATGCCGAAGACGCCGCTTTTGACGACGGCGACGGCGTGGAGCAGGCCGGAGACGGGCGTCGGCGCGACCATCGCGTCCGGCAGCCAGGAGTGAACCGGCATCAGCGCCGCCTTCACGCCGAAGCCGGCGATGAGCAGGCCGAACAGGGCACGGGCGACGTTGGTATCGACCGCGCTCAGGCCTTCGATGCCGCCGGGGGTGAACGTGACCGTGCCCGTCAGTACGTAGACGCCGACGGTGCCGGCGAGCACCGAAACGCCGCCCGCGAAGGTGTACGCGAGGTACTTCCGGCCCGCCGCCCGCGACTCGGCCGTCTCGTCGTGGCCGACGAGCGGGTACGTCGCGACCGTCAGCAGCTCGTAGAAGACGAACAGCGCGACGAGGTTGTCCGCCATCGCGACGCCGACGGCGGCGGAGACGGACACCGCGAAGGACGCGAAGTACCGCGTCTGCGCGTGCTCGTCCAGCCCACGCATGTAGCCGATGCTGTAAAACGAGGTGATGATCCACAGCAGGCTCGCCAGCAGCGCGAACAGGATTCCGAGCGGGTCGGCCTGCAGCGCGAGGCTGACACCGGGCAGGAACGACGCGATGGGCGAGACGTAGACCGTCCCGGAGAGTACCCCCGGCACCATCGACGCGATCAGCCCGAACTTCGTCACGGCGGCGAGGAGCGTCCACGCCTCCCGAAGATTTGGTCGCCGGTAGGAGGCGACGATGAACACGGTCGCGAGGAGCGATACCAGCACGGCAGCGAGGGGTCGATAATCTATCACTTCAGTCATGCGAAGAACCTCCCGAGGACCGGATCGAGGACGTCCGCGAACGCCACGCCGGCGAAGCCGAGCGCGACGGCGGTGAGGACCGCCAGTACCAGCACGGCGAGCCCGGCACGCGGGACGCTCCGGGACGCCATCTCGGCGATCGAGGCGTCACCGGTGGGTGCCCGGACGCCGCCGTCGCTGGCGGGCTGCTGACCGGACGCGTCAGGTGTCGGCGCCGGCGCCTGCGTCGTCGCCTCCGCGTCGTGGCTGTCCTCCCCGAAGTACAGTTGCTCCACGATGCGACCGACGTACAGCAGCGACAACAGCGTGCTCAGGAAGATCACCGCGGCGATCCCCCAGGCACCGGCTTCGACCGCGCCGAGGGCCATGTACCACTTGCCGACGAAGCCGACGGACGGCGGGACGCCGACCAGCGCGAGGCCGAGAACCGAGACGCCGCCAGCGGTGTAGGGCGCTTCCCGGGCGAGCCCGGCGAGGTCGTCGACCGTTCGCACGCCGTGGGTCTGCCGGAGAAGGCCCGTCCCGAGGAACAGCCCGCCCTTCAGCAGGCCGTGGCCGACGAGATGGACCATCGCCCCGAGCAGCGCCGTTCGGTTGCCGATGGCGACGGCGGCGGCGATCATCCCGAACTGCGCGACGGAGGAGTAGGCGAACACGCGCTTGAGATCCGTCTGTACGACGGCGAGGGTGCTGCCGGCGACGATGCTCGTCCCGGCTACCACGAGCATCGCGGTGGTGAACGCCTCGTTGACCCGCAGGAATTCGACGGTGAACACGCCGTACGTCACGCGGATCAGCGCGTAGGCCGCCCCCGTCGAGACGAGCGCGGAGATGTACGTCGTCACCGTGTCCGGCGCGCGCTGGTACGCGTCCGGCTGCCAGACGTGGACCGGGAAGACGGCCATCTTGATGAAGAAGCCGGCGACGATGAAGCCGAAGCCGGCCTGCACCAGCGGGTCGGTGTAGCCGACCGCGGCGAGCTGCTGGCGCAGGTCGATCATGTTCAGCGTCCCCGTCGCGAGGAACGCGTAGCCGACGCCGATGAGGTACAGCGAGGCGCCGACGGTGCCGACGATGAGGTACTTCAGCGACGCGTAGGCGCTCGCGCCCGAGCGGTCTGAGGCGACGAGCGCGTACGTGGTCAGGCTCGTCACCTCGAGGAAGACGAACAGGTTGAACACGTCGCCGGTGAGCGCGACGCCCATCACACCGCCGGCCAGCAGCAGGTAGCCGGAGTAGAAGGCGTTCCCGCGCGGCCCCGCCGTCCGGGCGAACGCGAGGACGCCGAGGACCACCGCGGCGTTGAGCAGCACGAGCAGCGCCGAGAGCTCGTCCGCGACCAGCTCGATGCCGATAGGGCGGGAGAAGCCGCCGAGCTCGTGGACGATGCGCCCGCCAACGAAGACGCGCCGGGCGACCCACGCCGCGAGGCCGAACAGGACCGTTGCCGTCACCGCGGCGATCGGCCAGCCTGCGTTCTCGTACCACAGGCCGGCGACGAGCGGGGTTACCGCCGCGAGGATGGGCACCACGATGAGCAGCGGGATCAGGGTGTCGCTCATCGGGACTCACCTCCGTCGTGAGCGACGGTGCTGTTATCGCCAGCGTCGTCGCCAGCGACGGTGCTGCCGTCGCCAACGTCAGTGACGTTGCCAGCGACGTTCCCGCCGTCAGTGACGACGGCGGGTTCGGTCGCCGACTCCTCGCCCGGCAGGACGTCCTCCTCGCGCATGGCCTCTCGGAGCGCGTCGGTTCGGAGCGTGCCGTACTCCTCGTGGATCCGGATACAGAGCGCGAGGCCGACGGCAGTCAGGCTTACACCGACGACGATGGCGGTCAGCACGAGGACCTGCGGGAGCGGGCTGACGAACGTCTCGTGGCCGACTTTCCCCTTGTGAACGATGGGGATCTGCCCGCCCTCGACGTACGCCGAGGCGATGAACAGCAGGAAGATGGCCGTCTGGAACAGGTTGAGGCCGATGATCTTCTTCACGAGGTTCTTGTTGGCGATCATCATGTAGAGGCCGATACACAGCAGGACCGTGAACGTCGCGTAGGCGTGTCTGGTTGCGAGGATCTCTATCATTCGTTCACCTCCGCGGTGGCGAAGCCGGCCGCAAGCAGGAAGAACAGCCCCACGAGGACGCCGCTCACGATGGCGGCGATCCCGCCGATCTCGATGGCCTCCATGCCGTACTTGACCGGCGTCTTGATCGGGAGCTGCGCGTACTCGAGGAAGTTGCCGCCGAGCGCGAGCGTGACGACGCCGATACCGCCGAAGACGATGACCCCGCCCGTCGCGAGCGCGACGACGACGGCGTTGTTGAGCCACTCACGGGTCGCCTCGATACCGAACGCAAACGCGATCATCAGGATGACGGCGGCGATGATCGCCCCGCCCTGGAAGCCGCCGCCCGGCGAGTCGGCGCCGTGGAACGTGATGAACAGCCCGAACGTGAACACGAACGGCGCCATCACCTTCACGGCCGACATGATCACCTGGCTCTCCGTATACGGGCTCCGCTGTCGCTCGATGGGCGAGATGGTCGGGCCGCGACCGGTGTCGGCCGGGTCGCTGTCGGCTGAGGCGCCGTCGGTCGGGTCGCTGTCGACCGAGTTGCCGTCGGCCGAGTCGCCGTCGGCCGAGTTGCTGCCAGCCGGCTCCGTCTCGTCGATGGTCGT
The DNA here is from genome assembly GCA_042219525.1 of Halopenitus sp. Classification (GTDB taxonomy): domain Archaea; phylum Halobacteriota; class Halobacteria; order Halobacteriales; family Haloferacaceae; genus JBDGPU01. Next base: position 7,992 of record JBDGPU010000152.1, read on the forward strand.
CTCGTCGTCGGTCATGTGAAGCTCTCCCTGTGGAGTACGAGCATGGTCGCGACGCCGGCGGCGAAGACCACGACGGCCTCGCCGAAGGTGTCGAATCCACGGTAGCTGGCCAGGACGGCCGTCACCGTGTTGTCGACGTGAGTGTCGGCGTACGTCTGTGCGAGGTAGTACTGCGTGACGGCTTCGTCCGACCAGACCGCCGCGGTCGGGTCGCCGACGGCCGGAATCGACGACAGCGTCGACGCGATGGCGACGCCCAGCAGCGCGACTGCACCGAGCGCCGGCCAGTTGATCGAGCTGTACGTCACGTCGTGTTCGATCCGCGACGTCTTCGCGATGGTCAGCAGCAGGAGGACCGTGGTGATTCCCGCCGACACCGCGGCCTCGGTGAGCGCCACGTCGGGCGCGCGGTAGAACGTGTACAGCGCGGCCATGCCGAAGCTGTACGCGCCGAAGACGATGATCGCGGCGAGGACGTCCCGCGCGAGCGCGGTCACGATCGCCGTCAACACGACAAAGATCATCAGCGAGGCTTCGATGGGCGTCACTGCGAACTGCAACGGTGTGATCATGAGTCACCCTCCGTTCGGGCGTCGGTCGCGCCCGGCGCCGAGTCCGATTCCCCAGATTGCGGCTCCACCGGTTGGGATACCTCCTCGCTGACCGCGCCGCGGTCGGGTTCGTCCCCGGATGTTTCCGTCCAGGGCACCTGCCCGTCCTCGAAGGCGGCCCGCGCGATGGCGTGGGCGGCCGTCGGGTTCGTCACGAAGATGAAGAACAGCAGAAGGACGGTCTTGACCGTGCCCGGGTCGGGATACACCACCAGCGCGACGGCGGCCAGCCCGAAGCCGGCCCCGAGGGTGTCCGCCTGCGACGCCGTGTGGGCGCGCGAGAAGACGTCCGGGAGCCGGATCACGCCCGCCATCGAGACGAACGTGAAGAACAGGCCGGCGGCGGCGAAGATCAGCACCAGCGCCACACGGACGAGCTCGAGCGCGCTCACAGCACACCACCCCGTTCGACGGTGAACTTCGAGATGGCGATCGCCATCAGGAAGTTCAGCAGTGCGTAGACGAGGGCGATGTCGAGGAACGTCGGCTCCTCGAGGGCGGCCGCGAGCAGCGCGAGGATGACGACCGTGTTGGTGCCAAGGACGTTGACCGCCAGCACGCGGTCCTGCGTCGTCGGCCCGCGGATCGCACGATAGAACATACCGATCGCGATGATGACCAGCCCCGTCGCCGTCGCCAGCAGCACGTCGGCCACGGTGTAGCCCGCGAGGACCGTCACGTCGACGATGCTCATCGGGCACCTCCGTCGGCGGCGCCCTCGCTGTCGACGTCGTTGGCGTCGGTTTCGTCGGCGGTAGAGTCCTCGGCGACTTCCTCAGCGGTACTTCCGATGTCCGACTGCCCGCCGTCGGTGGCGGGGGTCCGGCTGGCCCGCGTCGGGTCCGGGAGCGGCTCGTCGGCTTCCGGTCCCTGAAGGATGCTGCAGTCGCCGCGCTCCTCCGGAGTCGGCAGGCGAGCGGCCCCGCGTCCGTAGAAGATGAAGCGCGTCCACCGCTCCAGCGACCCCGCGAACAGCCCCTCGCGGGCCCAGGGGATCAGCGCGTGGACGTAGAGGTTCTCGTTGCGAGCGCGGACGGTGAGCGTCCCGGGCGTGAGCGTGATCGAGTTCGCCAGCGTCGTGATCGGGAGGCCGCTCCCGACGAGCGAGCGGACGCGCGTCATTCGCGGCTCGATCGGCATCGACGGGCGAAGGATCACGCCGGCGACCATGACGTTCGCCTTCACGATCTCGAGGAGTAGTACCGGGACGTAGATCGCGAGCCGGCCGATCCGAATGAAGGAGCCGGGGAACGTCGGGTCGCTGCTGAGCGAGATGCGGGAGAGGGCGATGGCGGTCATCGTCGCGGACGCGACGCCCGTGACGAGGTCGAACGCGTACGTCGGGTCGCCGAGAATGAGATAGAAGACGAACGACACGCTGAAAATCGAGGCGAACCGGACGAAATTGATCTCGCTGACCAGCTGTGCGCGCCGGGATGGCCGGTCGACCGGTGCCTCCCGGATGTCGATCGACGAGCGCGCGAGTTCGTACTCCAGCGGCCGCAACAGCGCGCGAGTTCCGACTGGCGAGTACTCCGGGTCGAGGACGATCTCGTCGATTCCCTGTTCCTCGGCGTACGCGACGAGCTGTTCGGCGTACTGCTCCGCGCCGAAGAGGTACTCGTCGGTGCCGACGATGGCGGTCTGGATCGTCACGTCGCCGTCGACACCCGCCTCTTCCTGGTCGTACTCGGCCCAGCGGACCGCGTCGTCGAGCAGCTCCTGTGCCTGGTTCAGCCGGCGCTCCGCACCCGGGTCCTCGCCGCGCCAGGACGCGACGTAGACGAAATGGATCTCCGGCGGCCCCTCGGAGATGGCCGCTTCGACCGCGTGCGTGACCGTCGCACGCAACGTGCCGGTTCGCTCGACCGGCACGAGGATCCCGGAGTCAGCCACCGGGATCACCCCCATACTGGTCGGCAATCGATAGATCGGATTCCATGAATAGTTCTCACACGGGGAGTCTCTCGGCACGGTCAAAACACTTCTTATCTCTACGACCACGGCCACTTGCGGCCCCATCCGGGACCGTTCGTCCCCCCCTCGCCGGGCTACGGTTCCGCCGCCAGGACTCGCCCGAGCTTGTCGGCGACGCGGCCCGCGACGACGTTCTTCGTTCCGGAGACGACCTGGACGTCGGCCGCCTCCCCTTCGCCGACGAGCTGGGCCTGCGTCGACTCGCTCGCGGCCTCGCCGACGAGCAGGACGCGCGTCTCGTCGTCACCCATCACGCTCGCGTCGTTGGCGACGACGAACGCCAGCCCGACGCGGTCGCGGAGCTTGACGGCCTCCTCGATCATCGCCGCGTCGTCGCCGGACGTCTCGGCCTTGAAGCCGACGATGGGGAGGTCGGGATACTGCTCCCGGACGGTGTCGATGAGCTTCGGCGTCGGTTCGAGATCCAGCGAGAGCGGCGACCCGGAGCGGATCTTCTCCCCGACGGCGTCGGCGGTGAAATCGGAGATGGCAGCCGCGGAGACGAGCGCGTCCCCGGTCGCACACGCCGCGGTCGTCGCCTCCAGCATCTCGTCGGCGGTTTCGACCTGGAGCACGTCGGCGTACTGGACCTCCGGTCCATCGTGGACGAGGGTCACGTCAGCGCCGCGCACGTAGCACGCGCGGGCGACGGCCCGACCGGTCTTCCCCGAGGCGCGGTTCGTGATGATCCGGATCGGGTCGATGTACTCCTTCGTCGCGCCCGCGGTCACCACGACGTGAGTGCCCGCGAGCGAGTCCGGCGTCGTCGCGCGGGCGACCTCCGTCACGATCGCCTCCTCGTCGGCGATCTTGGCTTTCCCCTCCTCGACGCGCGGGTCGGCGAAGGTCACGCCCCAGGACTCCAGCGTCTCCAACGCGCCCAGTACGCCAGGATGGTCGTACATCGGTTCGTGCATCGCCGGTGCGACAACGACGGGCGTGTCGGCCCCGAGCGCGGTCGTCGCACAGGTCGTGACCGGCGTATCGTCGATCGCGCCGGCCATCTTGCCGACGGTGTTGGCCGTCGCCGGCGCGATCAGGAGGACGTCCGCCCAGCCCTCGCGGCCGCAGAGCTCGACGTGTTCGACGTCGCCCGTGACCTCCGTGACGACGTCGTGCTCGGTCGCGAACTCCAGGGCCCACGGGTGGATGATGTTCGTCGCCGACGGCGTCATTACCGCGCGGACCGAGGCGCCGCGGCGGCGGAGCTCGTGTGCGAGTTCGACGGTGGTGACGGCCGCGATGCTTCCCGTCACGCCCAGCGCGACGTTGACCCCCGATAGCATTGTGAAGGCGTTGGATGGGTGGGGGTAAATAGTCCCACGAAAGTCAGGAACTATCGCCGATTCTCGCTGCCATTGCTGACCCCGGGCCTCCCCTGAACCCGGGCCTCCCGAACCCGGCCATCCCCTGAACCCGGGCCTCCCATGAACCCCCGCCTCCCGAACCCGGGCCTTCCCTGAACCCGGGCCTCCCATGAACCCCCGCCTCCCGAACCCGGGCCTTCCCTGAACCCGGCCATCTCCTTTTACCCGACGCCCCGCGAACCCCCGTTCAATGGGATCGATCTCGGCACTCTTTCACCCCGACTGCGTTGCCGTCGTCGGGGCAACGCCGCGCGAGGGCGCCGTCGGTCACGCGATCATGGCGAACCTCCTCGAGGACTTCGCGGGCGAGACGGTGCCGGTCACGCCCGCCCACGACGAGGTACTCGGCGTCCGCGCCGTCGACGACGTCAGCGAAACCGACGCGGACCTCGCGGTCGTCGCCACGCCGCCGTCGGCCGTCCTCGACGTCGTCGAGTCCTGCGGCGAGACCGGCGTGTCGGCTGTCGTCGTCATCACCGCCGGCTTCGGCGAAACCGACGAGGCGGGGACGGAGCGTGAAGAACGGCTCAGGGAACTCGCCGCCGAGTACGACCTCCCCGTCGTCGGCCCGAACTGCCTCGGAATTGCGTCGACGGCGACGGGGCTGAACGCGACGTTCGCCCCACAGGGCCCGCTCCCCGGGAACATCTCGTTCGTGAGCCAGTCGGGTGCGTACGCCTCGGCGGTCCTCGACTGGGCGGCCGATGCGGGCATCGGCTTCGCTGACGTCGTCTCGCTCGGGAACAAGGCCGTCCTGGACGCGACGGACTTCCTCCGCTACTGGACTGACGACCCGGACACCGACGTCGTGGTGGGCTACCTGGAGGACGTCGACCGCGGCCGGGAGTTCATCGAGGTCGCTCGCGAGACGACCGCCGACACGCCGGTCGTCCTCGTGAAGGCCGGCCGCACGAGCGCCGGCGCGCACGCGGCGGCCTCACACACCGGCGCGCTCGCGGGGAGCGAGGCGGCCTACGAGGCGGCTCTGGAACAGGCGGGGATCCTTCGCGCTGAAACGATGGCGGAGCTGTTCGACGCCGCGGAGGCGCTCGGCGGCCAGCCGCTCCCCGCCGGCGACGAGGTCGCCATCGTCACCAACGCCGGCGGCCCCGGCGTCACCGCCACCGACGCCGTCGGCGACTCCGCGCTGAAGCTGGCCGACCTCTCGGCGGCGACGCAGGATCAGCTGACGAACGCGTTGCCGGACGCGGCGACGACGCACAACCCGGTTGACGTCCTCGGCGACGCGGGCATCGAACGGGTCAGCGAGGCGCTCCGGATCGTCCGGGCCGACGACGCCGTCGACGGCCTCCTCGTCACGGCGGCGCCGACGACGCAGCTCTCGTACGCCGACCTCGCCGAGGCCATCGTCGACTTTCAGGACGGAGCCGACGAGGCCGGACAGATCCCGATCGCGGCCTGCCTGCTCGGCGGCGACCGGCGCGAGGCCCCGAAACGAACCCTCAGGGACGCCGGGATCCCCTGTCGTTTCGAGCCGACCCGCGCAGTCGACAGCCTGGACGTCCTCAGGGAGTATCGAGAGTTCAGCCAGCGCGAGTACGGTGAGCCGATGCGCTTCGAAGACGTCGACCGCGAGCGGGCCCGCGCGATCCTCGAGCGCGTCCGTGAGCGCGACACGGACCGGCTCGGTATCGAGTCGATGGATCTGCTCGACGCGTACGGCATCCCGATGCCCACGAATGCTATCGTCGATTCGGCGGTCGCGGCCGAGGACGCCGCCGAGCGGATCGACGGCGACGTGGTCATGAAGATCGTCTCCCCAGACATCGTCCACAAGTCCGACATCGGTGGTGTCAAGGTCGGCGTCACCGTGGACGAGGCAGCAGGCACCTACAAAACACTCCGCGCTCGGGCCCGGGACCGGCAACCGGACGCGTCGATCCTGGGCGTCCAGGTACAGGCCATGGTCGACGTCGACGATGGCGTCGAGACGATCGTTGGGGTGAACCGCGACACGCAGTTCGGCCCATTGCTGCTGTTCGGGCTCGGCGGTGTGTTCGTCGAGGTGCTGGAGGACACGGCAACGCGCGTCGGCCCGGTTTCCGAGCGGGAGGCTCGCGAGCTGACCGAGTCGGTCGACGCCGCCCCGCTGCTGCGCGGCGCACGCGGTCGTGATCCCGTCGACGTCGACGGAATCGTTGAGGCGATCGGTCGCCTCTCTCAGCTCGCAGCCGTCTTCCCGGCGATAACCGAACTGGACGTGAACCCTCTCGTCGCGCTGCCGATAGGCGGCGACGGCGACAGCGAGGCCGGCCGCCCAGCCGTTCGCGCCGTCGACGTCGCGGTCACCGTCGACTCCGAGGCGCTAAAGCCGGAGTAACGCCGCGCCCGACCCGGCTGATTCCGGATCGCTCGCTGCCGGCGGAGTGCAACTTATGCCGTTCGAACCGATACGAGGTCCATGTTCTCCGGTGACACAGTGCTCGCCGTCGGCGCGGACGAGCGTCTGGAGGCCGTCCTCGACGAACTCGGCACGACGCACGACTGGCGGATTCGACGGGCCCCCGCCGATGTGCAGGTCGAGAATGCGATCGACGCGGCGGTCTCCTGTGTGCTCGCTCCCGCTTCGGTGCTGTGGACCGCGGAAAGCGGTCTCGTCGACGCTGTCAGGAACGGACGATCGGGGACGCCGGTCGTCGGCCTTCACGAAACGGGTGCCGAAGCCGAACGCGCGCTCGACGCGGGCGCCGATGCCGTCGTCAGGATCGACGGTGACCCGACGTCCGTCGTCCGGGAGGCGAACGCGGTCATTAACCGCCTGGTCGACGCGGGGAATCGGTCCGACCCTGCTGGGGATTCGGACGTCGGAATTTCCGAGGATAGCAGCACGCCAGCAGATGGTGAACTCTCCGGGGACGCCGAGGCGTCCGCGGAAGCCGGACTCTCCACGGGCGTCGACCCCGACGTCGACGAGTTGTTGCTGGAAGCGGCGGACCACCTTTCCGACATGCTGTACGTCATCGACTTCGAGGGGTCGATGCTGGCCTGGAACGAGACGCTGACGCGTGTGACCGGTTACGACGACGAAACCGTCGCCGAGATGGCGCCGGTCGAGTTCGTCGTCGAGGAGGACCGCGACGAGATACGGGCGGCGATCGAACAGGTACTGCTGGAGGGCGAGACCATAGAGACCGGGCGAATCCTGACGGCCGATGGCGACCGAATCCCCCACGAGTTCACCGGGAAGCTCCTGGAAGTCGACGGCGAACCGGTCGCGCTGGCGGGCATCGGTCGCGACATCACGGAGCGCCGGCGGCGTGAACGCGACCTCGAACGCCAGGCCGAGCGCCTGACGGAGCTCAACCACGTCAACCGGGTTATCCGCGACGTGAACGAGGCGCTCGTCAGGGCCGAAACCCGCGAGGAGATCGAACGAGCCGTCTGCGAGCACCTCGCCAGCGCCGAGCCGTACCGCTTCGCGTGGATCGGCGACGTGGACCCGACGACCGACGGCGTCGAGCCCAAAGCGGCGGCCGGCGAAGGCGCTGACTACCTCGACGTGCGACCGACGGCCGATGGCCAAGGTGATTGCGTGACGGCCGAGACCGCCGTGGCGGAGGACGAGGTGATCGTCGCCCAGTGTATCGCCGGCGACCCGGATTATGCGGCCTGGCGCGACGCCGCGATCGAGCGCGGATTCGAATCGGCGGCCGCGATCCCGCTGTCGTACCGTGGGCGCTCGTACGGCGCTCTCTGCGTCTACGCCCCTCGACCCGAGGCCTTCGACGAGACGGAACGGACCGTCCTCGGCGAGCTCGGCGAGACGATCGCGTACGCGATCAGCGTCGCCGAGCGACGGCGGGCCCTGTTGAGCGACACCGTCGTCGAACTCGACCTCGCGTTCCCGGAGCCCGGTCCCTTCGTGGTCGCGGCGTCGGAAGCGACGGACGGCGAGGTGTCCCTCCAGGGCGTCGTCGAAAGTGGGGACTCCCTCGCCGCGTTCCTCCGAGCCGACGCGAGCGACCTCGACGCGCTTCGGCGTCATGCGGCCGAGGTCGACGCTGACCTCACCGTCGTCACCGAGGGCGACGAGGAGTGTGTCTTGCGCATCGTCCCGGAGCAGCGGTCCGTTGCCGAGATCGTTGCCGACCGTGGCGGCGTCCTCCTCAGTGCGACCGGGGCGGCCGGCAGTGGCGAGGCAACCGTCGAGCTACCAGGGACCATCGACGTCCGCTCGATCCTCGATCGGATCCGGTCCGTCTACCCCGCGACGCAGCTCCGGGCCAAGGAGGAGCGGGCGCGCACGGGCGCACCAGGAGCGCAGCTTCGGACGGGCCTCGAGCAGTCGCTGACCGAGCGCCAGCAGGAGGTCCTTGAGTCGGCGTATCACGCGGGCTTCTTCGAGTGGCCCCGTACCGCGTCCGCGAAGGAGATCGCCGCAACCCTCGACATCTCGCCACCGACGTTTCACGAGCATCTGCGCCGCGTGGAGGCGAAGCTCGTCCGGACGTATCTCGACGCGCAGTACTCGACGTCGTAACCCCGACCGAAGGGCCGGACTTCGGCGCTTCAGTCCTCGAGTACCCGGGTGACCGCCCCTTCGACGGCGTCGACGTCGACCGTCGACAACGGCGGACGGACCGCGGGCTCGTCGATCACGTCCCGGGCGACGAGGCCGGCCTTCGCCGCCGGCGCGAAGCCGAGCTCCAGACAGTCCTCGAACAGCGGCGAGATCGCCTCGTGGAGTTCGGCGCCCCGCTGGGCCGAGGGGCCGTCGGCGTCGAGCGCAGCTGCAGAAAGCACGGAGAGCGCCTCCGGAACGACGTTGGCGAGCGCGTTGACGCCGCCGTCGGCGCCGAGGCGGAGCGAGGGCCAGAGCAGGCTGTCGAACCCCTGGAGCAGCAGGAACTCCTCGGGCGTCTCCCGGAGCAGCCGCGCGAAGCCGCCGAAGTCGCCCGTGGAATCCTTCAGCCCGACGACGTTCGGATGCTCGGCGAGGTCGACGACTAGCTCGGCCGGGATCGGCGTGCCAGTACAGGAGGGGATGTCGTAGAGGAAGACGGGAAGCGGCGAGCCGTCGGCGACGCGCTCGAAGAACCGGGCGAGTCCGGCGTCGTCGTTCGGGCCGTGAAAGGACGGCGGCGTGACCACGACGGCGTCGGCGCCGGCCGTGGCTGCGCGGTCGGCGTGCGCGAGGACGTCGGCGACGGCGGTGTCCGCGACGCCGGCGAGGACTGGGACCTCGGGCGCGGCGTCGACGGTGGTTTCGACGACCGCGGCCCGCTCGTCGGCCGTCAGGCTCGCGAACTCCCCGGTCGTCCCGTTCGGGAAGAGGCCCGCGACGCCGCCCTCGACGGCGTGCTCGACGACCGCTGTCAGCGCTTCGTGGTCGACGTCGCCGTCGCTGCCGCCGGTAAACGGCGTCACGAGCGGCGGCGTCACGCCCCCGAGTTCACGTTCGAAATACATGGTTGACGATGTGGCCGGGTGTCACTTAAACCGCTGCGTGGCCGCAATCGATGGCCGAAACTCAGTTCGTCCCGGTGGTCTCCCACCCGCGGTCGGTCGTGTTGAGCCGCTCACAGCCGTCCTCCGTCACCACGACGAGGTCCTCGATCCGGACGCCGAACTCGTCCGGGAGGTAGACGCCGGGTTCGACGGAGAACACCATCCCCGGTTCGAGTTCGCGGTCGTTGCCGGCGACGATGAACGGCTCCTCGTGGACGTCGAGTCCGACGCCGTGGCCCGTTCGATGGATGAACTCGTCGCCGTAGCCGGCGTCCTCGATAACCTCACGCGCTGCGCTGTCGACGTCGGCGGCCGTGACGCCGGGCTCGACGGCGTCGACGGCCACGTTCTGCGCCTCGCGGACGAGGCCGTGCACCTCCCGGACGGGGTCGTCAGGCTCGCCGCCGAAGACGAGCGTCCGGGTCTGATCCGATGGGTAGCCGTCCACGCGGGTGCCGAAGTCGAGGACGACGGGCTCGCCCGGCTGGATCTCCGTCTCGCCGTGGTGGTAGTGGGGTTTTGCGCCGTTCGGGCCGGAGCCGACGATAGTCGCGAAGGAGACCCCGGTCCCACCGTGCGCCTCGAGCCGGTCCTCGATGTACTCCGCGAGGGCGGTTTCGGTCATCCCGATAGCGTCGGCGCCCAGCGCTCGGAGATCGTCAACGACCGCGTCGGCCACGTCGGCTGCCCGTCGCATGGCGTCGAGTTCGGCTTCGTCCTTGATGACGCGGAGGGGAGACATGACCTCGCTCGCGAGTCCGAACGTCGCATCGGGCGCGGCCTCGCGGAGGTCCTGGGTGAACAGCGCCCACATCTCGTCGTCGACGAGGAGATGGCCGTCACGGAGGTCCAGCTCGGCGAGGAGGGCCCGGAGCAGGTCGACCGGGTCGTCACTGTCGGTCCACGTCCGGAGGTCTTCGACGGCCGTTTCCTTGCGAAGCTGGGTTTCGTACAGCTCGGGGGCGAAGAAGACCGGGTCTCCGTCGGCGGGAATCACCAGGAACAGGTGCCGCTCGCCGGGTGATTCGTCGAATCCGGTCGTGTAAAGGAGATTGTTGCTCGGGAAGAGGACGAGCGCGTCGCCGGCGCCGTCGCGGAGGCGACGCTTCGCCGCCTCGATCCGCTGGCCGTAGGGCGCGGTAGCCGGTTCGGGGGTGGTCATGGGATACCCTGGGCTCGTGTTCGGCTATAAACTTCCGGGACGGCGAGGACGCGGACCCGCTGGATCGGATCGCGCTGAGGCTGTCCCGCCACCTCGGAGCCGAGACTGTTGGCCGGTTTTATTATGTACATTGCGGCGGTCAAATTACCCATGTCATCGGATGGTGTGGGGACCTTCGACTGCCCGAACTGCGACGTGACCGCGGCGTCGACCCAGGTGCCGTACGACGACCTGGGCTACGCCGTCTGTCCGTTCTGCCGACAGCAGACGGCACCTCGGCAGTCCTGAGCGGCGGCGGGACGATCCGACCCCGGAATCCGGCCTTTTTACCGGACTGCCGGCGAGTATCGGGTATGAGCTGGACTCTAGAGCGCGATTCCGAACGCGTCACCGAGTGGGAGCGCAGCGACGACTACGCGACGATCCGCAAGCGCGAGCGCGGCGACGGGGGCTACATCGTCCGTCTCGACGTGATGGAGCAGGCCGAAGACGAGCGGCAGTACGAGCGTGAATCGTTCTCGTCGGAGTCGGACGCGGACGCGCTCGTGGAGGAATGGCAGGCCGAGTACGACCTCGAGGAGTAGCAGTTCGGCAGTCGGCGACGGGTTCAGCAGCTGATCACTGGAACCGCTTCGTCCGCTCGACGAGCGGGTGGCGGGCGTAGTCGACGATTTCGACGTCCTCGAGCGAGTCGAGGCCCTCGTTCTCGGCCGTCGTCGCCATGCCGAGTTCGACCGGCTCGTCGAGGACGATGACGTACGCGTCCATCTCCTCGAGGCCCGTCTTGTTCGCCGCCATCACGCGATGGTGGCCGTCGGCGAGGTAGAGCTCGCCGCCGTTGTCGATGACGACGAGCGGTTCCGCGAGGCCGTGTTCCAGCTCGTAGCGCCGGCCCTCGAGTTCGTCCGCGTACACTTTCGCCTGCGTCGGCGTGAGTTCGTCGAGTTCGACCTCCCGGCGTTCCTGGTCGAGGTCGACGCTGTGTATCTGCTGGAGCGTGCGCATCAGCTTTCCGACCTTCTCCGGGGTTGCGCGCTCGATCTGCGACCGGATGACGTCCGTGTTCGAGATGATGCCGACCAGGTTGCCGGCGTCGTCGACGACGGGCAGCTTCTGGATCCCCGAGCGGAGGATGACCCGCGCGGCGTCGGTGACGCTCATCTCGGGGTGGGCGACGACGGGATCCGCGCTCATCACGGTGAAGATCTGTGCGTCGTCGTCCGCGAGCAGCAGGTCACGCGCCGAGACGAACCCGCGAACCTGTCTGCCCTCCGTTACCGGGAAGCCGTTGTGGCCTTCGCTCTCCACGATCCGCTTCGAAACCTCCGCAACCGTATCGTCAGGCGTGACGGTGGCGACGTCCCGCGTCATGTACTCGTCGACCGACGGCTTCCCGCTCATAGATACGAATAATCCGTCTCCACGTAAAAAGGGTAGGCGATGTTGGATGAATATTGAGGACTATTCGAGTACGTGCTCGAATTCTACTTTCGTGTTCGACGTCGGCTTTCGGATGGAGTGGCTGCTGTATTCGTTCAATCTTTGTTTGAAGCTGATTGTCAAGGTATAGATGCTGCTGTGCTTGATGGCAACGCAAACTCTCTGAATGCTCTCGGCGGCTCTTTATAAGCAGGTTCAAACAGGTGATACGGTCTTGCTCCCGACAGCAACGCAGTCTACTTGAAAGCTCTCGACCGCTTTTGTTTATATACCGGCTTAATAGGTGCAGACGCTGCTATCATTAACAGCAACGCAAACTCCTCGAAAGCCCTCGGCCGCTCGCGGTCGCTCCGCGACATATCCGCTCTCTCCGCACAGCCCGAGCGGATAGGGGTCGTCGGAGCGACTCCGTTACACCGCGACCGGCCGTCGCCCTTTCAGTCCGCCAGGACAGCAACAGCACCCGCGACCGAGACAGCACCGCACCGCGACAGCACCGCACCGCGACAGCACCGCGCGCCGGCTGTCCGGCGTGCGACGCTGGCCCGGTGGCCGCCGCTCGCGACGCCCGGCCACCACTCCCGGGCGGGACTGAAAGGGGCAGCCGCTGAGCGGGACGCCCTGC
>JBDGPU010000041.1:0-11262 GCA_042219525.1 Halopenitus sp.
CGCAGAGCGTCCCGCTCAGCGGCTGCCCCTTTCAGTCCCACCCAGGAGTGGTGTCTGGGGCGTCGCTCGCGGCGGCCATCGGGCCAGCGCCGTACGCCGGACAGCCGGTGAGCGGTGCAGTTGCGGCTGCGGTGTTGTCGCTGTCGTGGTTGCGGTCGCGGTGCTGTCGCTGTCGCGGAGCTGTCGCTGTCCTGGCGGACTGAAAGGGCGATGGCCGGTCGCGGTGTAACGGAGTCGCTGAGACGACCCCTATCCGCGCCGGGCTGTGCGGAGAGGCGCGGATATGTCGCTCAGCGACCGCGAGCGGCCGAGGGCTTTCTGGGTGTTTGCGGTGCTGGCGAGCACAGTAGCGTCTGCACCTTTATAACTGGTTTATAAACAAGAGCGGCCGAGGGCTTTCTGGCCGTTTGCGGTACTATCAAGCGCAGTATCGTCTACGCCTTTAAATACAGTTTATAAGCAAGAGCGGCCGAAGGCCTTCAAGCAGTCTGCGTTGCTATCGAGAGCGAGACCGTTTCACATCCCATTTAAAATAACTCATAAAAGAACCCGGAGAGCACGTCGACTCCGCCTCCAAACAACGCTACCTCCTACGAAGGACCGCTATTCGTTCGTGATAACGTCGCGGAATTCGAAACGCGCACCCCCGGCGTCGCTCTCGGTGATAGTCAGTTCCCAGTCGTGCGCGCTGGCGATGCTCTCGACGATGGCCAGCCCGAACCCAATCCCGTCGCCACCGGTCGAGTACCCTGGTTCGAGTACGGCCTCGCGTTCGGACTCAGGGATGCCGGGGCCGTCGTCCTCGACGAAGAACCCGTCGCCGTCGGCGAGGGCGCCGACAGTGATAGTTACGCCTGCGTCCGCGTGGACGAGGGTGTCGTCCTCGGACCCCGTCCGGCTGCTCGTGGAGCTGTGCTCCACACTGTTCCGGAAGAGGTTCTCGAATAGCTGTTTGAGCCGATCTGGGTCGGCACAGAAGGTGAGGTCCTCGGCGACGTGCAGTTCCGACTCGGGGGACCGGACTGACTCCCAGCAGTCCCCGGTGATCGACGAGAGCGGGACGGGATCCATCTCCGCGACGTCCTGCCCCTGACGGGCGATCGTGAGCACATCCGTGATGAGGTCCTGCATCCGACCGAGCGCGCTGGCGGCTACCTGGAGATTTTCGGAGTCCTGCGACTCGCGTTCCAGTTCGATACGCCCCATCGCCACGTTCAGCGGGTTCCGGAGGTCGTGCGAGACCGTGCCGGCGAAGCGTTCCAGTCGCTCGATCTTCGCCTCCGTGCGCTGACGTTCGAGCTCGTGTTCGAGCATTCGGGCGATCAGTTCGGCGAACATCGTCTCCTCCTCGGTGAACGGCTCCGAACGGGATTCGGCCGAGCTGAAACAGACCGTGCCGTAGGGCTCGCCCGCAACCTCGATCGTCGAGCCGTGATAACAGCGGAGGCCGTGCTCCTCGTAGGCAACGTCGTCAGCCCAGCCCTGGTTCGGCGCGTCGTGTAGCGCGATGGAGCCGTCCTCCTGTATCGTCCGCCGGCAGTACGTCGTCTTCAGGTCCAGTCGCGTTCCGGGTGGAGTGTCCACGTCCGCGTCGTCCGTGGTCACGATCGCCTTCCAGTAATCCCGCTCCTGATCGATTTTGGTGATGTAGCCCCGCTTGATCCCGAGATATGCCGTCCCGATATCGAGCGCTTTCTCGGCCTTCTCCTCGAACGAATCGGCCGACTTCATCGTCGCATAGAGTTGCTGACGGGCCTCGTCAGCGTCGAGTGCGGAGTGTGTCATGTGTTCGGGCGGGGGATCGGTAGCTCTCGTCAAAAGGAGAGAGACCATCATAGGTGTTTTGCTACCTGTGAGCCACCTGAGATGCGATCCTGACCCAGCGGCACTCTCGACCACGCCGACGAGCGCGTACCTTTATTTCCTCACGCGGGAGCCTCCAGGGCATGGTCGCAACCGAACTGATCCTCGGGGCGGCGGTGCTGTTGCTGGCGGTCGCGCTCCTCGTCTCGCTCCTCCACACGCTTCGTGGCGACGAGGAGGGCGGTATCGACGAGACGGCGGTCCAGCACTCCGTCGGCCGGGCGATCGCGGATCTGAACCTCGACTCCACTGCTGCCGTCATCGAGAGTCACGCCGACGAGATGAAGGACCACCACAACGACATCCAGCAGCTACTCAGAACGCCCCAGCAACGCGGCGGCTTCGGTGAGCAGCAGCTAGAGGTAATCCTCGCCGACCAGCTCCCGCCGGACGCGTACCACGTCCGGGAGGCGGTCGTCGGCAACGCGCGCCCGGACGCCGCCATCGAGACGCCGAACGGCCTCCTCCCCATCGACTCGAAGTTCCCGCTCGAGGCCTACGAGCGATACCTCGACGCCGACACCGCGGGGGAACGCCAGCATCACGCGAACGAGTTCGCGACCGCGGTCGAGACGCACCTCGAGAAGATCCGGGAGAGCTACGTCCGGCCGGATGCGGGGACGACGCCGTTCGCCTTCGCCTTCATCCCCTCCGAGAGCGTCTACAACCACCTCACGACCGAGGAGCATGACCTCCTCAAGACCTACGCGAACGAGGGCGTGCAGGTCGTCTCGCCCCTGACGATCGGCCACAAGCTCCAGCTCATCCAGGCCGGCGTCCACGCGCAGCAGCTCAGCGAGCGCGCGGAGAAGGTGCAGGAACAGCTCCAGCGGCTCGACCGTCGCTTCGAGGAGTTCGAGAACGCGTGGGAGACGTTCAGGCGTCACCTCGATAACGCCGCGCAGCGCGCCGACGACGCGGACCGGAAGGTGAGCGGCATCCGCGAGGAGTTCGATTCCATCAGCCGGCTCGAGCCCGAGGAGTGAGCTACTCGATGCCGCCGGACCCGCTCGCGGCATCGGGCGTCTCGGTTCGCTCGACGTCCATGCCCAGCTCCTCCAGCGCGGCCTCCATGTGCTCGTCTTTGACGTACTCCGAGCCGTCCTCGACCCGGGCCGCCTGTGCGTGCGCGAGGACGAGCCCGCGCTTCTCGTCCGGGATCACGAACTTGTCCGTCGCCAGCTCGATGGTGAGGCCGTTGTTGTCCTGCGTGTACAGCGAGTGGAACGCGCCGCGGTCGAACTCGTTGAAGCCGTAGCCGGCGTCGTCGAGTGCCTGCTTGATCTCCGGGAGGCGGCTCGCCTCCACCTTGAACGCGAGGTGATGCACGCCGCCGATCTGCTGCTGTTGCGGGCGCGGGTCCGACGGTCGGTCCTCCGTGACGAAGAACGTCAGAATGCGGCCGTCACCGGTGTCGAAGAAGAGGTGCGTAACCTCCGGCTGGTCGAGGTTGGGCTGGCGGAGCACGAGCGGCATCCCCAGCAGATCGCGGTAGTACTCGATCGTGTCCTCGATGTTGCTGCCGACGATCGTGATGTGGTCGGTGCCGGTCGTGTGAATCGGACTGTCCGGCCGTTCCGCGGTGACGTCTGGGTCCATAGCGATCCGTGGCGACGCCACCACCTTCAGTTTCCGGTGTCGGCACACCCCGCCGGTTCCAGGAGCGAGGGCACCTACCCGTCTCTTCGGCCGTGATGGCAGGGTCGGTGGCGGGGAAGGTTCGGCCGTCGGCAGCGACCTCCTGACACGCCAGAAACAGTACGTGGTGTGCCACCGGGACACACCTTTTTCCTCCCGCTCCGCATAGGAGTCCAGTATGAAGGTCATCGTCGTCGGGTTCGGCCGGGTCGGATCCCGGACGGCTCGCGTGTTACAGGAGGAGGGTCACGAGGTCACCGTCGTCGACAACAGCTACGAAAAGGTCAAACGAGCGCGGAAGCGGGACTTCACCGTCGTCGAGGGCGACGGCTCGACCATCGGCGTTCTCGAGGAGGCCGGCGTCGCGGACGCCGACTCCGTGGGCGCGATCACCGGCGACCTCGACGTCAACCACACCATCTGTCAGCTCGCGTCCGACTACGGCTGTCGAGCGGTCCTCCGGATCAGTCAGGACGTCGATCCCGAGGAGTACGCTCGGTACGCCCAGGACGCCGACGAGGTTATCTACCCCGAACGACTCGGCGCGGCCGGCGCCAAGACCGCGCTACTCGGCGGGGATTTCAACGCCCTCGGTGAGCTCACCGAGGACCTGCAGATACTCGTGTTCCCCGTCCCGGAGGACGCACCGATCGTCGGCGAGCACGTCAACGAGATCGACCTCGGCGACGTCGGCCGGATCTACGCGCACGGTCGCGAGGACGAACCCCTGACGATCCCGCTGCCGGGAACGCTCGTCGAACCGGGCGACCGCATCGCGCTCCTGGCCGAGAGCGACGCGGTCGACGGGGTTCGAGCGACGCTCGCTGGCGACTGAGAACCGGGGGACCTCGAAAAGTGGGCGGTCGAGGACACCGCCACGGTGGGAGTCGGGTGTCGGGCACGCAGGATGGGTGGATGGAAACTGAGGCCGATTGCGCGCCCATCGGGCGATTTTCTGCGACCGATATAAAACTGCGTCAGACGCAAGACACGCGTCCCACGAACCCGCCAGTCGTTCCCGATCACGACAGCAAAACCCCCCGATTCGGTCGCTCTTCCCCCAGCCACGTCGGTCGCGGACTCATAGTCTCCTCAGAATTTCCGTCCGAACTCCAAGAGTAACCACTTCCAGTTTCAATTCTCCAACTACGTTCGGGCGTCCGGTTTCTGAGAACGCCTTTAATCATTGAGTGGATCATTGTTCTCGATGGAGTTCTCGTCCGAATCGCCGAACATCGGGTTGCGGTTCGACGTTCACGAGCTCACCGGAGCGTTAGGGGATTCAGTTACGGTGCTGCCGATCGTCGTCGCCCTCGCGCTATTGACGCCGCTCTCCCTCCCGCACACCTTCCTCGCGTTCGGCGTGTTTCAGGTCGTCTGGGGGCTCGCGTACGGGCTTCCCATGTCGGTCGAGCCGATGAAGGCGATCGCCGGCCTCGCGATCGCAGGCACGATCAGCTACGGCGAGCTCGTCGCGGCCGGGTTGCTCGCCGGCGTCGTGCTGCTCGCGGCCGGGCGGCTCGGGTCCGTCGGGACGATCGAGCGGCTGGTCGGGCTGCCGGTCGTTCGCGGCGTCCAGCTGGCGGTCGCGCTGCTGCTCGCGGTCACGGGCGTCGAGCTCGCGCTCTTGAACCCGGCCGTCGCGGCTGCTGCGGCGGTCCTCGTCGGCGGTGCACTGCTCCTCGGCTACGGTAACGCGAGCGCGCTCGTCGTCCTCGCCGTGGGCGGGGTCGTCGCCGTCCACACCGCCGGCGTGCCGACCCCTTCGATGCCGGAACTTACGGCGTTCGCCGGCGGCGGTCCGTCGTTCACGCTCGGCGCCGTGGAGGCGACGGCGGCCCAGCTCGCAATGACCGTCGGCAACGCGGCCGTCGCGACCGCGTTGCTCTGCTCGGACCTGTTCGACCGCTCGATCTCGGCCGACCGACTCGCGACGTCGATGGGGATCATGTCACTGCTGTCCGTGCCAGCGGGCGGATTGCCGATGTGTCACGGTAGCGGCGGCCTCGCCGGCAAGCACACGTTCGGGGCGCGGACCGGCGGGGCGAACGTCCTGCTTGGAACTGGCTACCTGCTGCTCGCGCTCGTCGCCGGCGTCGTCATGGCGTTCCCGATGGCGATGCTCGGCGTGTTGCTCGTGCTCGTCGGCGTCGACCTCGGGCGCACAGCGCTTCGGAGCGACGACCGTCTGATCACCGTCGCTATCGGCGTCCTCGGTGTCGCCACCAACGTCGGGATCGCCTTCGTCGCCGGTGCGGTCGTGAGCGGACTGCTTCGCAAGTTCGATGTGCGAGGCTCGCATTGACCGACGCGTGACCTGGACGGAGCTGTTCGAACGTGCCGCCGACCTCGACGTCGACGAGTCCGACGTTCGGGACGCGCTGGCCACGCGACGAGCCGCGGATGAGCGGCTGACCGCCGACGGCCAGCCGGTCGAGCCGAGCCGCTGGCGTTCGGGTGTCGAGTCGACCCCGAGCGAGGAACCGGAATCGGTCGCTGGCGAGGAAGCCGGTCGTCCGGAACCGAGTCCGGGGCGCGTCGTCGCCGACGCCGACGTGCTGGCCGCCGATCTCCTCGTCGGCGGTGCCGCCCGGGAGGCGCTCGACGAGTTGCGTCGCCACTCGTGGACGACGCTCGTCGCCAGCGACGCGCTGCTCGACGACGCCGCAGCCGTGATGACGACGCTTTCGGGTGCGTCGCTGGCGAGTGACTGGTACGCGACCGTGGTGGACTGGCGGGAGCCGGTCGAGCATCCGCCCGAGGACCATCCCGCGCTGGCGTCCGCCTACCAGGGCGGTGCGATGCACGTCCTCTCGTTCGACGAGCAGCTCACCAGCGCAGCCGCTGGCACGACGCTGAAGGGTCGAGTGGAGCTGAGCGTGCGAACCCCCCGGGCCTTCGCGATGGTGTTCGACGCCCAGCGACTCTACCCGACCGTCGTCGACGGCGAGTATCCCGGCCCTGACCGGGACCCGCGCTGGTGAGGCACTGTCTTCGGTCTGGATGGACAGGCGGCCGAAAGAAACCCCGGCGCGGCGGACCGCACTTCCGCGAACCGCACCGGGGTGGCTCAGTCGGGCATACGCCGGGTTCCTGCGGTATCCGGGATAAGGCTACGCAGCGAGGAGTAGTAAGCGACGTGACTAGCGGGTGGCGTACCACTCGGCGAACTTCGCGAGCGCGCGGCCCCGATGGGAGATGGCGTTCTTCTGTTCGGTATCCATCTCCGCGAACGTCGTGCCGTCGTGTTCGAAGATGGGGTCGTACCCGAACCCACCCTCGCCGCGGGGCGCGACGATTTCGCCCGGCACGTAGCCCTCGAAGAGCTTGACGGGAAGGGGTTCCTGGTCGGCGTCCGCTTCGGGACCGGCGGCCGCGGCCGCGACGCGATCCTCGCGGTCGACGGGATCCGGACTGGCGTCGAACGACTCGCCGTCGCAGTACGCGAGTACGCAGCGGAACGAGGCCCGGCGGTCGTCGAGGTCGCTGGCGAGGTCCCTGACGCGTTCGACGCCGAGGGTGTCCTCGACGTATGAGGAGTAGGGGCCCGGGAAGCCGTCGAGTGCCTCGATGAACATCCCCGCGTCGTCGACGATCACGGGTTCGTTGGCACGACGGTAGGTCAGGCGGGCGCCATGGGCCGCGATCGGGCCGAGCTCGTCGCTCTGTATCTCCGTGTAGTCGAAATCGAGCTGCTCGACGGAGCCGTCTCGCAGGTACTGCTCCGCTTCCCGGATCTTCCCGGGGTTCGTCGTCACGTACCTGAGCATACGCGCAGTCGGCGCGGGATGGGGGAATAGCCGTCGATACCCTGACGGAGTTCGGGGGTCAGGGTGTGGTGGTCAGTGATCGAGCGGCTCCGGCGCCGGCGGCATCGACCGCTTGTGTGCGCTCGCCTCGTATCGGTCGACGACGGCGTCGATCTGGGCCTCGGTGACGCCGAGCTCGCGGATCGTGGCCGACTTCGAGAGCGGGCCGTCGACGTGGGCCGCGAGGATCCCGTCGAGCGTGTCGTAGTCGACCCCCATCTCCTCTTCGTCCGTCTGCCCAGTCCACATGCCGGCGGTCGGCTCCTGCATCACGAGGTCGTGGGGGACGCCAACGTGGGCGGCGAGCTGGCGAACCTGCATCTTGTAGAGGTTGCCAATGGGGTTGCAGTCGACGGCCTGGTCGCCGAACTTCGTGAAGTAGCCGGTCGCCGCCTCCGCCCGGTTGCCGGTGCCCAGAACGATCCGGTTCTCGGCGTTGGCGACGAAGTAGTTGAGCACTGCCCGCGTGCGCACGAAGACGTTCCCCTTCGCCATCCGGTCGTCGGCCCCCGCCGGGTACGCGTCGAAGAACTGCTCGGCGATGGGCTGGATCTCGACCACGTCGTACTCGACGTCGAGGGTCTCGGCGACGCGCTCGGCGTCGCTCATGGTCTCGGGGTCGTTCACCTCGGAGGGCATCGTCAGCCCGTGGAGCCCGTCCTCGCCGAGGGCTTCGACCGTGAGGTACGCTGTCAGTGTGGAGTCGATGCCGCCGGAGAGCCCGAGGACGGCCCCGTCGGCGCCCGCGTCGGCGACGGTGGACTCGATGAACGAGACGATCTGCTCTCGCGTGCGCTCGAGCTCCGCCACGGACAGCCGGAGGTCGAGCGGCGGCGACTCCGAGAGCAACACGGACGGATCGCTGGCCTGCGTCATGGTACTGTGGTGCAACGCGAGCGACTAATAGCCACTCGATCGGTGGAAAAGTTGGACGGGCGTGGGATTCGCCTTCGCGTTTCGGCCCGGCCGACTACAGGTAGCCGTCGGTTTCGGCGAGCAGCAGGCCGTCGAGCGTCGCCTCGTTCGTCAGCGGTGACCGGGCGACCTCGAACGCGTCCGGCGCGGGGACGGCCCGCGGCATGAGGAACTCGTTCTCGTCGAGCGACTGGTCGACCGGTTCGAGTCCCTCGACGACGACGTAGCCGCGCTTGTGCCGGAGCAGTCCGGTCGTACACCAGACCTCCTGCAGCAATTCCGCCGACTCGGCCACGAAGCCCGTCTCTTCCCGGAGTTCGCGCTTCGCTGCCTCGGTGTACGTCTCCTCGCGTTCGACGATGCCCGCGGGGAGCTCGAGTTGCGTTTGCCGGATCGTCGGGCGATACTGCTCGACGAAGAGGACCTCGCCGGCGACGTTCGGGAGGTTGGCGGCGTCGCCGGCGGTGTCGCCCGCAGTGTCTGCAGCGGCGTCGCTCCCGCCGTCCTGGTCGTATCGACCGTCGCTGTCGCCGATGGCGACGACGACCACCGCGGGCGGGAGCTCCGCCCAGTAGTACTTTTTGCGGGAGCCGTCGGGCTGGACGACGAGGTCGTAGCCGGCCGTCACCCAGCCGGTTTCGTACTCGACGACGACGTCCTCGACGGGCCACTCCGGCTCGCCTGGCAGCGAGTGGCTGCGCCCGTCGTCGAAGGCGTCCAGTTCGGCGAGGTCGGCGGCGACGCCCGCTTCGCCCAGGTCGACGCTGCCGGGATATCGGGGCCGGTCGGTCATGGCTCACCCCGGGCGACGTCGACGTAGTATCGCTGGCCCTCGTACCTGATCAGCACCCGGCCCTCGTCGGTCACGGCCTCCGGAACCCGCCGCTGGAGGGCATTCACCTCGTCGAACGGCGTGTGCGTGAAGTGCTCTTTCACGCCGTAGGGGCCCTTCTGGTACGGCTTGGATCGGCCGTCCGCGGAGCGGAGCGCGTCGGCCAGGTACGGGAAGCGACGCTCGCTGACGTTGTTCGCGTCGATTGCCGTCCCCTCGGCGCTGGTCTCCTCGACGGTGAGGTAGTACGGCTCGCCGGTGCCGAGATAGCTCGGGAGCGCGCCCAGCGCGAGCAAGGCCAGGACGACGAGGACGATGGCGACGATCAGGTTCCGCGTCACGCGACGCATATACCAGCCGGTAGGGAACGGGCCCGAATACCGGTTTCGAAGCAGCGACTCGCCGCCGGCGCTGAACCCACTGGCCCTGTTGGCCACTGGCCCCGTTGGCCACTGCCGACTTCGCCCATAAGTTGACGGAGTGCCAGTCGCTACTCGGACGCATGCCCCTTCTCATCGCAACCAACGACGGCGTCTATCGCGCCGCCAGCCCCCAGTTCGACGACGCGACGCTTGTTCTGGACGCCGGTCGCACCATGCGCGTCCGAACGTTCCCAGGGTCCGCGGAGTCCGACGCGGTCTTCGCGTGTACGAAGACCGGCCTCTATCGGTCGAGGGACGGCGGCACCAGCTGGACGGACCTACGCGTACCGCGAGAGGAAGTGTACGCCGTCCTTTGCAGTCCCGACGGGGAGCGACTCTACGCCGGGACCCATCCTGCCCACTGCTACGTCAGCGCGGACGCCGGCGAGACGTGGCGCGAGCTCACGGGACTGCAGGAGCTCCCGTCACGCGAGGACTGGTACACGCCGCGACACCGGGACGAGGCCCACGTGCGGAGTCTGGGCGCGCATCCGGCCGAACCGGACCGGGTCGTCGCCGGCGTCGAGGTCGGCGGCGTCCACGTCAGCGACGACCGCGGCGAGCGCTGGCAGGAGCGAAGGACCGGCCTGCACGACGACGTTCACCACGTGCTGGTCCGCGGTCCCGAGACCTACGTGGCCTCGTGCGGCGACGGCCTCTATCGGACCGCGGACGCCGGCCGCTCGTGGACGCGCCTGGACGAGGGGCTTTCGCGACGGTACTTCCGCGAGGCCACGGCCCACGACGGGCGACTCTACGCCGCCGCGGCACGGTCCTCCCCGGGCACGTGGAGCGGCAACGGCGGCGCGGACGCCGCGCTGTACGTTTCGGACGACGATGGCGATCAGTTCACCACCGTGTCGTATCCCGGCGGGCCGGCCGAGGTGATCCTCGCCTGGGCGAGTGACGGCGACGGACTCCTTGCCGGCACGAACGAGGGGCGAGTGCTAGTGAGCGTCGATGCCGACTGGGAGACAGGTGGGCGGGTGCCGAACGGGATCCGGTCGCTGTGTCGGATATGACTCCGCACTCGGTCGCGAGAATCGCGCCGTCGACGGCGACGTGACTCATCGTCGTCGTCAGGTGAAAATGCGGATGTGAGTGAGCGTTCGCGCCTCGATGGGCACGCTCGAACGGAGGACGCGGCCGTGGTCGTCGTCAGTTGACGTCGACGACTTCGACTTCGAACTCCAGCGTCTCGCCGGCGAGTTCGGGGTTGAAGTCAACCTTGACGACGTCCTCGTCGACGTGGGTGACGGTTCCTTCGCGACCGTTCTGGGCTTCCAGGACGTCGCCCTCGCTGGGGGTCTGTCCGTTGAGCATCTCACGAAGGTCGTCGGTCTCGAACTCCTGGACGTGTTCCTCGTCCCATTCGCCGTATGCTTCCTCCGGCGGAATGACGAGCGTCTCCGTCTCGCCAGCTTCCAGGCCGACGAGCCCTTCGTCCATACCCTCGATGACCTGCCCGGCACCGACCTCGACCGTGATCGGCGTGTACTCGCGGTCCGGCTGCTGCTCGGCCAGTCCCGTCTCCTCGGCAACGGATTCCAGCGAGGTGTCGAAAATCGCTCCGTCGTCGTCCAGTCGACCAGTGTACTCGATCGTCACGGAATCGCCAGTTGTGATCGTCACACGTCGAGAAGGGGCTCCAGAGTGAAAACACATGGTATCGCGGTCGGCGGCGGAGCGTGCTGCGGGGGCGGCCGTCGCCGGCGACGCCGCTCTTCACTTCAGTCGTTGGAAAAGGTCCAGGGGCGAGAATCGAACCGGAGGGAGAGGTTCC